>JAFTEU010000093.1 GCA_017453505.1 Muribaculaceae bacterium
TCTGCCTCAAGGGCGGCGACCTGAGCGGCGAGGTGGCCAAGTTCAAGAACAAGGTGCTCATCGACGACTTGTCGAGTTATTTCAAAGAAGATTTTTTCAAAACCAAGAAAGTACTTTACCTGCCGTTATGATCAATGCGACAATGATGACCGTCAACCCGTTTGGCGAGAACCTGTATATACTGTGGGACGAGGATTCTCGTGATGCCGTGGTCGTTGATCCAGGCATGATGCGCGAGGCCGAGCGCGAGATGGTGACCAAGTTTATAGAAGGCCAGGAGCTTAACGTGAAGCACATCCTGCTCACCCACCTCCACGTTGACCATATTACCGGTGCCCGTTGGCTTGCCGGCAAGACGGGAGCCGACATCTGCGGCAGCGCTCTGGATAACCCACTAGGACGGGAACTGCCTGACCAAGTGGCACATTTCCGCATCAATGTCGAGGTGGATCCACTGACGGTCGATCGCAACTTGGCCGACGGTGACACTTTACAGCTGGGCGACGAGACCATCCAGGTGCTGCATGTGCCGGGCCATAGCCCTGGCGGACTGGCCTTCTACCTGCCGCAAAGCGCGTTGCTCATCAGCGGCGACACCATCTTCAACGGCAGTGTGGGGCGCACTGACTTGTGGGGCGGAGACATGGCCCAGCTATTGAACAGCATCCGCGAGAAAATCTACACGCTCCCCGACGAAACCGTCATCGCCTCGGGCCACGGCCCCACAACCACCGTCGCCGACGAGAAACGCTTCAACCCTCACGTGTAAAAAGAATCAACCAAACATTTGTCAATTAACAGTTTATTTGTAAATTTGCAAATTCGTTTAGTTCGTTTGCGATGAAGAATAAAACTGAAATACTGCATCTGTTAGCCATTTACAAGCCAACGGCCGAAGCCAAATACGGGTTGACCCGCCTTGGCATTTTTGGTTCGGTTGCACGAGACGAGCAAACTGATTTTAGCGATGTGGATATATGTTACGAGGGGAAAGCCCCATCACTACTCACGCTTGACCTGATTCAAACTGAACTAGAACAACTGCTTGGTTGCCGAGTTGATTTGGTTCGGGTCCGCAACAACATGAATTCACTATTAAAACAACGCATTCAACAAGAGGCACTCTATGTTTGACAAAGAAATAGCCGTTGATAGCCTATACAAAATCAGTAAAGCCATCGACACGATTCAGGAACGCGCGTCGGTGGTTTGCGATGTGGACGAATTGCTATCTTCTCCTGATGGCGCGATGCGTCTGGATGCAATATGTATGAATCTCATTGCGCTGGGAGAAGCGGTAAAAGGACTTGATAAATTGACTAACGGTGAATTATTACCAAAGTATCCTGAGGTTTATTGGGGTGGTGTTATGCGGATGAGAGACAAAATTGCTCATCATTACTTTGAAATTGATGCCGAAGTAGTCTTTATGACTATTAAAGAGGACCTGCCTCCAATGAAGTCTACCATAAACCAGATGATTTCAGATATTTTGTAATCACATAGTTGCAAATCAAATCCCGAGAACTCCTATGAGGTACTGTTCCCGGGATTGTTATTTTTTGCGGTGATAGGGCTATCTAGAGAGCGATGATGCCGCCTAGAGTCCAGGTGTTCTTGATTTCGGGGCCAAAGCCTTTCTTGAACACGCTACAGGGGCTATAGCGGCAATAAATGCCAATGCGGTTATAGGACAATGCGCCATAGACATCAAAGGTCAGCTTCTCCTGCTTGATCCCGCGATAAGACACGTCATGGTGGGTCTTGTTGACCTTGTAATGGGTGTTGCACTTGGCATAAACGTTCCAGTTCATGGTTCCGCCTAGGGTAATGTGGAATTTTTTCCCGATGAATTGTTGGAACTGGAGCGGAAATTGAATGGCCCTGACCGAGATGATTGATGAACGGTCAACGGTTCCCTCGGGATAGGACTCGATGCCCACAATGTTGGTTACCTCATCCATGACAAAACTGTTGGGGCGCTTGAGTGAGAACCGCTTGTTGTCATAGCCTACGCCAATCGAGAATTGCTGGCCATGCAGGGTGTTGTAATTGAGGCTGGCGAAGTTGAGGATACCCCAATTGAAGCTGTTGTTGACCAGATCATAAGAAGTGCCAAGTCCTGCTCCGAAGTATAATCCTGAACAAACAATGCTCCAGTGATATTCCTTGTCGCTGCTCTTCTTGAACGGCAGATTCAGCTCCCAGTCGGTTGACTGCGATGTGTGAACTGTGTCGTTTCCCGAGTGTCGCATCTCATAGGTGTAACTATAATCATCTTTTTCCTTTGAACCTATCACCTTTACCAGTGAGCCTGTTGGTGTCTCGGTGATAATGACCTGATTGGGCTGTTCGATGATGTTCACCGTATCGGGTGTGGCGGCCTGTGCTTGTGACATGACAACAAGCATTGTAGCGGATAAAAGTAAAATCTTTTTCATTTTCTTATGTTATTGGTTAGTTATTATTTCCTGATGAGTTTCTTGATTCTGTCGGCACTGGCGTTGCCTTCCATGTAGATGATCGTTACAACATTCTTGGGCGACTTACGTGCCAGATTTTGGTTAAGGAAGAAGATGTAACGGTTTGCACGCTTCTGCCTGGGCATCGTGTAAAAGCCGTAATACAGTTGCCCGTTGCGATACTCCACTTCCTTGTCGACGGCTTGGGCTCCGTCTTTCACCACAAGGTTTTCGATGATTTCGGCCTGCGTTTTGTCGGTAACACTCACGCTGTGATAGACTGTAAGGCCTATTTCACGCGCTTGGCTCCCCGTGACGATGATCTCGGTAGCTCCTGCGGCCTTCTTGTATCGTCCGTCAAACAGGCGGTTGATGTTCAGGCCGTTCTGGGCCACTGCTGCCATGGTGGCCAGTAGGCAGGTCAGGATAATGATGGTGATTCGTTTCATATCGATTGTCGTTTTTATTCGTTGTCAAGTTCAAGGGCTTCGCCCAGGCTGGAGAGCTGTTCGGCCATGGCATTGGTGGCATTGTCCATCCTGTTCAAGTCTTGATTGACCAGGGTCATGACCTTGTCATTGTCTCGAACCACTTCTCCGTTGACATAGGCGATGCAAATGTCACTCGCCTGTTGTTGATGCCAGATGGCAAACCCGCCAATGGCAAGGATGATGGCGACAGAAGCGGCGATGCCGATGCTGCGCTGGCCCATGCCGCGTGTGGCATGCCGCCCTTGCTGACAGCTATGTACTGCAAAGTAACCCATCACGGCCTTGGCATCGTCGATGGCCTGGCTGCTCCATGGGCAATGGGCCAGCTTGAGCCTCATGGCATCCTCTTCTTCTACAGTCGTCATCCCGTCGAAATACCGCTCGATGAGACGTTCCAGCTCTTGCTGGCTATTGATGGGCTTGAATTCCTTCATGATTCAACTCTCCTTTCTCTTATGGTAAATCTCTCTAACCCGCTTGCGGGCTCGGCTTAATTCCACCCTGACAGTGGCTGGCCGCATCCCTAATCGGGCTGCGATGTCGTCAAATTCCATCCCTTGCATCTCCCTCATGTCGATGATGGCGCGCTGGGTGGCCGACAGTTCCTTGTCGATAATGGCCCGCACCTGCAGGTAGGCCAGGCTGCGCCCGTCGTCGGTGACCTCCTCGGTGGCAGTGGCCGCTTGTTCGATGGGTTCACCCGAGCGACGGCTGTTGCGCCGCGCCATGTCGATGCTCGTTGTCCTGACGGCCGTCATGCCCGCACCGCTGGCATGGCTGCTGGTTTCATACCGACCTCGCTGTAGCCACAGCTTGACAAAGGCGTCCTGGACCGCATCGGCAGCATCGTCGCGGTTGCCCGTGATGCGTTCGGCCAGCGAGAGCATCTGCTCCCTCAGGGCCATGAATGCGCTGGTGATGCGGTCGGTCTGCTTCATTGTCAATTGCTGGCTTCTATTCAATAAACGCAGTCAGTGCTTTTTTGTAACAACAAGGATGAAAAAAAATCGGAGAACCCCCAGAAAATGATCAGAGGTCTCCGATATAAAGTCAGTTTTCAGTTTTCAGCTGTCAGTCGTCAGTTGTCAGTCTTCATTTGTCAGTCGTCAGTCGAATGCGGATGCCAATTCCTAATTCCTAATTCCTAATTCCTGATTCCTAATTCCTAATTCCAAGTTACAAGCCCAGGGTGATGCCCATCGTCCACGTGTTCTTGATCTCGGGGCCATAGCCTTCCTTGAAGAACTTGCCGGGGCTGTAGCGGCAGTAGATGCCCAGGGAGTTCCACGACAAGGCACCCATGACGTCAAAGTTCACCTTCTGCTGCTTGAGACCCTTGTAGCGGGTGTCGGTCTCCACCTTGTTGAGTTCCCAGTGGTTGTCGGCGCGCGCGTTCACGTTCCAGTTCATGATGCCGGCAACGGTGATGTCCAGCTTCTTGTAGATCTTCTGGGTGAACATCAGGGGGAACTGCACCGACCACACGTTCAGGTTGGACGAGCGTTTCTTGATCTCATCGACGTTGGTCGAGGGATACTCGGTCAGGCTGACCACGCCCTGGTTGTCGCGCGTGAGCATGTGCGGGCGCTTCATGCTGTAAGAGCGGTGGTGGATACCCACGCCCAGCGACAGCTGCTGGCCATGCAGGCTGTTATAATTCACGGCAGCGGCATTGAGCAGACCCACCTCAAAGCTGTTATTGATCATGTCGAAATTGTGCTTCACGCCCATGCCGATGTAGAAGCCACTCGTGGTCACCGTCCAGTGCTTGGTGCTGTTCTCGTCGTTGGCAAACGGGGTCTTGTAGGCCGACTCGCTGTCGCTGTCATCATCAGCGGCGGCGGCAACGGTGGCAGCTGCAGGAACCTCACTTGCGGGAACCGCATCAGCGGGAGCCGCATTCATCTGGGCAATGGCCAGCATGGCGGCAAGAATCATTGTCATCTTCTTCATTGTTGTTCTGAATGATAGGTTGTTAAATTATTATTATTTAATTGTCGGTTTTGCTTCTTTCTTGACCTGAAAAACGGGTGCAAAATTACTCACTTCGATCCAATCCCGCAAATTTTTTTTGTATACAGCTTTCAGTTGTCAGTTTTCAGTTGTCAGTTTTCAGTTGTCAGTTTTCAGTTGAATGCGGATGCCAATTCCTAATTCCTAATTCCTAATTCCTAATTCCTAATTCCTAATTCCTGATTCCTAATTCCTAATTCATAATTCCTGATTCCTGATTAGTCTCTGATTACTCGGGAGAAACGCACCTGGCTCTTATAGACAGGGAAGTACAGGGTCAGGATGGATCCTCCCTCAATGGTCGCATAGGCATCTTGACCGCCAATGGGTTCCATGGTGGCATCGGTCCACGTCAAGTCGTAGTTGCCGCCGAAGATGGTCCTGCTGATGTGCCCCTTGACCATACCCGTCTGCCACTGGGACTTCATGACCTGGGCACCGTCGATGTAAATCAGGTCATAGCCGTCGGCGGTACGGACGGTGGCTAGGGTATATCGGCCGCCTAGCCGTAGCCAGTCATCTTGCATATCACGATCCAGGTAGTTCCAGTACCCCTCCAGCGGGTCGGTGCTCTGAGCCAGATGTTGGTCAAGGCTCTGCCGTGTCCATGTGGATGGGGTCACTGCTGCTTGACCGCTACCGTCGATGGTGAGCACGGCGCGGTCAATCGAGACGCTGGCTCCAGGCCCTACCAGATAACCCACCTGAACAGGGCCAGCAGGCCTTGTTACTTGGGCTTCAAGCAGCTGGCTGAGTTCACTTTTGCCCAGCGAAACCCTGACGCTGGAGGGTCCGACATCGACGCTGATCGTGTTCAGGCCATCCTCGAGTGACACTCCGTGGGTGACTGTGGTCGTGGCGAGGGTGTTGACGGTACCGTCAATGTTCTGAATCAGTGACACAAGCATCGAGCGGACATCCATGATGTCGTCGAGCGGGGCACTGTTGTCGCAGCTGAGTACCACGGCGCAGTAATTGCCCAGCTCGTCGCGGTTGAACACGAGGCCCCACTGGGTGCTAGTGAGCTGCGTCTTGCCTCCCGTCATGGGATTCTTGACCGAAATGCTCTTGCCCTGCTTGTTATTGAGATTGGCCAGGCGCAGCTGGTAGCGGTAGGCGGCGCTGCCCACGTGTGTCGTGTCGAGGCTGATGGCCGTTGCCATCGATGCGTTCTCCTCGACTAGACGTTCCTCTTCGATGGCTTTGTATCGTCCTGCCATGCGCATGCCAGGATGTGGGTACAGTCCTCCGAAGTTGTTTCTTGCCGAGTTGTAGTGCGAGCGGCTCTGGCCGCTGGCTGCCGCGGTAGCTAGCAGGAAGCCCGCCAGCAGCAAAATGGTTGCTCTTCTCATCATCTTGTCATCAATACCGTGATTAAACACAACTGAAAATCTATCTTATCTATTAACTCTTAACTGATAACTACTCGTGGTGGTAAGGCTCGTGGCGCAAGATGGTCATCGCCCGGTAGAGCTGCTCGACAAAGATGAGACGCACCAGCTCGTGGGGAAAAGTCATCTTGCTCAGCGAAATCTTTTCATTGGCACGGTCATACACCTCGGGCGAAAAACCATAAGGTCCCCCCACGACGAACACCAGCCGCTTGCATCCGCTGGCCATGCGCCGTTGCAGCCACTGGCTGTAGTCCATCGAGGTGCGCTCGGTGCCGTGCTCATCGAGCAACACCACATGATCGCTACTGTCGAGGGCAGACAGCAGGGCGCGCCCCTCGGCCGCCTTCTGCTGCGCCCCGCTCATGTTGCGCGTGCCCTTCACGTCGCCGATGTACTGGATATCGAACTGCACATAATGCTGCAACCGTTTGACATAGTCCTCGATGCCTTGACGGATAAATCCTACCTCTGTCTTACCGATGACCGCGAGTGTAATTTTCATTTTTACCGTTAGAATGAATGATTTTGGCCGCAAAATTAGCAATTCCCCCGAAATTTCACTACTTTTGCCACCTTAAAAATAACTGACAGACATCATTGAACATTGAAAACTTGAGGATAAAGGATAAAGGTTAATGGTTAAAGATGGACTCTGGAACAACAGATGATGGCCCCAGCTGGAATATTCTCAGTTTTTCAAGAGTCAATTCATTACCCTTTAACCCTTAAACATTAACCAGTGAGCAACCGATGGAGCAGCGAGAGCAGAGTTGAACTTGTTCAAACTATGCCGAGTCGCGACAGAGGAAGATGAAATCAACTCATCTGCTTGCGAAACTTAAATATTGAAAATGAAAACAAGAGAAGAACTGATCGACGAGTTGATTGACCTGTCGTTTGCCGAGGACATCGGTGACGGCGATGCCACGACCCTGTGCTGCATCCCCGAGGACGAGATGGGCCGTCAGCGCCTGATAGTGAAAGAAGAAGGCATCCTGGCCGGTGTGGACATCGCCCGCCGCGTTTTCCACAAGTTTGACCCCGAGTTGCAGATGGAGGTCATGATCGGCGACGGTGCCCGCGTCAAGCCCGGCGACGTGGCCTTTGTCGTCACGGGCAAGGTGCGCTCCCTGCTGCAGACCGAGCGCCTGATGCTCAACATCATGCAGCGCATGAGCGGCGTGGCCACGACCACGGCCCGCTATGCCAAGTGCCTGGAGGGCCTCAAGACCCGCGTGCTCGACACTCGCAAGACCACCCCGGGCATGCGCATGCTGGAGAAGGAGGCCGTCAAGATCGGCGGCGGCTGCAACCACCGCATCGGCCTGTTTGACATGATCCTGCTCAAGGACAACCACGTGGACTTTGCCGGCGGCATCGTGCCCGCCATCGAGAAAGCCCGCCAGTGGTGCAAGGAAGCTGGCAAGAACCTCAAGATCGAGATCGAGGTGCGCAACTTCGACGAGTTGCAGCAA
>JAFTEU010000094.1 GCA_017453505.1 Muribaculaceae bacterium
GCAGGTTATTATCGACGGGCTAGGTGTGGTCAACTACTATGATGTGGAGATCACTTCCCAATCGACCTCGGAGGTGGTGGTCTCTACGAGTGTCAGCGGCAGCTATGGCACCATTGACATCTCTTCGCTCCCCGATGATGATTACATCATCACCATCGACACCCCCCTGGGCAACACCTACGAGGGCTACTTCCAGACGTATTAATATACGGATGGCCTACGATTTCATCGAGAAAAAATCGGAATGAATAATATTATTATCAACAATCAGTTTATTTTAATTCACATTATGAAAACGAGACGAATGCTCAAAATCATATCCGCCTTGGCGGCCCTGCTGATTCCTGCTGGTTTACAGGCTATCAATTTAATACATATTTTTCCTCATGGCGATAGCGACCATAGCAAGTCGGTGAACATCAATGATGTGACTGCCATGATAGACCACATGCTGCGTGGCTACAGCAACATCAGTGACGACATGGACGGCGACATGAAAGTTGACATCAATGACGTGACCGTGCTGATCGACTACCTGCTGGGAGGTCAATGGAACTGGGGATACACGGGTCCCACGGTCCCGAGCGAAGCCCTCGAGATTGAAGTGAACGGCGTGAAGTTCGCCATGCTCCCTGTTGAAGGAGGCACCTACCGCGGGTATGACCTGCAGGACTTCTATATGGGCCAGACCGAGGTCACGTGTGCCTTGTGGGAGGCTGTGATGGGCAGCCCGAGCCATACGATCATTTCGCAGTATGACCAAAGCCCCTGGCAGCCGGTTGACATGACATCCTGGTGGGGTTGCCAGGACTTTATCGCCAAGCTCAACGAGCTGACGGGCCTTGAATTCCACCTTCCCACAATATGCCAGTGGCGATATGCCGCCAGTGGAGGCAACAAAAGCCAGGGTTATCGTTATGCAGGAAGCGACAACCTTGATGAAGTAGCATGGTACAGCGACAACGAGCCGTCCATTTACAACCATTTTGGGACTGGTGTAGTATGCTATACCGTTCCTGTGGGTCTTAAGAAGCCCAATGAGCTAGGCCTCTATGACATGAATGGCAATGTCTGTGAATGGGTGTATGATTCCCCTGGCTATGCCCAGGGGGATTACCTTGTCCCGCTTGATGATATTATCCATAATCAATTCCAGAAAGTGAGGATGGGTGGTTCAACTTGGGAGTCGGATAGTAATAATAATAGCTTCAGTCCTGCAACTACTGGGAGAAGTGAGCCGTCTAATACTGCGTTGGTCGGTTTTGTGGGTCTTCGCTTGGCACTCCAAGCACCTGTTGCAGACAAGTGACACGGGAAACACATCTGGACAGTGACAGCGATCAGTGCCGGCCTTGCCCTAGGGGGCCGGCACTGCTTGTACAGACCGCACAGCGCTCCCCGCATACCAAGGACGGAATCAGGAATCAGGAATCAGGAATTAGGAATTAGGAATTAGGAATTGGCATCCGCCGACTGCTACAACCAAACGGGCCTCACGCAAAGTCGCAAAGACGCAAAGTTATTGTTTTTGCGAGCAACACTTTAAAACTTTGCGACTTGGCGGCTTAGCGTGAGGTAAAGAAGGTCGCGGATGCCACTGACGACTGAACCTCACGCAAAGACGCAAAGTTATTGTTTTTGCGAGCAAAACTTTAAAACTTTGCGGCTTCGCGGCTTCGCGTGTCCCTTGCTGACATGCCCGATATTTTTTCAGACTTTAGATTAGTGTTTTGTTGCTGTTGCCCCGAAAAACACGTGGCTGGATGCTGGCAATTCAATTATTTTCATTACCTTTGCAGGATATTAGTGCGATTAAGAAATTAACAATTCAATTAATAACTAAAAAACAACAATTTTTATGTGGTTAACTAATTCATCTGTAGGACGCAAGGTGGTGATGTCGGTAACCGGCCTCTTCCTTGTCCTATTTGTCACATTCCATGCGCTGATGAACGCAGTGGCCCTCATCTCGTTTGAGGCCTACGACAAGATCTGTGAGTTCCTCGGTGCTAACTGGTATGCTGTTGTCGGCACCCTCGTGCTGGCTGGCGGCTTCGCGATTCACATCATCTACGCGTTCATTCTCACGTTCCAGAACCGCAAGGCACGTGGCAATAACCGTTATGCGGTCAACGCCCGTCCCAAGAACGTCGAGTGGGCATCTCAGAACATGCTTGTTCTGGGCCTGATCGTGTGCTGCTTCCTGATTCTGCACCTCGTGCAGTTCTGGGCCAAGATGCAGCTCCCCGAGCTCATGGGTGAGCACGTCATGAATGGTACTTTCTACCTCAAGGCCACCTTCAGCCAGCTGTGGGTCCTCCCGGTTTACCTGATTGGTTTTGCCGCCCTGTGGTTCCACATCAGCCACGGTTTCTGGAGCGCCTTCCAGACCCTGGGTACTGCCAACGACAAGTGGATTGGCCGCTGGCAGTGCATCTCCAAGTGGTGGGCAAGCATCGTGTTTATCCTGTTTGCTGTAGAGGCTTGCTACTTCACCGGCTACTTCACCGGTCTCTGTGTAATTGCCTTCTAATCGCTGAGTATTAACCCTTTAAATTCATTACACAAATGGAAGAAAACAAAATGAACGCTCAGCCCATCGATTCCAAGATCCCCGAGGGACCCATCGCTGAGAAGTGGACCAACTATAAGGCTCATCAGAAACTCGTCAACCCCGCCAACAAGCGCAAACTCGACATCATCGTCGTGGGTACCGGTCTGGCAGGTGCGTCGGCAGCCGCCACGCTGGGCGAGATGGGCTTCAACGTGCTGAACTTCTGCATCCAGGATTCGCCCCGCCGCGCTCACTCGATCGCCGCACAGGGTGGTATCAACGCAGCCAAGAATTACCAGAACGACGGTGACTCGATTTACCGCTTGTTCTATGACACCGTCAAGGGTGGTGACTACCGTGCCCGCGAGGCCAACGTGTATCGCCTGGCCGAGGTGTCGAACAATATTATTGACCAGTGCGTGGCACAGGGTGTCCCCTTCGCCCGCGAGTACGGCGGCCTGCTGGCCAACCGTTCATTCGGTGGCGCTCAGGTGAGCCGCACGTTCTACGCCAAGGGTCAGACCGGCCAACAGCTGCTGCTCGGTGCCTACTCGAGCCTCAACCGCATGATCCATGCCGGTAAGGTAAAAAGCTACAACCGCTATGAGATGCACGACGTGGTCATCATCGACGGCCGTGCCCGCGGTATCATTGCCAAGAACCTGGTGACCGGCAAGCTCGAGCGCTTTGCCGCCCACGCTGTGGTTATCGCCACCGGTGGCTATGGCAACACCTACTTCCTGAGCACCAACGCTATGGGTTGCAACTGCTCGGCTGCTATGGCATGCTATCGCCATGGTGCTTACTTTGCTAACCCCGCCTACGTGCAGATTCACCCCACCTGTATTCCCGTGCACGGTGACAAGCAGTCCAAGCTGACACTGATGAGTGAGTCGCTGCGCAACGACGGCCGCATCTGGGTACCCAAGAAGATTGAGGATGCCAAGAAGCTGCAGGCCGGCCAGATCAAGGGTAGTGACATCCCCGAGGAGGAGCGTGACTACTACCTGGAGCGCAGGTATCCCGCCTTCGGTAACCTGGTTCCCCGCGACGTGGCCAGCCGTGCCGCCAAGGAGCGCTGCGACAAGGGCTACGGCGTGAACAACACCGGCAAGGCTGTGTTCCTCGACTTCAGCGAGGCCATCAACCGCCTGGGCATCGACGTGATCCGTCAGCGCTACGGCAACCTGTTTGACATGTATGAGGAAATCACCGACGTGAATCCTGGCGAGCTCGCCAACGAGATCAACGGCGTGAAGTACTACAACCCCATGATGATCTATCCCGCTATCCACTACACGATGGGCGGTATCTGGGTTGACTATGAGCTGCAGACCAGCATCAAGGGTCTGTTCGCCATCGGTGAGTGCAACTTCAGCGACCACGGTGCCAACCGCCTGGGTGCATCGGCGCTGATGCAGGGTCTGGCCGACGGTTACTTCGTGCTGCCCTACACCATCCAGAACTACCTGAGCGACCAGATCACCGTGCCCCACTTCTCGACCGACAGCAAGGAGTTTGACGAGGCCGAGAAGCGCGTGCAGAAGAACCTGGATGACCTGATGAGCATTCAGGGCAAGCGCTCGGTTGACAGCATCCACAAGGAGCTGGGTAACGTGATGTGGGAATATGTGGGCATGGCCCGCACCAAGGAGAGCCTTGAGACCGCCCTCAAGAAGCTCAAGGAGCTGCGCAAGGAGTTCGAGACCAACCTGTTCATCCCCGGTACCCAAGAGGGCATGAACATCGAGCTCGACAAGGCATTCCGCCTGCGTGACTTCATCACCATGGGTGAGTTGATCGCCTATGATGCCCTGAACCGTCACGAGAGCTGCGGTGGCCACTTCCGCGAGGAACATCAAACCGAGGAAGGTGAGGCCAAGCGTGACGACGAGAACTTCTTTTATGTCGCCTGCTGGAAGTACAACGGCAACGATGAGACCGCTCCCACGCTCATCAAGGAGCCGCTCCACTACGAGGCCATCAAGGTCCAGACGCGTAACTATAAGTCATAATCAACCACATTAAAATTCATCGAATACAATGGAAACAAATATAAGTTTCAAACTTAAGGTTTGGCGTCAGGCCAACGCTCATGCCGAGGGCCGCTTTGAGACCTACGAGATGCGCGACATCCCCACCGACACCTCCTTCCTCGAGATGATGGACATCCTGAACGAGCAGCTCATCGAGCAGGGACAGGAGCCTGTCACCTTTGACCACGACTGCCGCGAGGGCATCTGCGGCATGTGCTCGCTCTATGTCAACGGTCACCCCCACGGTCCCGCTACCGGAGCAACCACGTGCCAGCTGTACATGCGCCGCTTCAAGGATGGTGACACGATCACCGTTGAGCCCTGGCGCAGTGCCGCTTTCCCCGTGATCAAGGACTTGATGGTTAACCGCAATGCCTTTGACCAGATTCAGCAGGCTGGTGGCTACGTGAGCTTCCAGACTGGCGGTGCCCAGGATGCTAACGCCATCCCCATCAGCAAGGAAGCCGCCGACGAGGCTATGGACAGCGCAACCTGCATCGGTTGTGGTGCCTGTGTTGCTGCCTGCAAGAACGGTTCGGCCATGCTGTTCCTCAGCGCCAAGGTGAGCCAGTTCGCACTGCTGCCCCAGGGCCGTGCCGAGGCCAAGCGCCGCGTTAAGGCCATGCTCGCCAAGATGGACGAACTGGGCTTCGGTAACTGCACCAACACCGGTGCCTGTGCCGCCGAGTGCCCCAAGAACATCAAGCTGAGCAACATCGCCCGCCTGAACCGCGAGTTCCTGTGCGCCAAGTGCAGCGATTGATGCAGCAAGATAAGTAGTCTCACGCTAAGCCGCAAAGGCGCTAAGTGTTCATTTTATGTGATTTATTGCTTAGCGGCTCCGCGTCTTAGCGTGAGATTGTTTTAAGATGAATAGATTGTTTGATAGAAAAAATGATGGAAATATGAAATACTACATTGCTGAAAACGGACAACCGGCAGGCCCGTTTGAACCGAGTGAACTGCTGGCATCGCACGGCTTGACGGCCAACTCGCTGGTGTGGTGTGAAGGCATGGCCAACTGGACCTCGGCGAGCCAGGTGCCTGAGCTGATGGCTCTGCTCTCGGGCCAGCCCTTCAATCCCGGCAACATCGACATGCAGCTGCCTCAGGTGCCTCCTGTTGGCGGGCAGATGCCATTGCCGCAGCAGGTGCCGCCCTTCGGAACCCAGCAGCCGACGCAACCGGCTCCTTATGGCCAGGGCAATGCCAACAAGCCCTATGCTCCACCGCAATATGGCCCCAGCAACAATCAGCCGACCAACAATGTCATGCCCAAGACATGGTTCACCGAGTGTGTCATCGTTACCGTGTTGTCGGCATTGTGCTGCTTCAACCCTGTTGGCTTGGTGACGGGTATTTACTCGATTTACAAGGCCAATTCCTCCAAGAACAAGTATGCTAAGGGTGATGTCACGGGCTCGGCAGCCGATGGTGCCACAGCCAAGAAATGGATGATCATCACCGTTGTCGTTGCGCTCGTGTGGTCGTGCATCCAGGCCTATCGCATGATCAGCGATCCCGCTTTCTTGCAGCACATCCAGGAAGGAGCTGTCGGCTCTCTCTACGGATTCTGATTTTCAGCTTACAGCTTTTTCAGTGAACAGTTAACAGTGAATAGTTAACAGTTGGCATCTGCAGTCAATTGTTCACTATTCACTGTTCATTGTTCACTCTGGTGACTTGCCACACGCCTGTGAAGATCAGGGCAGCAGCAACGGCGTGCATCCACTGGGGTGAGGCGAGTCCCATGACCATGCTGGCCACGACGGTGACAAAGGGCTGCACATAGTTATACACGCTCACCGTGGTGGGCTGCAGGCGCCGCTGGGCCCATACTACCAGCAGGAAGGTGAAGAAGGTGGCCGCAGCTACGATATAGACGATCTCGCTGGCGGTTCTGAGGCTCATCGCCGGCCAATCAATCTGCATGATGTGGGGTAGAGTGAATGGCAGAATCAGCAAGCTGGCAAAGGTGAATGTCCACTTGTTGAACGTGAAGGCGTCGTACTTGCGGATGACGGGCGAGTAGTGTGTCAAGTAGAAGGCATAGCCCACCTGAGAAATGAGGATCAGCAAGTCGCCGCGGAAGTCGGTGGGCCGTCCGTCGCCCGCCGTGGTGCGGGTGATAAGCAGCACGGCTCCCGTGAAGCCCATGATGATGCCGAGTGCGCGGCGGGCTGTGATGCGCTGGTGTAGCAGGATTGACGACAGGATGAGCGTGAAGATAGGCATTGTAGTCAGCTCGATGGTGGCGTTGATGGGCGAAGTGAGGCTCAGCCCCACGATGTAGCCGCCCTGGGCCATCACGAAGCCGAAGAAACTCGCACCCACGATGCGCAGCATGTCACGACGCTCGACGTGCTGCTGCGGGATGAACAGTGAGCCGATCCAGAAGAGCAGTGCCGCACCGCAGATCCTGAAGGCCACCAGCTGCGGGCCGGTGATGCCGCCGTGGGTGAGGACATCCTTGGAGAATGTTGCCATTAGCCCGAACAACACCATTGCCAGCAGCATCGCGCCGTGAGCCCTGTAGTCCTTTTCCGTATGACGATTATCGGTAGTCATATTGTTTTCAGCCTGCAAAATTACAACAATTTCACCCAATGGCAAAATACGGGTTCCAGTAGCCCAATCTGAAAGGAACCAGAAGCCCATATTGAATTTATTCAAGTAATAGTTGCATAATTAAGTGAATGTAGCTACCTTTGCCACAGTCCACGTAATTATAATATTGTAAAAAGATGAAACATCGCATAGACCCGTTGAGATTGCCGCTGCTGGCATTGCTGTTTACCAGCCTGCTGCTGATTACTGCCTGCAGCGATGGGGAGCCCGATTGGCTCGTCGGCTACTATATGTCCATCAATTCCCAGGTGCAGCTGTCCCTCTCTGAAGAGGACGAGACACAGGGCACCAGTCCCGCCGTGGTGGTGGATGTGCTGTCCAACACCGTGCGCCGCATGCGTGCCGCCCTGCATGAGGCCTATCCCCATGATACCCGCTCAGGCGATGATGCCAAGGTGCTGATAGCCCTGGACAACATCTACAGGGATTACAAGCTGTCCTATGCCGACAAGGAGGGCCACACCGTCTGTGTCATCAACCTCTACCGCGCCAAGAAGGATGGCGATGTCGTCAAGGAGAGCACGCCGCTCAAGACCTACTCATTTGGTGCCCTGCCCGAGGACACGACCCAGCTGGACAACTAAGGACAATAGAGACATAAGAAATCAGGAGTTAGGAACATGCTGGCCGATGCCGCACCCTAACTCCTGATTCTATATATTCAATTCAGCCTGATTCCGTTACTTCATGAACTTGGCGAAGTCCACCTTACGCATGTCGCCCTCGTGCATCAGGGCGCTGTGGAACGAGAAGGCGATGTCAGGGTTCATCATCACGTGGCCCTTCTTGGCGAGCTTGAGGTACTCACGCAGCAGGGGACGGTAAACGGGATGAGCGGCGTGCTCGATAATCTCGTTGGCACACTGCAGGGGATCCTTGCCGCGCAGGTCGGCGATACCCTGGTCGGTGATGATGATGTCCACCGAGTGGGGGTTGTGGTCGGGATAGGAAACCATGGGCACGATGGTGCTGATGCAGTCGTCCTTCTTGATCGACGGGCACAGGAAGATGCTCGTGTAGGCATTGCGGGTGAAGTCGCCCGAGCCGCCCACACCATTCATCAGGCGGGTGCCGCTGACGTGGGTCGAGTTGATGTGACCATAGATGTCGGCCTCGATGGCGGTGTTCATGGTGATGACACCCAGACGGCGAACCACCTCGGGGTTATTGCTGATCTCGCTGGGACGCATGAGGACCTTGCCATGCAGGGCCTCGCCCTTCTCAAAGAACTCGGTCATGGCCTGGCTGGAGAAGGTCATCGAGCAGGTGCTGGCAAACTTACACTTGCCGCTCTCGAGCAGCTCGAGCACGCTGTCCTGGATTACCTCGGTGTACATCTCAAAGGGAGGAATCTCGTCGCTCTTGTCCAGGGCGTCGAGCACGGCGTTGGCGATGTTGCCCACACCACTCTGTAGCGGCAGGAACTCCTTGGGGATGCGGCCCTGCTTGAGCTCGTTGACCAGGAATGCGCACACGTTGTGGCCGATAGCAGCGGTCACGTCGTCAACCGGGGTGAAGGCACCCTCCTTGCTGATGGGCAGCGAGGTCTTGACAACGCCCAGCACCTTCTTGGGGTCAACATGGGCGGTGGGAGTGCCCACGCGGTCGTGGGGAGTATAGATGGGGATCTCGCGACGGTAAGGCGGATCGTTGGGGGTATAGACATCATGCATGCCCAGAATGGTCTCGGGAATCTGGTCGTTGACCTCAACGATCACCTTGTCGGCCATCTTGAGCCAGGTAGCGGTGTTACCCATCGACGTGCCCAGCACGATGTCGCCCTCGTCGGTGATGCTCTGAGCCTCGACGATAGCGATGTCCATCTTGCCGTAGAAGCCATAGCGGAACTCCTGTGCCAGCTCGCTCAGGTGGCGGTCATTATAGTGGATGGCATTGGCATTGATAGCCTTGCGCATGTCGGGATGTGACTGATAAGGGGTGCGGAAGTTGAGTGCGTCGGCACGCGTCAACTCACCATCGATGTGGTCGCTGGTCGATGCGCCGCTGAAGAGGTTGATCTTGAACTCGCGTCCTGCCTCGTGCTCGCGCTTGGCGCGCTCGGCGATGGCAACAGGGACTGCTTGAGGACAACCGGGCGAGGTAAAGCCCGAAACACCTACTGTGAAGCCATTTTGTACAAATTCGGCGGCTTCCTCGGCCGAAAGAATCGGATAAATCATTGTTTTGGTTTTTTGTTTCTAGTTCCTTAGTGTCTAGAATTCTTTTAGATGGTTGTATGTGATGTTTTTTAACTCTTCAGTTTAGCCTGGATGGCTGCGCTGGCCTCTTCATAGCCAGGTTTGTTCAGCAGAGCGAACATGTTCTTCTTGTAGGCCTCGACACCAGGCTGGTCAAACGGGTTCACGCCCAGCATGTAACCGCTCACGCCGCATGCTTTCTCAAAGAAGTAGATCAGCTGGCCGATGTAGCGTTCGGTCAGTGACGGGATGGTGATGATCAGGTTGGGCACACCACCGTCAACATGTGCCAGGCGGGTTCCCAGTTCGGCCATCTTGTTGACATAGTCGACGTTCTTGCCGGCGATGTAGTTGAGACCGTCCAGGTCTTTCTCGTCACTGGGGATGATGACCTCATGCTCCTGGTCGCCGACGCTCAGCACCGTCTCAAAGAGCGTGCGTTCGCCGTCCTGGATCATCTGGCCCATACTGTGCAGGTCGGTGGTGAAATCGACACTAGCGGGGAAGATGCCCTTGTGGTCCTTGCCCTCGCTCTCGCCGTAGAGCTGTTTCCACCACTCGGCCAGGAAGTGAAGGCGCGGGCAGAAGTTGGCCAGCACCTCAATCTTCTTGCCGTCCTGGTAGAGGGCATTGCGTGTGATGGCATAGTTGAGCACCTGCTCGTCTCCGCCCTGTTCCATCTCGACGGCTCCAGCCACGAGGGCGCGGATGTCAAATCCTGCCACAGCGATGGGAAGCAGGCCAACGGGGGTGAGTACCGAGAAGCGGCCGCCCACGTTGTCGGGGATGACATAGGTGGTGTAGCCCTCCTGCGTCGCGAGGGTGCGCAGGGCACCGCGGCGCGCATCAGTGATGGCGATGATATTGCGCTGGGCAAACTCCTTGCCCTCTTGCTTCTCGAGCATGTCCTTAAAGATGCGGAAAGCGATGCCTGGCTCGGTTGTCGTTCCTGACTTGGAGATGACGATGATGCCGAAGCGGTGGCCCCGCACCAGGTCCATCATGTCATACAGGTAGTCCTCGCCGATGTTGCTGCCGGCGAACAGCACCTTGGGGCCGTCTGTGCGCTTGTAGGCGGCGAAGTGGTCACTCAGTGCCTCGATCACGGCCTTGCCTCCCAGGTAGCTGCCGCCGATGCCGATGCTGATGACGTATTCACACTCGCTGCGCAACTGTGCTGCACTGTCGTTAATGGCGCGCAGCTCGTCGTCGCTGATGCTGCTGGGCAGGTGCAGCCAGCCCAGGAAATCATTGCCCAGGCCGCTACCGCTCTCAAGCGTCTGCTTGGCGGCGAGTGCACACTCTTGCAACTCCTGTGCCCGCTTGGCGGTATTCTCGTCAAGGGCAAACTTACTGATTACTTGAATTGAGTTGTTCATGATGGTTATATTATTATGGATTGTTTTAAATTTCCTTGGTGTAGGCACGGCGGCGCTTGTGCTGGTCGCGCTCAAAGTATTCCCACTGCTTGAGCACCTTGGAGTTGAGTTCCAACTCACGGTTGCTCTCGGCATACTTGTAGCCGTTCTCGTTGAAGCATGGGATCAGATCGGTGAACAGCAATGAGTTCACGCCCTTGTTCTGGAACTCGGGCTTGACGGCAATGAGCATCAGGTCCACCACGTCGTTGTGCTTGAAGGCTTTCAACAGCGGTTTCCAGCCCATGGGGAACAGGCGGCCACGGTTCTTGATCAAGGCCCTGGCCATCGAGGGGATGGAGATGCCCACGGCAATGAGTTCACGGGTATTCTTTTCAACAGCCATTGCCAAGTCATTGAGCGGCAGGAAAGGCAGATACATCTTGATATAGTGGTTGATCTGCTTGTCGCTCAACGGGGAATAGCCGAATATTTCGTCATAGGCCACGTTAATCAGCTTGAAGATGGCATCGCCATAGTCCTCGACAAGTTTCTTGCGGTCGGTATATTTGATGGTCTCCAGGTTGTAACGGTCGGCGACGATGTTGGAGATGCGCACCATCTTCTCGGGAATCTCCTTGGGAATGGTGATGAGCATTTCAATCCAGTCGGCATCCTTGACAAAGCCCAAGCGTTCCATGTGCTTGGGATAATACGGGTAGTTATAGATACCGCCACTCGTGCCCACGCGGTCAAAACCCTCGATGAGCATGCCCTCGGGATCCATGTCGGTGAAGCTCAACGGACCCGTCAGGTGCTCCATGCCCTTGCTCTTGCCCCAGCGGGTCACAGCATCGATGAGGGCATCTACCACCTCGGCATCGTCAATGAAGTCAATGTAACTGAAACGGGCCTCTTTCTTGTTACTGCGCTCGTTGACCAGCTTGTTGATGATGCCGGCGATGCGGCCCACGGGCTTCCCGTCGCGGTAAGCCATGAAGTAAACGGCCTCGCAGAAGTCAAAGGCCGGATTCTTGTCAGGCCTCAAGGTGTTGACCTCATCGGTGACCAGGGGAGGGACAAAGAACGCGCTGTCGCGGTATAGGGTATCAATGGGGTAATGCACAAACTTGAGCAGGTTGCGCTTTGTCGGTTGGAGTTCTCTGATTTCTATAGCCATAGTGTTATCTGGTTTGGAGTCACTAGTTGGTTATTGTTTAGCCCGTAAACACGACATTGTTGAGCCACCATAGCAGAGCCAGCAGCCCCGCCAGGATAAGGTCCAGCTTGAGGAAGAACCTGGCATAGTAACGTCGTTCGGGTGTCATGTCTGTCGGTTGTTTAGTTGGCACTCTTGGCTTTGTCGTGGACCAGGTCATAGGTGATGGAGCCGCCAGGGGTCTTGATGAGCACACTGTTGTCTCCGTTGAAGCTGATGCCCGAAGCCGAGCCGCTCTTGCCGCCGTAGATGGTGAAATACTTGCGGCTGCTCTTGTTGAATCCCACTACCGAGCCCTTGGTGTCGAGGAAGACGAGGTAACGGTCGTTCTCGAGCTTGTCCTTAATCTCCTTCATGTTGATGATGGGCTTGTCATACTGGGTGGGCTTCATCTTCACTTCCTCGCCCTCCTTGAGCTTGCCCATGTTCTCGGCATTGTCGTGGTCCCACTTGGCATCGGCGTTCTCCTCACCCTCGAGCGACTTCTGCTCTTCTTCCTCGGCTTTGGCCTCTTCCTCGGCATCAATCTCGTCCTGGGTGGCTACGTGGATCGAGCCGATGCTGGCAGCCTCTTGCTGCAGGAAACGGCGCTCGCTGCTGCTCGTGTTCTCCAGCGGGCCGCGGCAATAGACATACTGGCGGCCGTCGCTGCGTGAGCGGATCGTGCCGTCATAGGTCAACGTCGTCAGCTTCTTGCCTTCCACGTCATACAGGGCCAGCGTCACGCGGCCGTTGTTGCCCTCGCCAGCACCCTTGAGGTGGTTCAGGAAGGCGAAGTAGAGGTACTGCTTGCCGTCCACGGTCACGGCACGGGGCACGTTCATCGCATCGGCGATGAGCGAGCTGTGGTCCATGATGATGGTGCGGCCGTCATAGTACTTTGTCTGTCCCAATTCGGTTTTCCACTGGGCACCGTCACGGGTCAGGTTATAGATCTTGATGAAGGGACGCTCGGTATCTTCCTTGTAGGTCACGCCGATGATGCGCTCGGGGGTGTCGGGGTCGCTGCTGTTGAAGCGAACGGCGCAGCCGGCATATGCCTTGTCGTCGGTGAAGTTGTTGCGGCTCAGCTCGGCATTCAGGATGGCCATGGGTTCCTGGCTGCCATCGGCGATGAGTGCGGCGCTGTCGGCACGCGCCTCCAGACGGTCGTTCTCCTGACTGTTGCAGTGGCGCAACATGCTCAGCAGACCGATCAGGACTGCCGCGGCAATCACGCCGATAATCAGGTTGCGGTTGAAGCTGGAGCGCCCGTCGCCATCATTGTTGTCATCATCGTCCTGATCCTCGGATTCGGGCTGCTTCCATGCGTTGGCCTGTCGTTGTGCAGCCTGCCGTTGTGCAGCTTGGCGCTGTGCGGCCTGGCGCTGCTCGTTATAGGTCATGCGCTGGGGCTGCTCCTCGCGGGTGGGGCGCTGCTCCTGGCTGGCCTTGTGCATGGCATTGTCAACGGCCTTACCACAATGGGGGCAGAAGACCGATTCTGCCGGCATCGACTGGTGGCAATAGCTACATGTGACCTCGTTGCTGATGCGGTATCCGCAATGGTTGCAGAATGCTGAATCCTCGGGTACTTCGTGCCCGCAATGTTGACATCTCTTCATCTTTTTTATTTTTTATAGCGTTAGTTTTATTTCTTTGTTAGAGTTTCAACCTGCAAAAGTAAGCAATAATCTTCGATTATTCGCCCACTTTAAAAAAAACTTGCTTAAAAGCCCCCTTTCAATCAAACCACACTGGAGCGCAAGAAGCAATATGCCGTCCCCTTGTAAGATCGTTTCCTGCCATAGCGCATGTAATGACATCAGATAAAAGAATTATTTTATTCGAGTGCCAAAGGGATGGAAAACCGCACTGATTTGGCACAGGATTACTAAAGTAGATGCGCTATTACATTTCTTTTGGAGATGCCCGTAGTACCCGCACGGGCACGGATTCATAGAGGCCACGAGCATAAACGAGGCGGGGTACTCGGTCGAATATTTCGCCCTCGAAATCGAAATAATCCTGTCCTCCAACGGCTGCCGCATCACCTCCAAAACGGACCGATTGAACTTAGGCAGCTCATCCAAGCGGAAGAACTTGCCCCATTGCAACAACCTCACGGTCAACGACAATAATGGTGTTCACAGTTTTTATTTGTTATTTTTCAAGAATGTGCAGTATTCTTCCAGCGACTTTTTCATCACCTCTTGTGGAATCAGTTTGCGTTGATATTCGGCAATCATCGTTGGGCTTAGTGAGCGGCTTAACGTGTATTCCACCATGCTCTTGTCGGCCGATGGGCACAGAATGATGCCGATACTCGGATTCTCATTATCCCGCTTCACGTCGCGGTCTAACGCTTCGAGATACATATCCATCTTACCCACAAACTCCGGCTGGAAATCAACCGCTTTCAGTTCGATTGCTACCAAGCACTGCAAAGCCCGATGGAAAAACAAGAGATCGATGCGCTTTGTCGAGCCACCCACCTGTACCCCAAACTCGCTATCAACGAATAGGAAAACTTTGCCAAGTTCAAGGATAAACAATTTCATGTGTTCCAGCAGTTCGCGATGAAGGTGATGTTCATTATGGGCTTTGGGAAGATTGAGAAAGTCAACGACCGCCTTGTCCTTGAGCATAAACTCCGATTGTGGATATTCTGCCAGCAGTTTGGGCGACATCATCTTGTCCCTATCCATTCAGTGATGAGAAGGTTTGATTGACGATTCAGCGGCGCAATTCCTCGGTCTTCAGTCCCTGGTGACGAGCATAAAGCATATAGAAAATGCGTTCCTCATCAGTGCGGCAACGATTCATAATCTCGATATGGCCCGTGAATGGAATGATTGTCAGTAAATCAGGTAATGGCTTTGCCTCGGCTTCAATTTGTGCAATTCCCGATTGCACAATTGCATGAATATTCGATTTATCTGCCGATTCAATTTGTGCAATTCCCGATTGCACAAATTCTGGAATCTGCTAGCTGTTGAAAATCTGATAAAAAGATTCATTGCTATAGGTATCATAAAATTTCACCATATTCCTTAAATCCGCAGCACATTTTTGAAATAACTTTATAACATCCTGGACAACAAAAAGTTGCCCAGGATTTTGCCATGTCAGGGATTTCACCTAATTTAGTGCTGCAATAAAAACCAGTCAAAAACCCCTGACAGACCTGGCAAAAGTAGTAATAAAGTCCGAGAAAATCATGCCCTATGGCGGTATTTATTTCGCCATAGGCCAGTTCAAGCGCCATTTTGCTGGAGAGATAGACCGCCATCTGGGCTTGCGTTGCCGCCTTGTGGGCTACCAGTAC
>JAFTEU010000006.1 GCA_017453505.1 Muribaculaceae bacterium
CCAGGTTCACGGTCTGCGCCTTGACCAGAGCCTCCAGCAGCAGAGCCATCAATTTGACGCGCGCCAGGTTCATGGATTTCCCCAGATGCTCTTGCATAATCGGAAAAAGTTTGCTAATTTTGCCCTTGTTCTTGGAATTAGTAGCTTTCTTCATCTGAAAAATCGGAAGTTTTTCTTTACAAAGTTACTAATTTCCAAGGACTTATGCAATATTTAACTACTTGATAATCAGTTAATTGGAGTTAAATTTTTAACTTTTTGTCATATACTAAAATTTTAGTCACTAATTTTAATGAGTATCAGTGATATAAGTATATTTTTATTAACTTTTTAATCCCGGCAACGGGTTGTATAAATGATGAATAAACAACTGAATATCAAAGAGGAAGCGGCTCGTTGCCTATTGTGTGAGAATGCGCCTTGCAGCCACGCGTGTGGCAAGGGAGATGTAGCCCGAGCAATTCGTGCCGTGCGTTTTGGCAACGAGGGCATTGCCCGCCAGTGGCTCGACCGATGCGATGAAAGCGACCTGGAAAGAGCCGAGCAGGCATGCATTCATTTTGACCGTCCCATCCGCATTCGGGAAATCGCGGGACAGTTGCCCGAGGCAACTGGTGCTGAGCTTCCAAGTCTTGCTATCGACTTCTGTGGCATGCGCTGCGAGAACCCTTTCTTCTTGGCCTCTTCCTCCATCTGCACCAACTATGAGATGGTAGCACGCGCCTTTGATGCCGGATGGGCAGGCGTGTTCTACAAGACCATCTGCCTGGATGACATCAACGAGGTTTCGCCTCGCTTTGATGTGGTTCACCGTGAGGGCGACAAGGGAGACTTCACCGCGTTGCGCAACATGGAGCAGTTGAGCGAGAATCCCCCCGATGTGGATTTTGACATTCTGAGCCGCCTCAAGAAAAACTACCCAAGCAAGATTGTCGTGGCTTCCATCATGGGCTCTACCGAAGAAAAATGGATTGATCTGGCCAAGAGAGCCGAGGCTGCTGGAGCTGATGCAGTGGAGCTGAACTTTTCCTGCCCGCAGATGCGCGCGACGGGTATGGGCAGCGATGTTGGCCAGGACCGCGAATTGGTGACCTTTTTCACCGCCTTTGTCAAGCATGCTGTGTCCATCCCCGTCATCCCCAAGATGACACCTAACATCACCATGATGAGTGACCCTGCTATCGGAGCCCATTACGCTGGAGCCGATGCCATCAGCGCCATCAATACCATCAAGAGCGTCACCATGGATGAACGTGCCAAGGTGTCGGGCTCGTGGGCCGTATCGGGACTATCGGGACGCGCCGTCAAGCCCATCGCCCAGCGTTTTATCCTCGAGATGGCCGTGAACCCTGTGCTGAAGAACCTGAAGTTGAGTGGTATCGGTGGCATTGAGACCTGGCAAGACGCGTTAGAGTTCATCCAACTGGGCTGCAGCAATGTGCAGGTGTGCACTGCTGTGATGCAATATGGCTACCGCATCATCGACGACCTGAAACTGGGTCTGCAGCGCTATATGGCCAGCCGAGGCATCACCAAGCTCGCGACGTTGGTAGGCGAGCAACTGCCCAATTTTTCTAAGCCCAGCGACTTGAACCGCGATACCGTTGTCTATCCCATCTTCAACACTGAGAATTGCATCGGCTGCGGCAGGTG
Organism: Muribaculaceae bacterium; assembly: GCA_017453505.1. Lineage (GTDB taxonomy): Bacteria > Bacteroidota > Bacteroidia > Bacteroidales > Muribaculaceae > Sodaliphilus. The sequence continues at coordinate 1,654 of JAFTEU010000006.1, forward strand.
CTACATCTCCTGCATGGACGGCGGCCACCAGGCCATCACCTTCGGCAATGATCGCAGGCCCCATCTGGTGGGCAATAAGTGTGTGGGGTGTCATCTGTGCCGCCTCGTCTGTCCCACTGGCGCCATCAACGTCTCCAAACGCGTCCCCAAACGCAAACCAAAATAACCTCCTTCCTGGGAGCGCATCCGCTACAAAAATCCTCCACGAGAGGCATGTGAACATGACACAGCCTCTCGTGGAGTTGACTTATCTATTTGGCCAGTTCCCCTTAGAACTCGCTGAAGAACGGTGGACGGATGAGCAGACCCAGGCGCAGGCGACAATGGTACTTGTTGTAGTCGAGCATGTTCTCGCCGTAACCGTCATAGAAGTGCAGCATCAAGAACTGATTTCTCTTTTTGCTGATGCGGAATCCTACATTCAATATCGTGTTGAAATTGAGGTTCCAGCCCTGCCTCTTGACAAAGGTGACATCGGCCACCCACCATCGTCAGTAGTGGACTTCTGCCAAAGAACAACCGCAATTATACACATAATTTCACTTCAAAGGCCATTTTCGCAGCATTTTTTCATCAAAAAGCGTTTAAGAATTTGATTCCGCCGACTTCTTGCGTTAAAATATAAACACCCCGATTCTGACTAAAGTTTAGTTCCTTACATGTTGCAATTCATGGGAGTGAAAAAGAAAAGCAGCATAGCCGCTTTTCTAATCATCTTCAATTGATTTGGTACGATTTTTGCAATATATAAATAGACTGTTGGTTAATCTGAATGTAACGCTGTATGAGCAATTCTGGTGGTAATATTGGTTGCACTTTCTTTGGACTGCTGGCTTTGATTCTTATCTTAATCAGCCTGCCTGACTCTGACAGCGGATCGTCATCAAGTACAGATTATACACCTACTCCAAGCCGCCTATATCAGAGTAGTTCGGCATCATATAGCACATCGTCCAATCATATTGACACCCCAATTGCAACAGTTCCTCGAGTATCTTATCAAGAGTATCGTGAATCTGTTAGGTCATCAAGTAGTTTTACTCCCGATGATGCCTATGATGAAGGCTATGAGGAAGGATATCAGCAAGGCTATGAGGACGGCCTTTATGCCTCTTATGAGTCGGGCTATGACGATTCAAATAGTTACTACGACTATTATGAAGAATGCTACATAAGAGGATATCAGGATGGTTACGACGATGGTTATTATTCAGGACTGTCAGATCGAGAAGAAGATGATGATGAGGAGGACTACGATTACTAGAAATATATCTTATAACCAGCGGAAATCGATATTTTTCTATATATTTCCGCTGGAAATAGAGTAAAAAAGCGCCTATAAGCAGCGGAAATCGGTGTTTCCGATGTATTTTCGCTGGAAATAGAGCAAAAAGTGCCTATTGCGAGCCGAAACTTATATTATTCTATGTGTTTTCGGTAGTATTTGAACACTTCTTATCATGCCACTCTTGAGCCGATTTGGTTTAATTTCTCATCTCAACCACTTGTAATATAGATAATTACATCAACCAAAAAGTTGGCACGGTAATTGCAGATATAGATACGAACTCATAATTTTTGGAGGTTTTTTAGGGTTAAACATGATTGTCAGCATCGCTCGTGAGAGTCGTGCTGATTTTTTTTGCTCACGCGCTATATGCAGCTGTCTTGTTGCGGGAGTGGGGTTTTCTGTGTAATTTTGCTGGAAATTATACAATGATTGATGTTATGACCGAGAAAGAGAAAATGCTGGCTGGACTCCCCTACTCTGCCGTTGACGAGCAGCTGTTGAGGGAGCTTAACGAGTGCAAGGATGTCATCCATCGCTACAATGAGCTGCCGCCGTCGATGATGGCTGAACGCAAGGCGATGCTCATGTCGCTGCTGGGGCACGTTGGCGATGAGAATATCTTGATCAACCAACCTTTCTACTGTGACTATGGCAAACACATCAGTGTGGGCAAGCGTTTCTTTGCCAACTTCAACTTCACGGTGCTCGACGAGGCGCATGTGACGATTGGCGACGATTGCTTCATTGGTCCCAATGTGGGCATCTACACGGCGTGCCACAGCACCGACCCGGTGGAGCGCAACACGCACCGTGAATGGGCGTTGCCCGTGACTATCGGTGACAATGTGTGGATTGGGGGCTCGGTGACTATCCTGGCTGGCGTGACGATTGGGGACAATGTGACCATCGGCGCGGGGTCGGTGGTGACACGGGACATTCCGTCGGACTGTGTGGCCGTGGGCAATCCCTGCCGCCCCATCAAGTATCTCACTGCAAGCCATTGAATGGCCGTGTCGGCACAGCAGAGGGTTGCATGATCATCATGCGACAAATGCCGTTACAGTCCCGTGGGACCATAACGGCTTGATGCGTTGTAGAGTAGCGGGCTGGTTGCCCGCAACGTCACTTTACAAGATGGGATTACTTGTAAACGGTATCGCTAACAGTGAGGCTGTAACGACCCTTGGCGCGGCGACGGGCAAGAACCTTGCGGCCGTCGGCGGTGCGCATGCGATGACGGAAGCCATGCTTGTTGGCTTTCTTACGGTTCGAGGGTTGGAATGTACGTTTCATTTCTTATCTCTGTTTTTAGTTGTTCCGAAAATTTTTCGCAAAATGCGGTGCAAAATTAGTCCTTTTTTTCAAATTACACAAGAGTAAACGCATTTTTGCAGAAAAGTTTTTGTTTTTTTTCTCAAAATCACTACTTTTGCACCCACAAACGACTGAGAACAAACAACATTTATATAAAACAATAGCATAACTACTACTACAATTATGATTAATGCTCAAGACATCAAGAACGGAACGTGCATCCGCTTGGACGGCGATCTGTATTTCTGCATCGAATTCCTTCATGTAAAGCCCGGTAAGGGTAACACCTTCATGCGCACCAAGCTGAAAAACGTGGTTGACGGCCGCGTACTGGAGCGTCGCTTCAACATCGGTGAGAAGCTCGAGGACGTGCGCGTTGAGCGTCGCCCCTATCAGTACCTGTACATGGACGGCCAGGACGCTATGTTCATGAACAACGAGACCTTTGAGCAGATCCCCATCAGTAAGGACTTGATCACCGGTGCCGACTTCATGAAGGAAGGCGACGTTGTTGAGGTTGTCAGCGATGCCTCGACCGAGACCGTCCTCTTTGCCGAGATGCCCATCAAGACTCAGCTCAAGATCACTTACACCGAGCCTGGCGTGAAAGGCGACACCGCCACCAACACCCTCAAGCCCGCCACTGTTGAGACCGGTGCCACCGTACGCGTGCCCCTGTTCATCGACACCGACGAGATCATCGAGGTGGACACCCGCGACGGCAGCTATCAGGGTCGCGTGAGGTAATCAATCCAACCACCACCGCCCTATGATAACACAAGGGACACCCTCGACTGGGTGTCCCTTGTTCTTTCTTCGTTTCATAGTCAGAGCTTGCGCAGGATCCATGGGAGAGGCTCAAGGATCTTGAGGCAAACGCGCTGGTCAAGGTCATGGAGCATGGTTGCGGCATCCTCCTTGTTGTCAAAGCCCTGAGCGACGACAAAGTACTGCTTGTCTTTTCCGCCGAACAGCACATAGCTGCCGTTGAGGCCGCACTCCTCGCGCAGGCGGTCGCGGTAGCTCTTGGCGTTGATGCGCTGGGAGAAGGTGGCAACCACGACATTGTAGTCATGAGGAACATCGGTCGAGTCAATGGCGACATTGACGTTCACGTAGAGCATGCGGACACTGTCACCATTGATGACGTGGGTGTAACGCTGGCGCTCGGCCTCGATCTTGGCATAGGTCTCGGCCCCGATGCCCGTCTGCCGGCGTTCCATCGCCTTCTCATAGGCCTCGCGGTAATTCTTCTCGCTGCTGTGACATGATGTGAACACTGTTCCCATCATGAGTAATGTGGCTATTATATATAATGTCTTTTTCATCTCTTTTCTCTATTATTTAGCCAACTCAATGACCTGGGCATGAGTGATGCTGCCGTTGTCGAGGGTGAGGGTCACGAGGGTGCGCACCACCTGCCACCCCTGGACACCCGCAGCGCCAGGGTTCACGACAAGGCAACCGAGTGAGCGGTCGGGCATCACCTTGAGAATGTGGCTATGCCCACACACGAACAGCTTGGGTCGAGACAGTTCCAGCCTTGACTTGATGCCTGGAGCATACTTGCCTGGATAGCCGCCGATGTGGGTCATCACCACCTTGACACCCTCGACCTCAAAGATTTCCATTTCCTTGAAGCGGCGGCGCAGGCTTGCCCCGTCGGCATTGCCATAGACGGCACGGAAGACCGGGGCGACAGCCTCGAGCCTGTCGGCCAAGTCGTCGCTGCCGATGTCGCCGGCATGCCAGACCTCATCGCAGTCTGCAAAGTGCTCTGCATAACGGTCATCCCACCAAGCGTGAGTATCGCTGATAATTCCAATCTTCTTCATTCAAATCTAATCAAGATTTCATCTCACAATAAATGAACGAGTAGCATATCGCTTTTATTGCACGGATGCAATTAATGGCAATTTGCCTATTATAACGCATGTAACTAATCAGCCAAAACGTATAATCACAACAAATCACGCTAAGCCGCTAAGTCGCTAAGTTTTTAATATTAAGGATTTTATCATTTATCATCTACAAGAATTCGGGAATTACATATCAGTGTCAAGACATCAATGAATGCCTGGAGAATATATAATGTAAGCACCTTATAAATAATATCTTAGCGGCTTGGCGGCTTAGCGTGAGATTGAGTCGTTGAATAGTTACTAACGCATTGATTCTCGTTAAAAAACCTTAAAATTGCAAAATTAATCTACTTTTCCAGGCAAGCTCCTCAAGGAATTTGTTAATTTTGCCCAGCTTAAACACATAACTTTAATAGATTGATGGGGATAACATACATAATTAATATTGGAAAAGAGATCCATGATGAACTGTTACGCCAGGGCCACAGTGTGCTTTGGCTTTCTGAGCAATTGGAATGTAACCGCACGAATATCTACAACATTTTTTCTCGTGAAAGCATCAGCACCGACCTGCTGCTCAAGATCAGCATTGCCTTGAAAAAGGACTTTTTTGCTTTATACTCGGCTCAGATAGAAGCATCGGCCAAGGATGCCATGGCCGAATAACCGCAAGGCACGACATCACATCTCGCACATCTATCCTGCACAGACAAGGAAATCCCCGCCTCCTGATCACCAGGGACGGGGAGCAAGCTGTTTAGAAGTTTAAAATATTTGCTTGAAGCCCAGCGAGGTTTCCCTCACGGGCAGGAAGCCAGAGTCAACGTGACGTGCGGCCCGCAGGGCCCGCAACGTCACTCCAGGCCGCATCACTTACCGAACTGCTCAAAGAAGAGCGTGTAGGATGTCTTATCGACCAGCTCCTCAGGACCGAAGAACTGGATGGGTCCAGGATAGATATAGCAGGTCTCCAGAGCCCACTGGTCACGATTCTCGACGAAGTGCTTGAAGGGTGCGCCCTCAAGGTCTACCAGCGCCTTGCGGATGACTGGCTTGTCCTGACCACTGCGACGCTCCATGTTCATCATCATCGTGATGGGCACGCCACAAGCCACCCAGTCCTGAGCCTTGCGGCCCAGATGGGTGATGGCCGACATATAGCCAGTTGCCCCCACATAGATGAGGTGAGAGGCGTTATAACCCAGCGAGTAGCAGTAGTCAGCGTCAAAGTTCGACGGGAAGGAGCAACGTCCCTCGTAGCCGAAGAAGTGGTGCTGCGTCTTGAACTTGATGGGCTGGATCGCACCGCTCTCGGCGCGCACTTGGAGCTCATGAGCCACCATGCGGCTGAGCAGTCGCTCACTCTCGATCTGCGACACGAGGACGTTGCCGTGCTCGTCACGGTCAAGCGTCAACTGGCGTGCCACGTCTTCGGGAAGCGAGTCATAGACCACGCGGTTCTCCTCACTCAGATGCTCGTGTACAAAGTTGTTCTGGTCCATGTCACGCAGGCGAGGGATGTCGGGATACTTGGTGAGCATCTCGTTGAGCTCGGCGATGAGCTTCTTCATCGTGGGAACGAACTCTACAATACCCTCGGGGACGAGGACGGTACCATAGTCCATGCCCATGTCATGACGCTTCACGACGATGTCAGCAATCTCCTCGGCGATGTCATGCAATGTCATGTTGCGTGCCTCAACCTCCTCGCTGATGATGCAGTAGTTGGGGCGCGTCTGCAAGGCACACTCCAGGGCGATGTGTGATGCCGAGCGTCCCATCAGCTTCATGAAGTGCCAGTATTTCTTGGCAGAGTTACAGTCACGGGCGACGTTTCCGATCAGCTCGCTATAGACCTTGGTGGCCGTGTCAAAGCCGAACGAAATCTCGACGTGCTCATTCTTGAGGTCACCGTCGATGGTCTTGGGGACACCAATCACCTGCACGCCGGCATCATGGGCCTTGTAATACTCGGCCAGGATAGCGGCGTTGGTATTGCTGTCGTCACCACCGATAATCACTACCGCCGAGATGTTGAGCTCGCGCAGGATCTGCAGGCCAGCCTCGAACTGCTCGGGCTTGTCGAGCTTGGTGCGGCCCGAACCGATGAGGTCAAAGCCACCCGTGTTGCGGTACTGCTCAATCATGTCGCCGGTGATCTCGATGTAGCGATGCTTCACCAGACCATTGGGGCCACCCAGGAAACCATACAGGCGGCAATACTTGTTCAGCGCCTTGATACCGTCATAGAGGCCACAGATCACATTGTGGCCGCCAGGTGCCTGGCCACCGCTGAGGATCACACCCACATTAAAGGGCTTCTCGGGCGGCATGGCGGAATCATCACGTTCAAAGGTCAATTCAGGCATACCATAAGTGCAGGGGAACAGCTTCTTAATCGCTTCCTGATCGGCTACCGACTCGGTAGGCTCACCCTCGACGGCTCTCACGGGGCACCTGAGCGTAACGGGCAACTTGGGCCTGTAGGTCAGCCTCATCTGCTCCAGATAACTCTTGTTGTCAGTCATTGTCTTAATATTTGGTTTGTATAAACGGTTAAACAATCTTTAATACCGCCACAAAATTACTGCAATTTTATCACGTCCGCACCATAAATCCCTAACAAATTTTCAATTTATCAAGCCTCATTTAGATTTTTTGACACTTTTAGCCAGAAATCCGACGATTTTTCACCCTGCCACGCCCATTCATGTCAATCTGTAATCCCTCCATTTATCTCACACGGACTCAACCCGACGATGCCCCCAGGTTCAAAGTATCCCCAGAACGCAATGCAGGATGCTTTAGCGATATTTTTGGAGCCGTTTTTTGGAGCATAACCGAAAAGTTAGTATCTTCGCAAGTTAAAACAACGACAACCAATAAATACAGTCACTGACTATGAAAGGAATTGTACTGGCAGGAGGCTCTGGGACACGGCTTTACCCAGTGACCAAAGGTATCTCCAAGCAACTGATACCCATCTATGACAAGCCGATGGTGTACTATCCCATCTCGGTGCTGATGCTTGCCGGCATCCGCGAGATACTCATTATCTCTACACCACAGGATTTGCCCATGTTCCGCCGTCTGCTGGGCAGTGGCGAGGAGCTGGGGGTTCGCTTTGAGTATGCCGAGCAACCTCGCCCCGAGGGTCTCGCCCAGGCATTCATCATCGGCGAGGACTTCATCGGCAAGGACAGCGCCTGTCTGGTGCTGGGCGACAACATCTTCTACGGCCAGAGCTTCACCCGCATGCTGCTTGATGCCGTCGAGCGCACCGAGCGCGAGAACGTGTGCACGCTGTGGGCCTATGCCGTCAAGGATCCCGAGCGCTTCGGCGTGGTAGCCTTTGACGAGCAAGGCAAGGCTACCAGCCTTGAGGAGAAGCCCGAGAAGCCGAAGAGCAACTATGCCGTAACCGGACTCTACTTCTACCCTAACGATGTGGTAGAGATTGCCAAGCACATCAAGCCCAGCGCTCGAGGCGAACTGGAGATCACCACGGTGAACCAGGAATTCCTGGCCCAAGACCGCGTTCACGTCCAGACGCTGGGCCGCGGCTTCGCATGGCTGGACACCGGCACGAGCGAGTCGATGGCCGATGCCACCAACTTCATCAGCACTATCATCAACATGCAGGGCGTTCAAGTGGCTGCGCTCGAGGAGATTTCCTTCCGCAAGGGATGGATCAGCGCCGAGCAGCTGCTGGCACTCGCCGAGCCCATGAAGAAGAACCACTACGGTCAATATCTAATCAAGTTAGCTCAGAATGGAATCTAACGACATCAAACCGACAGGAGCCCGCCTGATTGAGCTGCCCAAGATTAACGATCCCAGAGGTAATCTCACGTTTATCGAGAGTGGTGAACACGTGCCCTTTGAGGTGAAACGCAATTACTGGATCTATGACGTGCCCAGTGGCATGTGGCGCGATGGTCATGCCTTCAAGGAGCAGGAGGAATTCCTCGTCTCGTTGAGCGGCAGCTTTGACGTTGTCGTCAACGATGGCGAGCGCGAACAGACTTTCCACCTTTCACGTCCACAGATCGGCCTGTACATTCCCCGGCTCACGTGGCGCCACATCAACAATTTCTCGACCAACTCAGTAGCGCTGGTTCTTACCAGCACCTATTATAACCCGGATGATTATATTGCAATATTTGACGACTTTAAAACTTTAAAAAATGAAAAAACCGAACAACTCTGACCGCATCATGATTCATAACCAGTCACACATCAATGATTGCCGAATCATTACCCTGAACCGCCACCACCATGCCAACGGCAACCTCACGGCGGTCAACAACGGCGTGGACCTGCCATTCAACATCGAGCGCACGTTCTACATCTATGACGTGCCCGGCGGCGCTGAACGTGGCGGCCACAGCCACTACACCTGCAACGAGTTCATCATTGCCATCAGCGGTAGCTTTGACGTTACCATCGACGATGGCACCGACCAATATACCTACACCCTCAACCGGCCCTATCAGGGACTGCTGGTTGTGCCGGGCATCTGGCGCACGCTACAGAATTTCTCGTCGGGCTCGGTGTGTCTGGCGTTGGCCTCACACCACTTTGACGAGGATGATTACGTGAGGGATTATCAGGATTTCATTAATTTGAAAGCCAGCAACAAGAAAGAAGAAAAGTAACATCACATCAAACCATCACGACAAGAGAATGAAGCAATACCCATTCCTGGATCTGGCGCTTGCCAACGCGCCCTACATGGAAGAACTCAAAGCCGCCGCATGCGAGGTTATCGAGCGAGGCCGTTACCTGCACAGCCTGCAGACCGAGTTGCTCGAGCAGGAGATTTCCCAACTGTGCCAGGCCAAGCACTGCGTGGGCGTGAGCAACGGGCTGGATGCGTTGCGGCTCATCCTGCGTGCCTACAAGGAATTGGGTATCATGAAAGATGGCGATGAGGTCATCGTGCCGGCCAACACCTATGTCGCGAGCGTGCTGGCCATCAGCGACAACGGTCTGAAACCAGTCCTGTGTGATCCGCGCGAAGACACAATGAACCTTGACAGTTCTCTGCTTGATAAACTGATCACGCCTCGCACCCGTGCCATCATGCCCGTGCACCTCTATGGCACGCCATGCTGTGACGAGACCCTGCTACGCGTCGCGCGACAGCATGGCCTGCGCATCATCGAGGACAACGCCCAGGCCATCGGCGCATGCAGCGCCACTGCTGGGCTGCACGGCAGCTTCATCACCGGCGGGCTGGGAGATGTTGCCGGCATCAGCTTCTACCCCACCAAGAACCTGGGAGCGCTGGGCGACGGCGGTGCTGTCGTCACCAACGATGACACCCTTGCAGCCACTGTGCGAGCCCTGGCCAACTATGGTTCCGACCAGCGCTATCACAATATCTATCAGGGCTACAACTGCCGCTTGGACGAGATACAGGCTGCCATGCTGCGCGTCAAGCTCCGCTATCTCGACCACGAGAACGACACCCGCGCAGCCGTGGCCCGTGCCTATAATGACAGTATCAACAATCCGAGGGTCAAGACACCCGTCATCTTTGACGGCATGAGGCAGACGTGGCACCAGTACGTTGTGCGCGTCGAGGATCGTGATGCTTTCCGTCACTTCCTTGAGGAGAATGGTGTCGGCTCGGACATCCACTATGCCACACCGGCCCATTGGCAGCCATGTTATTGCGGGCTGGAGCATGCCCCGCTACCTGTCACCGAGTGTCTGGCAAATGAGGTCGTTTCGTTGCCTATCGCCCACCCCATCACTCCTGACGATGCCCGCACCATCGCCCACATCATCAACCGCTATTGACCATGAAGAAGCACGGAATGAAACGATTTGTCCTGCTCTCGCTGCTGGCTGCGCTCCCCGTGCTGCTCGTTGTGGCATTGTATCTCATCAAGGACCCGTTTCATGTCGTCAAGCCTTATCGTGGCCAAGTCTATAACCCCGATGACAGCATTGCGCTGACCATTAACTGGGGGCATGTCACGGTCGAGTCCTACAAGTACTTCGACCCCAGTCACCATTTCGATTCATTCATTTTCGGTTCCTCGTTATCAGGCTATTACCGCATCAAGGATTGGCAGCCCTACCTGCCTGCCGGCGCACGGCCATTCCACTTCAACGCATCCCGCGAGACCCTGCGCGGCATGCTCAACAAGATCAAGTGGCTCACGGCACGCGGTGTGAAAATCAAGAATGCGCTCATCATCATGGAAGACGAGATGCTCATGCGGCGTCCCCTTGACGGTGACGTGCTTTTTGCTCAGCACCCCTCTACAGCGCCCGAGCTGTCGTGGTGGGACTTTCACCAGACGTTTTTCAATGCCTACCGGCGCCCCTTGGTCATTGGATACCTGCTCTACCCACAAGGCTTTACCGAGCAGATGCTGGAAGAGGGGTATGCCACTACCGATATCTCAGAACGCATCGAGCCCATCAACGAGGGATACTACAGCTGGGCAGACTCGGTCATTGCAGTCAACCCCGACGAGTTCTTCACGCCTGAGCATGTCGCTAAGTACAGCCGGCCGTTGAAGGAATTGCCGTGTGATGACAAGGTCACGCCGCCAGTAAGAGCCATGCTTGAGGCCATCAAGTATTTCCTCGACCAACAGGGCACCGACTATCAAGTCATCATTCCCCCGCACTATGGCTACGAGGCCATCAGCAGTAATGATCTCTATTGCATGGAGCAGATTTTCGGACAAGACCGCGTGCATGACTACAGCCATGATCCCAAGCTGGGTAGCGACCTGCATTACTACTACGATGACGGCCATCTGATTGCTGCTGAGTGCGCACGCCTCATCGACAGTGCCTACCACGACGTGGCACTGCCATCACCTTATCTTAAATAAAGACGTTTCAAGTATTCTGATATGCTCCAGGGACTGCCTTGCGCTTGCCGCTCCAGGCATTGATATCAAGTCTTATGATTTCCACCCTGTGAAAAGAGCCTGCGGCATACTTCATGCCCACTTCCTTGTCGTCGGGCGAGAGTTTGCCCAGCAGCAATTCCAGTGCATGGCATCTCTCGCTTTCATCCAAGTGGCGGACTGCGGTGCCCGTGAGGACGACACTCTCATACTCGGTCGTGAACTTGGATGGCAACAAGTTGACCCGCCCCACTACAGTAAACGACACACGTGCCTCGTGGTCAAGGCAGCACAGTTTGCGCCCCTCAGGCGCACAATGGATGTATATCGACCGCTTGCCGTCCCACACATAGTTTACCGGTATGCCATAAGGCGCTGACTGCTCGTCAACCATCGACAGGACACCCCATTCAACTGTGCGCAGCAACTCCACCGCCCTCTCCTCATCGAGCAGACGGTCTTGACGACGCACCGTGGTGTTATCATATTTCATCTTACTTACCTTTCAGAATTTCCCAAGACTTATATTGGGCTTTCTTCAGACTCTTGGGGTCTTTGGCATCAATGCCATATTTCTCGGCTGGCGGTATAACCACAACCGTGCCTGGCGGGACATTATCAGGATTGCTGATGAGTGCCTTGTTTTCCTCATAGATATAGACCCAGAACCATGGGCTGTCATAGTATTTGTCCGACAGAGTGCTCAGCACAATCTGAGACGTGACGGTATCGGTGATGACAGCAGGCTCAGCCTCAGCAACTATACTATCACTAGCCACAGCGAGTGAAGAGTCACCATCTTTATCCGTCTTGCCGCCCAGTGATGCGATAAGCCAGATCACTAGGCCCACGGCAAGGGCCGCCAATACCCCCCACAGCCAGCGCAGGTTCTTGCGCGACTTCTGGCGAGAGATCTGTTCTTGGGTCGGTGTATAGGCATTGCGTGGTGCAGGCCTGAAGAAGCCATCATCCGGCTCTTCTTGGTCAGGAGCAGCGGGCTGAGCATCGTCATGAGTCACAGCAGTTGACTCGGGTTCAGGCTCCGTATTATTCTCTACGGTCATGGGCTTATGCTGCGTTTCAGAAGGAGAAACCGCATGAACGGGGACCCCAAAGGCTTCCAGAGCCTTCAAGCCCACATCATCAATGGACACCTCATCATGAGTCGATTCTGGCTGATCCGTTACAGGTTCCTCAGTAACTTCAGGCGCAGCGGTCTCGGACGGTGCTTCGAGAGTCGGCTCGCTTGATCCATGAACAGTTTCCTCGACGGAGATAATGGCAGGTTCCTCGGCTGGCGATGCGACAGACGATTGGTCTTCGCCTGACGATGATTCCTCAACTGGGGTTTCAATCCTTTCGCCCTCCTCATTAAACAAGGAAGGATATGTCTTATCAATTTCGGCGAGTTTCTCATCGGTGAGGGCATCATCAATGGTGATGGTCTCAAACTGAGCGAAGGCATGGTTTACAGCCTGAGCCAGTGCTTTATCGGGAGTAAAAGTCAACCTGTTGTAGCCAGCTATCTCAATAGCGCCGCCTTGTGCGACATTCACGCTCTTGCGCGACTTGACCCTGGTGATGGCAAAGGTACCGATGCCCTTGATCTTCACCTTCTCACCATCAATGAGCGCCTGAGAGACGGTGGCAAACAGCTCTCGCACAAACAACTCGCACACCCTCTTGGAGGTAGATGTCGATTCAGCGATAAGATCCACCAGCTCGACAAGTGTTATTTTACTATACATCAGTTTTCTCCCTCCTCTCTATTATTTAAGTTTTGCCTTGAGCACCCCGCTCACTTTGAAACCCACCACCACCTTGGGGGGAACAAGCATACGCTTGCCCGAACCGGGACTGACAATCACTCGCTCATTACGCTTTCGGGGTTCAAACATACCAAAACTCGGGATGGATACCGTGTCCATCTCGCTACAACGGGTACGCAATACGCCTGCCAGTGCATCCAGCAGTTTCTCTACGTCTGCGGTAGTACGCCCCATATTGGCAGCTACTGTCTTAACCAACTTTTTATTGTCCATCCGTTATTCCTTACTTTATTAATGTGCAAAATTAGCGATAATTTTTGTCATTTGGTAATTTTCGTTTAATTTTGTGATTCTTATTACCATTATCATTATAGACGCAATATAATTAATTGACACGAATATGAGAAAAATCGTTATTCTTGATGGCTATGCCGGCAATCCCGGCGACCTCTCGTGGGAACCGATGAAGGCATTGGCCCCCTGTGATATCTACGACTTTGGCACTGCCGATACTGTGCTCGAGCGCTGCCAGGGTGCCGAAATGGTGTTGACCAATAAGGTCCCCATCGATGCCGATGCCATTGCGCAGTTGCCCGACCTGAAGTACATTGGTGTGATGGCAACAGGATTTAACGTCGTTGACAGTGCCGAGGCCGCCCGCCGAGGCATCATCGTGACCAACGTGCCCGCCTACAGTACCGACAGCGTGGCCCAACTCACCATCGCCCACCTGCTCAACATCTGCTGGCAACCCCAGCACTATACCGACGAGGCTCATGAACTCAAGTGGACCAACTGCGGCAGCTATGCCTATTTTAACACGCCACTTATTGAGCTGGCAGGCAAGCAGATGGGCATCGTCGGTCTAGGCAACATCGGCAGTGCCGTGGCACGCATGGCCCTGGCGATGAACATGCGCGTGATGGCCTACACCAGCAAGAGCCCCGACCAGTTGCCCGAAGGCATCATCAAGGCCGACAGCCTGGATCACCTGCTGCGCACGAGCGACGTGCTCACCATGCACTGCCCGCTCAATGCCGACACCACCGGCATGATCAACGCCGAGAGGTTGGCGCTGATGAAACAGGGCTCCATTGTGCTCAACATGGCACGCGGTGCCCTCATCGTCGAGCAAGACTTGGCCGATGCCCTGAACAGTGGCCACCTGTATGCTGCCGCCATCGACTGCACCAGCGTCGAACCGCCTGCAGCCGACCACCCGCTGCTCAAGGCCCGCAACTGCTACATCACGCCCCACATCGGCTGGACCAGCTTCGAGGCCCGCACCCGCCTAATGGATGCCATCACCGACAACGTCGCCGCCTACCTCAACGGCACCCCCATCAACGTAGTCAACCAATAACTGGGACAAAGGGACGGTTCTTTTGTCCCAAAATTTCACTAATTCCGAACTCATGGGACAAAAATGGGACAAAAGAACCGTCCCCGTGTCCCATTTTAAAAAAAACGAAACGATGAACGAACAATTTAAAGATATTGAAGAGGCCCTGGCTTGGGCCGAGGGCACGCATTGTGCCATCACCGTGTGTGACCTGGAGGGTAAAGTCATCTTCATGAACGAGCGCTCACGTGCCACCTTCGACAAGGAAGGCCGCACCATGCTGGGCCAGAACCTGATGCCGTGCCATAGCGCCAAGTCGCAGGAGAAAATCCGCCACATGATCGCCACCGACACCGTCAACTGTTACACCATCGACAAGCAGGGTGTCAAGAAGATGATTTACCAGACGCCGTGGCGCAAGGACGGCAAAGTCTGCGGCATGGTGGAAATCTCGATGGTCATTCCCAACGAGATGCCCCACTACGTGAGAAGCTAGTTAGAACTAATGGGACAAAGGGACGGTTCTTCTGTCCCATTTTTTATTTATCCATCATCTGAGAAAGGCGATGAATCGTACTGTGTGCAATAAATGTTATACGAGATAATTGCCTCACGCCGACACCATTTTCTAACGCCTTGATGATAACGTAATTTCTGTTCTCTTTAGGCAGTTCCTTGAGGTCAGGGTTCAATCCCTCGTTCTCACAGATACGGGCAATACAGCTACGGGCTTGATCATCAGTCATTCTCATTGAGTAATCAATCCCCAGCTTTTTCTCGTCAACAGTTTCATTGATCTGGCACACCATCTCCTTTATCTCTGCCCAAGATATACCTGAGAATGGCAATGAGTGAACGCACAAACCCGGTTTGTCATACTTGTACTCAAACCAACTGCTCCAAGGGTACGCATCCAGGCTATTCACCATCCCCGCCCTTAAAGGATTCTGGTGGATATACTCGAGCAACTTGATGAAATAGCCCACATCATCAACAGGCTCACTCAAGAATCGGTCTTGAAATAGAGGCCCACAGCGATCATATCGCTTGTTAACATAACTGACATAAGAAATGCCGATGCACTTCATCAGTTCACTCAACGTCTTGCCTTGTTCTTGCACTAACAGATGAACATGGTTGCTCATCAGGCAATACGCATAAATGTTACATGAAGGTTCCTTCTTGATGCCATCGTCATCAACAGGATGGGCATGTTGTTCCAACACCTTAATAAACTTCCTGAAGTCTTGTTCATCATGAAAAATCACATTGCGATTAACACCACGCAACATAACATGGTAAACACCTGTGACTCCTGTTTTTCTTGCTCTTCTTGGCATATCATTACCGTTTTAGATCATTTCAATATGCAAAGGTAATCATTTTTCTGAAAAAATGGGACAAAGGGACGGTTCTTTTGTCCCATTTTCGTCCCAAAGAAACGAAATTTTGGGACAAAAGAACCGTCCCCGTGTCCCATAATGAAATATTAGCGTTAAGTGTGGGAGTGTTGTGAGTTTTTTTGTACTTTTGTGGCTTGATTAGCAGTAAAAGACATTAAGAACGAGATATATTTAATCAACTATGGCGGAGAATATTGAGAATATCAACGCTGGGGCCGAGGAGAAGAAGCCCTTGAATTTTGTACAGCAGTTTGTGGCCGAAGATCTGGCCGCTGGTAAGAATGGCGGACGCTTGAACACGCGCTTCCCGCCGGAGCCTAACGGCTACCTGCACATCGGACATGCCAAGGCCATCTGCATGGACTTCGGCGTTGCCGAGAAGTTTGGCGGCACATGCAACCTGCGCTTTGACGACACCAACCCCCAGAAGGAGGACACCGAGTATGTCGAGGCGATCATGCGCGACATCCACTGGCTGGGCTATGACTGGGGCGACCGTCTGTACTATGCCAGCGACTATTTCCCCAAACTGTATGATTTTGCTATCCACCTGATCAAGGAGGGGAAAGCATACGTTGACGACCAGACCAGCGAGCAGATTGCCCAGCAGAAGGGCACTCCTACCACGCCTGGCACCAACAGCCCCTACCGCGACCGCACAGTCGAGGAGAATCTGGACTTGTTCCAGCGGATGAACACAGGCGAATTTGAGGAAGGCAGCCATGTGCTGCGCGCCAAGATCGACATGGCATCGAGCAACATGCACTTCCGCGACCCGATCATCTACCGCATCATCAAGACGCCGCACTGGCGCACGGGCAACAAGTGGAACGTGTATCCCATGTATGACTTCGCCCACGGCCAGAGCGACTACTTCGAGGGCGTGACCCACTCGATCTGCACGCTGGAGTTTGTGCCCCACCGCGACTTGTATGACTACTTCGTTCACGAGCTGGCCGGCGAGAGTGCTGCCGAGTACTGCCCTCGCCAGATCGAGTTCAACCGCCTGAACCTCACCTACACCGTGATGAGCAAGCGCAAACTCTTGCAGCTCGTCAAGGAAGGCTTGGTCGCTGGCTGGGACGATCCCCGCATGCCGACCCTGTGCGGCCTGCGTCGCCGTGGCTATACGGCTCAAAGCATCAAGAACTTCATCGAGGACATCGGTTATACCAAATATGAGGCACTGAACGACATCGGCCTGCTGGAGCACAACATCCGCGAGGAGTTGAATCATCATGCCAACCGCGTGAGTGCCGTCTTGAATCCCGTGAAGGTGGTCATCACCAACTATCCCGAGGACAAGGTGGAGATGATGGAGATGGACAACAATCCCGAGCAGGAGAATGCAGGCAAGCACCAGATGCCCTTCTCGCGCGAGATCTACATCGAGCGTGACGACTTTATGGAAGAGCCGCCCAAGAAGTTCTTCCGCCTCACGCCGGGCAAGGAAGTGCGCCTCAAGGGAGCCTACATCATCATGTGCACCGGCTGCACCAAGGATGCCGACGGTAATGTCGTCGAGATCCAGTGCACATACGACCCCGACACGCTGAGCGGCAGCGCCGGCAGTCAGCGCAAGGTCAAGGGCACCCTGCACTGGGTGAGCGCCGGTCACTGCGTGGATGCCGAGGTAAGGCTGTATGACCGCCTGTTTGCTGTCGAGAATCCCAGTGCTGACACCGAGCACGACTTCCGCGAGTTGTTGAACCCCGAGTCGCTGCGTGTACTGCCCAATGCCAAAATCGAGCCGTTCCTGGCCGAGACCGCCAAGGTGGGCGACAAGTACCAGTTCCAGCGCATCGGCTACTTCTGCGTCGATGAAGACTCGACCGAGGGCCACCTGGTGTTCAATCGCACCATCGGCCTGAAGGACAGCTGGGCCAAGCAGCAGAAGAACTAAGGGTCCTCTTATTAGCTAATCAAAGCATATTCCCCCAGTGGTGACTGCACGTCAATCAGATGCCACTGGGGGAATTTATATTAATGATTCAAGTTTTTAAAGTGGCCAAACCACTTTA
>JAFTEU010000007.1 GCA_017453505.1 Muribaculaceae bacterium
AATTAATTCTAGTTACTGGACTGTGCAAATTTTTTAGACATTATTTTAAGTTTTTTATTAAAAATGGTACGGAATTGGACTTTTTGGGAAAACTTTTTGTTGAAGTGGAATCTAAAAGTTTTCTTTTTCTTGCAACAATACAAATGATATTTTATACCTTTGTCGCCGATAATCATTTCAATGAATACTATAATGAAGAAGATTTTTATGACACTGGTGGCGCTCGTAGCGCTGTTTGCTACTGCCCCCGCAGCTCAAGCCACTGACTGGCTCAATGTGCTGTCAGAAAACGGTGAGACCCTCGCTGTTAATCCAGATATCACGGCGACTGATAATGGAGAGGCTTTTCTAGTGTGGGTGCGCAATTCGTTTGACCTGCCTGAATCTCGCGCCTATTATACTCGAGACCGCGGCTACAATCAGACGGTTGCTTATAAACTGACTTTATACAAGTTTACCGACGATTGGAATAACTTTAATATCGTTCAAGTGTCGGTCTATGGCGAGGATGGTAACATTATTGATCAGTATGCCAACCCTGACATGGCTAGCACCGAGAGCATCATCCCCTCTGGCTCACCTATCGAGGCTGTGGCCGAAGCGGCAAAGGTGATCTACAAGGACCGGAATAATCTTGATTGACACAATCGTCAACAGTAATAACGAATTAGACATTTCGCTATGATATAGAGAAGCTGCCAAGGATGTCCCTGGCAGTTTCTCTATATCATGTGTTCTCCTTTTTAGCTCTCTCCGAAGTAGGTACCCATGAAGAAGACTGAGCGGGTGCTCATCTCCATGATGTAATAGACAAACGGGCGGGTAGCGTGGAAGTTTGCCTTCTCATAATGCTTCGGCCCAGGAGCCGTTGCCAAGTCCATCTCGGCGACAGTTACAGCTGCGGCTTTGGTGCCTTCTTCATTCACCTCGATGCGTGCTTTCTGTTCCCCCCCCCTCTTGTTGCACGTCGTGGCAGTCGTCACGGTTAGCAAGATAAGCGCGGCAGTGGCCATGGCATGCCCGGCCAGCAAGTCATAATCTCGCGCATGGCTCTCCGGTCATTGCTCTTGACACCGTTGACAATCTGTTGCTCGGTCACTAATAGATTCTTTTATACTCTATAAACGCAAAGTTATATGAATCTTGCATCAACCGCTTGACCATTGACAAAAAAACCGCAGAACCGGATATGGGAACTGCGGAGATATGAGATGTGAAGCACATCAATGGCTTGTTAGCGGCGTTTTGATTTCTTTGTGGTCGCCTTTTTCTTGCTTGTGGATGTGGACTTGGCTTGTTCAAGACCCATCTGAATGTTCTTGATGATGGCCTCGCTCGAGTAGGTGGCACCAGTGGCAACATCGGCCTTGAGCTTCTTGGCCTCGGCAACGGTCTTGCCGATGTACTGCGGCAGCACCTTGGCGGTAGCGCGCTTGAGGTAGCCTGGAGACTCTTGATTCTCAAGTACCTCAATGTTTTCAATAACACCATTCTTGATGGTGATATTCAAGGGAATGGGTCCATTGTAGCCGATTACCTTCTTGGCAATGTCGCCAGTATAGATAACCTGGGTGGTCGAAGCAGCCTTCTGGGTAGAGGACTTCTTCTTGGTGCGGGCATCGAGTGATGCGGTGCCTGCCACGAGCAGCATGATAGCTGCGATGATGATAGTCTTTTTCATTCGTTATTCTTTAAAGATTCCTAGTTTTGGTTGTTGATTCTTTGATGGATTATCGGGACAAAAGTTTAATCCTCGGCCAGCAATTCCCTTGCCTGTGTGAGCGTCTCAGGCTTGCCGATGTCGAGCCATTGATATTCCCCATCGGGATGGTAGCCATGGATTAAATAGTGCTTGCACTCAGTGATATAGAAGGGAATAATCGAGAACTTTTCTCCCTGCTGACGGCGGTAGCGTTCCAGCAACGGGAAGATACTCGGTGAAATGATGTGCAATCCGCCGAAGGCCAGTTCCTTCAGGCCGAGCCCTTGAAGCTTCTCGGCATCGGGCTTGACTTCTCCGGTGGCCTTATTGGTCCACCCGCACATGCGGTCGTTGTCGTCAAAGAGGAGATAGCGCTGTGTCTGGCGTTCCTTGACCAGGATGGTTGCGAGAGCATCATGCTGCATGTGGTGGTCATAGAATGCCTTCAGATCCAGCGTACTGATGATGTCGGTGTTATGCACCAGGAAGGGCTCATCGCCATCCAGCCACTGGCGCGCCTTGAGAATGCCGCCACCAGTGTCCAGCAACAGGCCGCGCTCGTCACTGATGTGGATGTTCAACCCGAAGTTATTGTTCTGTTCTAGAAAATCGATGATTGTCTGTCCGAAGTGATGGATATTGATGGTGATATCGTCAAATCCTGCATCCGCGACACGCTCGATGACGTGCTGCAACATGGGCTTCCCAGCAATTTCAACCATTGCCTTGGGACGGTCGTTGGTCAGCGGGCGCAAGCGGGTGCCCAGACCTGCGGCAAAAATCAGCGCTTTCATCGGTCAATGGGATTGAGTGTGCGCTCGTGGTCTGGCTGCTCGCGGTGAGACAACTCGACGCGCACGTTAAATTTCTCGTGGATATGCTCTGCAAGGTGTTCGGCGGCATAGACCGAGCGGTGTTGGCCTCCCGTACAGCCGAAGCACACCATCAGGTCGGTGAAGTTGCGCTTCACATAGCGTTCTACCGACTCGTCGACAAGGGCATAGACATGCTCCAGCCACTTGTCGATGGTGCTCTCCTTCTGCAAGAACTCGATGACCTCTTGATCAAGACCTGTGAAAGCCTTGTACTTGTCATACTTGCCGGGGTTGTTCAAGGCTCGGCAGTCGAACACAAAGCCGCCCCCGTTGCCTGACGGATCGTGAGGAATACCTTTCTTAAAGGCGAAGCTCATGACCCTGACGGTCAGTCCCTTGTCTTCACTGACAAAGTCCTTGAGGTTGACCAACTCGTCGATGACAAGGCTCAAGTAAGGATAGCGGGTAAAAGGCTTGTTGATGACCAGCTTGCGCAGGTTGGCGATGGCGGGCACGATGCTGTTCTTCATGAAGTCGGGCTTCTTCTCGAAGTAGCCACGGAAGCCATAAGCTCCTAGCACTTGCAAGGTGCGGAAGAGCACAAACAGCCTCAAGTTGTCGTAGAACTCTTGCTCATTGAGGTCGGGCTTGTATTCCTTGAGTTTTCCCAAGTAGGCTTCGACAAGCTCTTTCTTCAGATCCTCGGGATACTTGGCGCGGGCTTGCCACACGAATGAGGCCACGTCATAGTAGTACGGGCCGCGGCGTCCACCCTGGAAATCGATAAAGGCCAACTTGCAGTCGGCGGGATGATCGGCGTCTCCCACCAGCATCACGTTGCGTGACTGGAAATCGCGGTACATGAACGTGTCGCAAGGTACCGTGAGCAGGTCCTGGGTCATCCGTTCAAAATCGTTCTCGAGCTTTGCCTCGTTGAAGTTCACTCCTGTGGCTTTGAGGAAACAGTACTTGAAGTAGTTCAGATCCCACTTGATGGAGCGCTCGTCAAAGCTGCTAGCGGGATAGCAGTTGCTGTAGTCAAAACCCTGTGCTCCGCGGAACTGGATATCTACAAGGTCGCGCATCGTGCGGCGCAGCAGTTCTCGTTCCTCGCTGGTAAAGGCATGGGTGATGGCACTGCGGCGTATTTTGTTCCACAGGATGTTCTCGGGCTTTTTGCCCAGATCCTCCTGGATATAGGCCATGTGGTCCTCGCTCACGCCGAAGACCTCGGGAACCGACAGGCCCTGTTCGCGGAAGTGGCGTGCCATGTAGATGAACGCGTCATTCTCCTCACGGGACTCGCCGATGACACCGACAATCGTGCGCTCACCGTTGAGGCGATAGTATTGGCGGTTAGAGCCGGCTTTGTCCATGAGCACCACATCACTGGGCTCACTGCCCACGTATTGCTCGTATAATTTTTTTAGTCTTTCCATTGCTGTCTTTATTATTTGCTAGGTGTTATGATGATGATATTAGAATTCACTGGTGAAGTGGAAGGTGATTTTTGGGAAATCCTGCTGAGCCATCTGCAGGACGTAGTTAGAGTCGGCGAGAAACACGTCACGGCCCTCGGTGTCGAGTGCCATGAACTGATGCTTGCGCTTCTTGAAAGCATCTAGTGCTTCCTCATCGTCGCTCTCGATCCAGCAGGCCTTGTACAGGTGAATGGGTTCCCAACGGCACTGTGCGCCATACTCGTGCAGCAGGCGGTACTGGATGACCTCGAACTGCAGCTGCCCCACGGTACCGATGATCTTGCGGTTGTTGAACTGGTTGATGAACATCTGGGCAACGCCCTCATCCATCAACTGTTCCAGGCCCTTGTTGAGCTGCTTGGTCTTCATCGGGTCAGAATTCTCGATGTACTTGAACATCTCGGGGGAGAAGCTGGGCAGACCCTTGAAGTGGAGTTCCTCGCCCTCGGTCAGCGTGTCGCCGATCTTGAAAATGCCGTTGTCGGGCAGTCCCACGATGTCACCAGGATAGACTTCGTCGATGATTTCCTTCTTCTGAGCCATGAAAGCCGTCGGGGCACTGAATCGGTAGCTCTTGCCGCTGCGCACGTGCTTGTAGTTGCCGTTGCGCTGGAACACACCCGAGCAGACCTTGACAAAGGCGATGCAACTGCGGTGGTTGGGATCCATGTTGGCATGAATCTTGAACACGAAGCCCGTGAACTTGTCTTCGCCAGGCTCGACGGTGCGCTCAATCGCATCGACTGGGCGGGGAGATGGGGCTATGCGTACAAAGCAGTCCAGTAACTCCTTTACACCGAAGGTGTTCAGCGCTGACCCAAAAAATACGGGAGCGACTTTTGCATCCAGGTAGTCGAGCGTATTGAAGTCGGGATATACACCGTCGATCAACTCGATGTCGGCACGCAGCTTCTCGGCATCGGCCTTACCCACGGCAGCGTCAATGGCAGGGTCATTGATGTCGTTGATGTCCACACGGTCGGTCACATGTTGCTTGTCGGGCTTGAACAGGCTGATGTTGTGCTCGTAGATGTTGTACACACCCTTGAAGTGAGCGCCGATGTTGATGGGCCAGCTCAAGGGGCGCACGTCGATCTTCAGCTCCTGCTCCAGCTCGTCGAGGATGTCAAACGGGTCGCGGCCTTCACGGTCGAGCTTGTTGACGAAGATGATGACGGGGGTATTGCGCATGCGGCACACCTCCATCAACTTGCGGGTTTGGGTCTCAACACCCTTGGCCACATCGACGACGATAATAACACTGTCGACGGCAGTGAGGGTGCGGTAAGTGTCCTCGGCAAAATCCTGGTGACCAGGCGTGTCGAGGATATTGATCTTGTAGTCGCCGTAGTTGAATCCCATGACCGAGGTGGCGACCGAGATACCACGTTGTTTCTCGATTTCCATCCAGTCGCTGGTGGCGGTTTTCTTGATCTTATTGGATTTAACGGCACCAGCCACATGGATTGCGCCACCGAAGAGCAGCAACTTCTCGGTGAGCGTGGTCTTGCCGGCATCGGGGTGAGAGATGATGGCAAACGTGCGGCGGCGGGTGATTTCGGTTGTCAGGGACATGTCTTTTTTCAGTGAATAGTTAACAGTGAATAGTTAAAAGTGAGTTGATGGTCTCTTCGAGGCTGTCGCGCCAGTAAGGGACGCGGACGCCGAAGGTGGCCTTGAACCGTGTCTTGTCCAGCACACTGTAGGCGGGGCGATGTGCCTTGGCAGGAAACTCATCGCTGTGACAGGGTTGCACGTCACATGTCGTGATGCTGGCGATGCGGTGGATGGCTAGCGTGAAGTCATACCACGAGATGACACCCTCATTGCTGTAGTGATAGATACCCGGGTGCCACTCGTCTGCCGTGATGACCGTGACGATAGCTCTGGCCAGGTCGCGGGCGCATGTGGGCGAGCCTACTTGGTCAAACACTACCTTCAGCGCCGATTTAGTCTTGCCCAAGTTAAGCATGGTCTTGACGAAGTTCTTGCCGTAAGGTGAGTAGAGCCATGCGGTGCGCAGGATGACAGCATCGTCGCCCAGCGTGTCAAGCAATAGCCGTTCCCCAGCCAGCTTAGTGCGGCCGTAGACCGACTGAGGACAGGTGGGATGATCCTCGGCATAGGGGGTGCAGGCCTGCCCATCGAACACATAATCGGTCGAGACATGAACCATGCGCGCACCATGCCGCTTGGCGACGTGGGCAAGGATGCCAACGGCCTCGGCGTTGAGTCGTGCAGCCATGGGCTCATCATCCTCGGCAGCGTCCACTGCGGTATAGGCAACGCAATTGACAATCACGTCAATCTTGCTCTCGGCGATGATATGGTCAACGGCAACCACGTCGGTGATGTCTAGTCTAGTGACATGATCACCGGCAACGTCGGTATAGATGGCATTGAAGCGCTGGTCATCGGCCAGCACGTTACGCATCTCATGGCCCAGTTGGCCGTTTGCTCCAGTAATGAGTATATTGGTGATATTCATTGTCTCAATTGTCATTTAAGTCATCACCGAAAAGAGGCTTCTCCTCGTCGCGCTTGAAATAAGCGGCAAGCATGCCGATAAAGTGTGAAATCTGAGAGATGGCCGCTGCAGTGTCCTGGGTGATCTCCTTACCTTGCAGGTGCAGCATCATCACGCCATACAGGGCGTTAAAACAGGTCTCGAGTTCACCGGGCCGCTCAGCCTCGGGAAGGGTGGCTCGCAGCTGCACGATGTGGGGCAGCGTGCGGTAATAGTCGGCATGATACTCAGGGAAACGGCTCTGATCGGCCAGCAGTTGCAGGTGGAGGTCATTGAGGCGGATGAGCACGTTGTGGCACACGCGGATGTGACCTGTCTCGCGCACATTCTCCATTTCCATCATCTTGATGAGCGACTCGTACCACTCCTTAATGTCATGGCGTGTCTTGTCGTCAACGTCATAACGGGCGATGACCGCTTTCTCGACCGTGTCGATGTCAAGCTTGCATGCTCGCAACAAGTCCTCAACCTGCCACAGGTAGAGGAGATATTCGGCGATATTTTCCTTGCGTTTCTGTTGAGCGATGATCATAGTAGTTATCCAAATCGGCTGATGTTGCGCAACGTGGGTTCATCGACGATGCGGATGCGTCGGCCGTCAACGGTGATGATACGTTCCTGGGCGAAGGTTGATAGGGTGCGGATGGCATTGGCGGTGGTCATGTTTGACAGGTTGGCCAGATCCTCACGGGCCATATAAATCTTGAGGGTCTTGCCGTCATCCTCGTAACCGTAATTGTCCACGAGCATGCACAGGGCCTCGGCCAGTCGACCGCGGATGTGCTTCTGGGTAAGGGTGACCACCTTAGACTCGCTACCTCCCAGATGCTTGGACAATTCATGCAGGAAGAACCAGGCCAGCTTGATGTTGCCATCAATGAGTTGCTTGACTATGGTCATGGGCAAGGTCCCAACCTGTGACGGCTCGATGGCCATGGTGCTTGCTACATAGGTCTCATTGGCGAACCAGGCACGGTAGCCGAAGTACTGGATGGGGCGGTACAGGCGCAGGATCTGCTGCTTGCCGCCGATGCCGTTCTTGAATCGTTTCACCTTGCCCTTGATGAGTACCCACAGGAATTCGGGCTCGTCTTTCTCGGCATAGATGATTTGGCCTTTTCGGTAGGTGTGAACAACAAAATGCTCAGCGATAAGATGCTTCTCCTCGCTGTTCAGGATAGACCAGATATCCGCCAGATCTTCCCTGATGATGTCCTCTATAGTACCCTTAATATCCATTCAATAGTGGTTTAACGTGCAAAATTACAACAACTTTGCCACCTGCCCAAATCCATACCCCTAAAAATCGCTAAAACCCGAAGAAATCAGTGACGGAAGGCATCAGGGATGGGAACAGGACTATAAGGGTTAAAGCCTGGCTGGCTCGTGACGGCACTTGGGGCATTGACGGGACGATAGCGAGGGTCGCCCCAGTCACGGCCATTCTTGCCGCTGCCGAACATGTAGTTCAATACCTGATAAATCAACGGACCGGCATCAAAGGAGATAGGAGCACCAAACAGGTTGAAGGTGGGCTGAACGACAGGCAACGTGCGCCACGTGCCTGTGTAGGGGTCATAGATGCGACGAGCACCCACGTCGAGCGAGAACTTGTCGCTGGCTTTCCAACCCAGGGTGCCGCCATAGGAAGTGCTGCCCAAGAACGGCATGGCTGCCACCGAGTGGAATTGCTGGTTGACGTAGTATTGCCCGAAGGCGTTAAGCGACAGCCGGTCGTTGAGGCGGAACGAGGCATTGCCAAAGATACCATAGTCGTTCCATGCATTGCGGTCAAAGTGGTACTTGTTGCCAGTAACACCTGCCGTGACCGTTAAGCGGTCTATAGGCATTGTGAAAGCTACACTGGATGTGGCCATGTTGCCGAGTCCAGGATAAGTCGTGTGTGACCCTGATCCAGCCAGATAACCACCACCCACACGAGTGATGATGCCACTTGATGACCAGTCGCGGCTATAGGGGTTGGTGTCATAGTGGAAACGGGGCAGGGGGGATAGCTGGCTACTATTCCATTCTTGCTGGTAGATGACTAAGGTGTCGGACAACTGATGGCTGTTGAAATCTAACTTTAGTTCGGGGGAAGGGGTGGCATTGAATGTGGGCTTGATATTGGTAGCAGGCAAGACCGTCATGGGCATCTCGGGCATGGTAAACTTCGGACTGACCTTGGACTGATCGAATTGCAGCTTGATGCCTTGATTCTCTTGGGCCACACCGATGAGCGTGACCATGGATATCAATATAGATAAAACCCACTTCATGACCGCAAATGTAGCCGATTGCCCCGAAACAGACAAATGTAAATAGTTAATTAGTCTTATCGGTTATTGCTGGCTGGGCATGTTCTCCCACACTGCACGCAGGGTGGTGAGGATGTCGTCGTAGTCCTGCTGGGTGAAAGGCTTGTCGCTGTTGGTCATGATGGTATAGGTGATTCCCTCAAAGGTGCGGCTGGTTGATGTGTCTTTCAATCCGTTGCGCTTGTAGAAAGCGTGGCGCCGCTTGCGCTGCTCGCTATTTGGCGCATCGGCTTGCGTGGGTGACTCAATGTCGATGATGAACGGATTTTCCTCTCGGTATTTTTTCAGGAGTGCCGAGAGGATTTCTTGCCCGTAGCCCTTGCCGCGTAACTCCTCTCGCACGGCAAAATACCACCCCCAGTTGTATTGCGGCAGGCGTAACACCATCGTAAAACCGACAAATGTCTCGCCATCAACGTAGGCCGTGTAGTCAATATCCAGCTTATCCATCAGATAAATGAGGTCATCGTAGGGTATTTGCTCCTCGACAGGAAAGGCCGTCCCGTAGAGATGCCTCAACTGCTCAATATCTGCATTGCCGCTGTTAATCTGTACAAGTCGCATTTTTCTCAATTCTTGATTTTCTCCAGTTCGTCACTTGCTTCTTCCCACTGTGCCATGATGCCGTCGAGCTCGCGGCTGATCTGGGAATGCTTGTAGTAGATGTCAACATCCTCACTTGTGGCGGTGGAGAGTTTATCCTCAATGTCGGCCAGTTGTCCTTCCAGTTCGGCAATTTTGGCTTCGAGGGTCTTCACCTTTTTCTCGGCTTGACGGATGCGGCGCTCATGCTCCTTTTGCCGCTGGTAGTCGAGTTTACCTTGGCTGGCAGTGGTCTCGGGAGTGTCCTCGGCTATCGCGGGCATGGGGCTGTTCTTCACTTCCAATTGCTGCAAGGAATCGAGTTGCTTCTTCTGTAGGAAGTCGTAGATGCCACCCAGGTGCTCGCGCACGCGGTGCTCGCCGAACTCATATACCTTATTGACGATGCCGTTCAAGAAATCTCGGTCATGTGACACGACAATCACTGTGCCGTCAAAGGCTTGGATGGCCTCCTTTAACACATCCTTGCTGGGCATGTCCAGGTGGTTGGTGGGCTCATCGAGGATGAGCAGGTTGACGGGCTGCAGCAGCAGGCGTATCATGGCAAGTCGGCTTTTCTCGCCACCGCTCAACACCTTGACCTTCTTCTCGGCATTCTTGCCCCCGAACATGAATGCCCCCAAGATGTCGTTAATCCTTGTGCGGATGTCACCCACCGCAACATAGTCTATAGTGTCATGGACCGTGAGCGACTCGTCGAGCAACTGCGCTTGATTTTGTGCGAAATAACCGATCTTGACGTTATGACCTATCTGTAACTTGCCGTCAAACGGGATTTCACCCATGATGCACTTGACCAAGGTGGATTTTCCAGCGCCGTTCTTGCCGACAAAGGCGACCTTCTCGCCGCGCTTGATGGTGAATGTCACATCGTGAAACACATTGAGACTGCCGTAATCCTTGCGCAGGTCCTCGGCAATGACAGGGTAGTCGCCGCTGCGTGGGGCAGGAGGAAACTTCAGCCGCATGCGGCTGCGGTCTACTTCATCGACCTCGATGCGTTCCAGCTTGTCGAGCATCTTGATGCGGCTCTGCACTTGCACGGCCTTGGTGGCCTTATACCGGAACTTCTCGATAAAATCCTCGGTATCATGGATGAGTTTCTGCTGGTTCTCGTAGGCTCGCATCTGCTGCTCAACGCGTTCCTTGCGCAGCTCTACGAACTGGCTGTAGCTCACCTTGTAGTCATAGATTTTGCCCAGCGAAATCTCGATGGTACGGTTGGTCACGTTATCTATAAAGGCACGATCGTGTGAAACCAGCAACAAGGCACCGTTGCGGTTTTTCAAGAAGGACTCCAGCCACTGGATGGACTCGATGTCCAGGTGGTTGGTGGGCTCATCGAGCAAGAGAACGTCGGGGCGGCGCAGCAGCAGTTTGGCCAGTTCGATGCGCATGCGCCATCCGCCGCTGAATTCACTCGTGGGCCGGTCGAAGTCGCTTCGCTCAAATCCCAATCCCATGAGAGTCTTCTCGACCTCGGCATCCACATTCTCGCTCTGCATTAGGGCGCGTAGCTCGGTCTTCTGGGCCACGCGTTCGATCAAGTCCTGATAATCCTCGCTGTCATAGTCGGTACGGTCAGCAAGCTCCTTGTTCATGCGGTCGATGGCTTCATCCATCTGCTGCAGTCGTTCAAAAGCCCGCTCCGCTTCCTGCTTAACGGTGAGCTCATCCTTGAGCTGCATCTGCTGCGGCAGGTAGCCGATAGTGATGTCGGCCTGGCGTGCGACAGTGCCGCTGGTGGGTTGTTGCTCGCCAGTGATGATTTTCAGCATGGTGGATTTTCCGGCACCATTCTTGCCCACAAGAGCGATCTTGTCACGCTTGTTGATCACGTAGTTGATGTTCTCGAACAGCACCTGGCTGCCGAATTCCACTTTGAGTCCTTGTATAGAAATCATGCGTGTAATGTAATTTTGGCCACAAAATTACAAAAAATCCAGATAATTCAGTTCCTCCAAATGGTCTAGTTCGTCTAGAATAAGCTGAGGGGTTTCTGTTCAATGCTGGCACGTGCCCGCTTGACGTAATCTGGGTTGATGTCGATGCCGATGCTGCGCAGGTTCATTTCATAGGCAATCTTGCAAGCGGTTCCCGTCCCGCAGTAGGGGTCCAGCACGATACCGCCATGAGGGCAGGTGGCGACAATGGGCAGGCGATAAAGCATATCAGGAGCCACGCAGTAATGGGCTATGCCAGACCGTTGCACGCCGATGGTCCACACATCTCCGGGTATCAAACCATGCCCTCCCTCGGGTTGCAGGTAATGTTCCTTGATTTTGTTGTCTGTTTTCTTGCGTCCCTTGTCATCGTTGCGCATGATGAGGGCAAAGGTGTGGCGCAACTGGTCATCATTGTAGTAGAAGTCGTCGTCCTTGACCAGATGGAACATGAACTCGTGCACCTTGCGCAGGTGATCCTGACTGCCTTGGGGCGATGTGGTCGTCTTGTTCCACACCACCTCATTGACCAGATGCCAGCCCTGGCAGTCAATCATGGTGAGTACCACACGCCAGGGTATGCCTTGAACAAAACCGTCGGTTGTGTCATCGCCCATGTTGAGCCATAGGGAACCTTGTGGCTTGAGGACGCGGTGGGCCTGAGCCATTGTCTGCAGTAACTCATTGACAAAGTCCCTGGCACTGGTGGCCGTGATGCTCTCGGTGCCCTGTCCACGGCGGCGCCAGTAGGGCGGAGTGGTGACAATGCAGTCGATGCTGTCGTCCTCGATATGCTCCATAACGGCAACCGCATCTCCTGGAACGATGTGTGGCATCAGGGATTGGCCCAATTCAGAAACAAGACCTTTCTCGACAATGATGGGTGAATGGTCAGATGCTTCGGTAATGGCATTGTGATTCTCGGATGGACTACCCTCAAGCATGTCATGAAGCAGCGCGGCGGCCTTGACGGCCATTTTGTCGTGAGCGATATGGCTGTAGGCCTCGTCGGCAAGCCAGGCGGCAACCAGTTCATCGGGGTCGGTCTTAAAGATGCGCGCCAGCCTGAGAACTTGTTCTCGCTTGGGGCGGCGCTCGCCGTGCTCGTAGCGGCTATAGGCGGGCACATCGACACCGATGGCCTTGGCGAGGTCTTTCTGCCTTTTCCCGCTTGCAATGCGCAGATGCTTGATTTTCTCCGAAAAAAACATAATGGTCAAGGTTTTAAATTCAAGATGAT
Organism: Muribaculaceae bacterium; assembly: GCA_017453505.1. Taxonomy (GTDB): domain Bacteria; phylum Bacteroidota; class Bacteroidia; order Bacteroidales; family Muribaculaceae; genus Sodaliphilus. The sequence continues at coordinate 12,630 of JAFTEU010000007.1, forward strand.
GATACAAATTTAGGCGATATTTTTGGATTCCACAAAAATATCGCCTGAAAATTGTATCATCTCTTCAAATTAGCGCTCCTGCCGCTATGTGCGTGCTCATTTCTTTTTCTTGCGGCGGTGCTGATAACGCCAGTGGTGCTGTATCGAGTGGTACAGGTAGTGACGGAAGGGGTGCAGTAGCCAGAAGTGGTAAAACAAGAAAGCCAGCGTGGAGCCCACGATAGCAGCATACACGTTTCTCATGTCATAATTGTATCCAGTCATCCACATTCTGATGATTTCGAGAACAAGGGATATCACGGCTGCGACAGTTGCCAGAGCCATTTCCTGGTTGATCTTGCTGTGATGAGGAAGACGAGCCTTAGCATAGTCGAGGATAAACACGAGTGCGACTATAAAGTAAAGCACGAGATGCCCGACTTGCTCAGCAAAGGGGAAAACTTTCAGACTTTTAATACCTAATGGGTTGTCGGTCAATGAAAAAAAGATCGTAATTGCAATCATCAATATTGATGGCAAACCTTTAGGTATTGATAGTAAGAATGATTTCATATAGTGTTTTGTTATGTTCTAATGTCAATTCAACTTGCAAAGTTAGTCATTTTTTCGTTTCTCTGGTTGATTTAGGTGAAAAAAATGAAAAAATCATATAGAACGGATGCCCTATTTACTTTTTGAGGTAAATTTGTAGGGTCAAACATCATTACGATATGAGCGTTATCAGCGATTTCACAACGATGACCAAGCGGGAACGCCGTGGCATGATAGCTGTCATGGTGTTGATTGCCCTATTGCTGGCTTGTACTGCCGGCCTGCGTTATTGCGTCCATGATGTTGATTATCAAGTGCAGAATGATGAAATACAGCAGTTTGAAGAGAGTATAGACACTACCACAATGACTGTTACTGGCAGTGGCAAGAAACTGAAGCACGGTCATTCCAAGCGCAAACGTCATGCCCGCAAGCCTGCTAAACCGAAGCCCGCTCCCTCTCCCCGGCGCATAGATCCTGTCCCCCAGTTCTGAATAGTGACCGTCGCTGTGGGCCAATATGTTTTTTCTTAAAAACAAGCATTTTGTTTGAATATTCCGGTAGAAAGTTCTACCTTTGTGCTCGTACTTAAAAACAATCACAATCTATGACTAAACGAGTCGGATTTGCTACACGCATGGGTGCCATTGCCGCTGCAGTGGGCTCGGCCGTGGGGTTGGGAAACATCTGGCGTTTCCCCTATGAGGCTGGTGTGAATGGTGGTGGTGCCTTTATCCTGGTGTACATTGTTTGCATCCTGATTATGGGCATCCCGGTGATATTGAGTGAGTTTGTTATCGGCCGTTCGACCCATAGCAATATGAAGGCCGCCCTCATGAGACTGTCGCCAGGCAAGAAATATTACTTGTTCACCTATATCTGTATTATAGGCAGTTTTGTCGTTATCGGCTTTTATAGTGTGGTCTGTGGCTGGATTATAGAGTACCTGTACCAGGCGGCGCTGGGTCATCTGCACGGGCACACGCCCGAGGAGTACAACAGCATGTTCACTGCACTGGTCTCTGACCCATGGCGGTGTGTGGGCTGGACTGTGATTTTCCTGGTCCTCAATTTCCTGGTCATGAGTCGCGGTATCGAGAAGGGCATCGAGCGAGTGGCCAGCATCATGATGCCGTTGCTGTTTCTCATTCTCATCATCTTCTGTGTCAACTCGTTACTGCTGCCTGGTGCTGCCGATGGACTTAAGTTCTTATTTTATCCTGACTTTTCACAGTTGACGATGCGCGGTGTGCTGGATGCCTTCGGCCAGGCCTTCTTGTCACTTTCGATTGGTATCTCGTGCCTGGTGACCTATAGCTCATATTTCAAAGACGACACCTCGTTGACTAGGGATGCCACTACTGTAGCAGTGCTCGACACGCTGGTGGCAATCCTGTCAGGTGTGATGATATTTCCTGCAGTGTTCTCCTTCAATGTTGAGCCCACTGCTGGTCCCCGTCTTATATTTGAAGTTCTGCCTGGCATTTTCCAGCAGATGCCCGGTGGGTATGTATGGGCATTGTTGTTCTTCTTGCTGGTGTTCTTTGCTTCGTTGACATCGACCATCTCCTTGAGCGAGATACCTATTACCTTCATGATTGAGGAACACAAGCTGACTCGTCCGCACGCCATAGTCTGGACTGCAATATTTACCTTTGCTCTCGCGGTTCTAGCAGCCTTGTCGTTTAATGTGCTTGACGATGTTAAAGTATTCGGCAAGAGTATCTTTGATGCGATGGACTATGCTGCAAGCAACGTCTTTATGCTCTTGGGTGGATTATTCACTGCGGTATATGTCGGCTGGATTCTTGACCGCAAGGTGGTACACGAGCAAATGACCAATAATGGGCGTTTGAAGGGTGCAATGGAGCCCTATCTCATCTTCTGCCTGCGTTACGTCGCTCCCGTGTCTATTTTCTTTATTTTCCTCTACTTGACAGGAATTATCTGATGCCAGTCAGTGGCTCTTGACGATGAAGCCTTTAAAAGGGGTCAACGTCCTGCCTTGGCATGGCTGGCCAGGTAGTCACTGATGGCGGTAGTGAAGGGGCGCCAGTACTTCTGACACTTGGCTTCACCCACTCCGTATAGGATGCCGAATTCGGCTCTTGTCGTTGGCTTCTCGGTGGCCATGGCCGTCAGTGACTTGTCGCTGAAGACCATGTATGGCGCGATATGGCTTGCCGTGGCCAGGGCCTTGCGCACATCACGCAGGCGTTCAAACAGTTCCTTGTCCATTAGTTTGGCAGGTGATTGTGTGTGCAAGGAGACCTCGATGACAGGCTCTTGCTGCTGGACAGGACGTTTCTTGATGTCGCGCCTCTCATAGCGGTTGAGCTGTATCAGTTGGCGCCCATAGAGTACCTCATTGCCGTATTCTGTGATTTTCAAGTGGTTGTTTTCGTCATAAGCGACATCAAATAGGCCCAATTGCAACATCTGCAGCAGATAGGCGTTCCACTCGGCAACGGTATAGTCTCGGCCGACGCCGAAGGTCTTCAGCCTGTCATAGCCTTTCTCAATGACATCGGCCTTGCGCCATCCCCGCAGAATATCGGTCACGGCATACATGCTGGCCTGCTCACCGGTGCGCTTGATGGCGCTAAGGGCCATCTGGGCTAGCATAGTCCCGTCGAAGCGTTCAGGCGGGTTGTCGCACACGTCACAATTCTTGCAATCGTGGTCACAGCGCTCGTTGAAGTAGTTGAGCAGGATGCGGCGACGGCACACGCTGCTCTCAGCATATTGTTGCATGCGTCGCAGTTTATCCATATTAATCTGCACTTGGCCCGACTGTTGCGCAAAATGCTGTAGTGTCACCATGTCGCCGTAGTTATAGAACATCAGCGCCTCGGCAGGAAGACCGTCTCGGCCTGCTCGTCCGATTTCCTGGTAATAACTCTCGATATTGCGCGGCATGTTGCTGTGGATGACATAGCGCACATTACTCTTGTCTATGCCCATGCCGAAGGCGATAGTCGCGCACACCACTTTCAAGTCATCGTTGATAAAGTCGCGCTGGATGCGTTGCTTCTCGCTCACGCTCATGCCCGCATGGAAGGGTTCAGCCTTGATGCCTAGTCGGGTAAGGTCTGCTGCCATTTTTTCGGTATCCTTGCGGCGCAGGCAATAGATGATGCCGCTCTCGCCACGGTGCAGGTTGATGAATTGAACAATCTGTCGGAACTTAATGCGGCCTGTTGAACCCTGCACGACGTTGAGCGAGATGTTAGGGCGGTCAAATGAGCTGATGAAAAGCCGTGCCTCGGGAATGTTGAGCTGGCGGGCGATGTCGTCGCGTGTGATGCGGTCGGCTGTAGCGGTGAGCGCCATGACGGGGATGTCGGGGAAACGCTGCTTGAGCGAGCCGAGCTGGGTGTACTCGGGGCGGAAGTCATGCCCCCATTGCGAGATACAATGGGCCTCATCGACGGCAAACAGGCGGATGTGCCCAGTGATAGCCGATGACCAGCGGTCGATCTCGCTCAGGAGCTTTTCGGGTGAGATGTAGAGGAGCTTGACCTTGCCTTGCATGAGCAATTCCACGGTCTGGCGGTTCTCGCTGTCGGTCTTTTCGCTATTCAGGGCCAGCGCCGGCACGCCATTCTGTTGCAATGCGTCAATCTGGTCATTCATCAATGCGAGAAGTGGAGAAATGACGATGGCAAAGCCATCGTCGCTCATCAGTCCAGGTATCTGGTAGCACAATGACTTGCCGCCGCCAGTGGGCATGAGCACGATGCTGTCGCCACCATTGAGCGTGTGGTCAATGATATCCCATTGCTGCTCCCTGAAGCTGTCATAGCCATAACAACTCCTCAAGAGCGCTAATGCATATTCCTCCCGATTCATGATGCTGATGATTAAAGTTACCTTGAACCTTAGTATGCGTTATCTTCACCCTTGAGGGCGTTGAGAACGGTGCGCACGATAATTTTCAGGTCAAGGAAGAATGTCCAGTTCTCGGCATACCACACGTCAAACTCGACGCGCTTTTCCATCTGCCATAGTTCCTCGGTCTGTCCTCGGTAGCCTCGCACCTGTGCCCAGCCAGTGATGCCAGGCTTGATGGTGTGCCTCAACATGTACTTGTCGATCAGCTCGCTGTACATTTCGGTCTGGGCAACCATGTGAGGCCTGGGACCCACGATACTCATGTCGCCTAGCCACACATTATAAAATTGGGGCAGCTCATCAATGCTTGTCCGGCGCAGGAAATTGCCTAGCTTCGTCACGCGGGGATCGCCCTTGGTAGCCTGCAGCGTATCGCTGTCATTGTTGACACGCATGGTGCGGAACTTGTAGCAATTGAAGGCTTGGCCACGATAGCCAGTGCGCTTCTGGACAAAGAAGATGGGGCCAGGTGACGATAACTTGATGCCAATGGCGACCGGGATAATGACGAGTGGCGAAAGAATCAACGCCACGGTGGATACCAGCAGGTCAAAGGCCCGCTTGACAAGACGATTGATAGGATTCTTCAAGGGGTAGGGGTGGACTGCAAGAATGGGCACATCGCCCACGGATTGCAGTTCAAACTGACGGGTGACGGTGCGACCGAATTGCGGTACATAGTAGAAATCGACAGCATTGTTGTCGGCAATACGGATCATGCGCGCCACGTTCTGGTTGTCCTCTATGTCGGGGACAGCACAGAACATCTCGTCAACCTGGTGGGTCTTGACAAACTGCTCGACATCATCGAGTGTGCCCTGATAGGCGGCTGACACCGAGCGGGCCTTGGGATTGTTGTCAAAGAAACCCACGATGTGGTAACCGTAACCTTGATCGGCAAGCATCTCATCGATGAGGCGCACTCCCACCGTGCCACCACCGATGACGATGACACGCTTGAAATTGAAGCCGCGGTTGCGGTAAATCTTCAGAAACTGGCGGGAAAGTACCCACCACGTTGAGAGGATAAGGAAGAAGATGACATAGAACAGCAGCATCAGTTGCCATGAGGCGTCAAATGAGCCCAGAAAGGATGTCAGCGTCACAAAGATTCCCGCATGGGTCAAGACAAGTTTAAGGGCTTGCCCCACAACCTTCTCGGCATAGAAAACACGGCGCTCATGTACATCGCTATAGAAGTAGAGGCACACCACCATGGCGACATTGAGTGCAAGCCATGCTGGGCGTGAATGCAACAGTTCGCCGCCTGACAACGGGATGCCTTGCCAGAAGATGGTGGACAAATACACGAGGTTGACTATCAGCATGTCAACAATGCTGAATATCCATCGGATGAATTGTCCGTATCGGCCTTTACTCTTCATTCGGTATGTCCTAAGGGTTTTTTGGCATAATTTTAAACACAAGGGGAAGCGTTAGGGCGCATCCCCCTTGCGTTAGGTTTCATGGATTGATGCTGAATTCCGGAATCAGGGGACGGCACTTAAGCGTTATCCAATTCTCTGATCTTCTGCTCCAGTTCGGCAATCTCTTCCTTGAGGCGGTTGATGCGGCGCTCCATTTCCTGTACTAGCGAGTTGCCGCTCTTGGTGTTGGCGGTGAGGAAGCCCATGTTGTTCTCAAAGGTCTTCAACTCGCTCATGCGCTGCTCGTAGGTGCGCACCAGACGGTCACGCTCACTCAGGCCACGGTCACTGCCCGACGACTGGCGGCCTCCTCGAGGTGCGCCGTCACTGCTGGAGCGAGGACCTCTCATGTTGAGTGTGTCAAATGCCTTGTCAACCAGTTCGCGGTACTGGGCATATATCTTGTCTTTCTCCTTGAAGGGCACATGGCCGATCGACTGCCAGCGGTCCATTAGGTCACGGACAACTTGAGGTGCGTCCTCGGCTGCTTCCTCAATTGTGGTATTGAGGGCTGCAATGACATCCTTCTTGGCCTTGAGGTTGTCGTGCTCGACGGCATGAACGTTGACGTTCTGTTTCTTCTTCTGCTCAAAGAAGTGATCACAAGCCGCAATGAAGCGTTTCCACACGCTGTCGCTGTATTTCTTCACTACGGGGCCGATGGTCTTCCACTCCTTCTGCATCTCGACGAATTGGTCGGTGGCTTCTTTCCATTCGGTGGAGTCCATCAGGGCCTCGGCACGCTCGCACAACTCGATCTTCTTTGCCAGATTGTTGCTCAGGTCTTCCTTCATCGTCTTGAAGAATTCAGCCTTTTTGCCGAAGAATTCGTCACACGACTTACGGAAGCGGGCAAACAGCGCAGCATTGGCCTTGCGTGATGCATAGCCGAGCTTCTTCCAGTCTTCCTGAAGGGCGATAATCTGCTTGGTCACCTCGTCCCATTGTGCATAGGTCTTGAGGTTGTCGGTAGTGATCTGCTCGATTTTCTCACACAGGGCAGTCTTGGCCTCGGCGTTCTCCTTCTCCTTGCTCTTGCGGTCCTCAAAGAAGGTCTGATATTTCTTGTTGATGGCGCTTGATGCGGCCTTGAAACGGGCCCATAGATCCTCGCGCAGCTCCTTGGCTACGGGGCCGATTTCGCGCCAATTGGTGTGCAGCTCCTGCAGCTTCCTGAAGGCGGCAACGATGTCGGCCTCCTCATCGAGGGCCTCAGCCTCCTCGCACAACTGCTGTTTCAGCTCCAAGTTCTTCTTGAAGTCATAGTCGCGCAGTTCCTTGTTCATCTTCAGCACGTCATAGAAACGCTCTGTGGCACGCTGGAACTCTTTCCAGATCTCGGTGTCGGCCGTAGCGGGGACATCACCGGCATCCTTGAAGTCCTGTTGTAGCTGTTTCACGCGGTTGAACTGGCGGTTGATATTGTCGGGGTCACTTGAAATCTCGTTGATGATCGCGATGATCTGGCGCTTCTTTTCAAGATTGGCCTCGCGGTTGGCTTCCTGGGCCGCGTTGTACTCGGTGCGACGTTCCTTGAGCACGTTGAGCAGCTCCTTGAGGTTGTTCTCGTCGGTGTCCTCCTTGGCCGTGAAGTCACTTTCCTCATTGCCATTGGCGAGGAATTCGTCACGCTCTTTAGCTATTTCTTCCCGTCTCAGGGCAAAGAAGGCAGCCTTGATGGCCTGTACCTCATCCTTTACCTCCTCGATGGGGCGGGCAGCGACCTCGCGCATCATGTCTACCAGCTCACTCTTGCTCTTGCCGGCAAGATTGAGCTTGGGGGCCGTCTCGGCCTTGGGCTCTTCTGGATTCTCTGGGGTCTCGGTGACTTCGGGGGTCACTGGTGCCTCGGGAGCCTCGACTGCTGCGGGTTCCTCAACTGTAACTTCTTCATTCACAACTTCCTGGGCCTCGTTCTGGGCCTCGGTGCTCAAGATTTGATCCTTCTCGAGATTGTTCATCGATTCAGATTGTTCACGCGGTTCCATCATAATTACTTAGTTTTGTTCCTGCGCCAAATGGCACAGGATGTTAAATTCTAAACCCCCAAATTTAGGCATTTTTTCGCAATTACAACGTAATTCAAGCTTTTTTTTCACTTTTTTTATTCATTTTCCTATAAAAAAAGGACCTATAGGCCTCAAGTGGCTTATAAGTCCATGTGTTTGTGCGTTGACATCAGGCTGAGAAACCTGGTCTATATGATACTGGGTTGGGTCAGAGCACGGTCGCTTTGATGATCTTGATATCGGTCGTGGGACGGTCCATGCGGCCCGTCTGGGTGTTCTGGATGCGGTCAACGACATCCATGCCCTCAACGACCTCACCGAATACAGTGTACTGGCCATCCAGGTGGGGAGTGCCGCCGATGCTGGTGTAAGCATTGATCTGTTCATCGGTCATCGTGGCAACGCCTTGCGTGGCAGCCTCGGCTTCGGTCTGCTCAATGAGCTGATTCTGCAGGGCCTGCATGCCTGCATTGTCCTGATTGCGTTGCAGCTCTTCGATTTTCGCACGGTTTTCGGTTATCAGGCGGCGGAAGATCTCCTGCTTTGCCATGTCGGCCAAGCGCTTTGTCATCATCTGTAACTCATCGCTGCCGTAGATTTTGCCAGTCACGATGTAGAACTGACTGCCGCTGCTGCGGCGTTCGGGATTGACCTGGTCGCCCGTGCGGGCTGCCGCAAGGGCACCGCGCTTGTGGAAGTACTTGGGATAGACAAACTCGGCGGGAATCGTGTAACCGGGGTCCCCGTCGCCCAGGGCGGTTTCGGGGCCGGCTGTCTTGGAATTGCCGTCGCCGGTCTGGATCATGAAATCCTTGATCACGCGATGGAAGAGCACACCATCATAGTAGCCTTCCTTCACCAGCTTGATGAAATTGTCGCGGTGTAGAGGTGTCTCGTTGTAGAGCTCGACGACGATATCGCCAAGTGATGTCTCGAGTTTGACTTTAGTCATCTTGTTATCTTTTTTGTTAGACGAGGCGGCGCTTTCGGCGTTATTGGCTGAGCACGAAATCATGGTCAGCGCCACCATGACGAATGATAATAATAAACTTTTCTTCATATCTCTGGTCAATGATTAACCTTTTAATATCCACTGAAAATCAGATGCCGACGGGATACAGGCGCTTGTAGATGCGTCGGAAGTTGTCGTCTGTCGCACTCAACTGGGCTGCATGCTCCTTGTAGTCGGCACCCCACAACGATGCGGCGAGGTAAGCCAGGTAGACATGGTCGCGATCCTTGTTGATGGCTGCCTTGACCAGCATATCAATGCTCGAGGCATACTTCTCGCGGTCGATGGCGTTGAGGTAGCGTGCTGTGCTTACCACAAACTGGCCTGTGCGGTCCTTTAATATCATGTTGTCCACCAGAACGGGCAGGTCATCGTCGATGGAGCCCATATTGTTGGCGATGTACTCATAGGTCAACAACCCGTTAGTGTCGTTTTCCAGCAGTTTCTTAGTATTATTGTCCATTTACTGATTGGTTTTGTTCAATTACAATCGGCAAAGATAATGCTTTTTTCATTTATGCCATCCATTTCGACGAAAAAAAGGTCGATATTCGATGTCGTGTCACAATATGTAACTGGTGAGGAACACTTGTAAAACCGAACGGTTGTGATGGGAGTTGCCATGTTGATGGATGATGTGTCAATAAATTATAACAAAAAATGCTTCTTTTTCTTGCGAAATGTAACAAATTTGCTATTTACTGGGCTTTTAAAATAAAAAATGTGCATTTTGGAGTTTATGGCGCTAATAATCGGAATAAAATCACTATCTTTGCACCGCAAAAAGCGAAATACATAAATATTTGCAAATATATTCAATTAACAACTAGTAAATGAAAGCGATTTACACTTTTGGTAACGGCCAGGCAGAAGGCCGTGCCGACATGCGAGACCTGCTGGGTGGCAAGGGTGCTAACCTTGCCGAGATGAACTTGATTGGTGTGCCCGTTCCTCCGGGTTTCACTATCACTACCGAGGTGTGCCGTCTCTATAATGATAAGGGACGTGATGCCGTTGTCGAGATGATCAAGGATGATGTGAAGAAATCTATCGAGCACATCGAGAGCCTGACAGGTAACAAGTTTAACGACCCCAGCAATCCCCAGCTGGTATCGGTTCGCTCGGGTGCACCCGTGTCGATGCCTGGTATGATGGACACTGTCTTGAACCTGGGTATCAACGACGATGTGGCCGAGACACTGGCCCAGAAGTCGGGCAATCCACGGTTCGCGTGGGATAGCTACCGCCGCTTTGTGCAGATGTATGGTGACGTTGTGTTGGGCATGAAACCGACCAACAAGACCGACATCGACCCCTGTGAGGCAATTATCGAGGACGTGAAAGAGAAGAAGGGCGTGAAGTTTGATACAGAGCTCGAGGTGGATGACCTCAAGGAGCTCGTCGTTCGCTTCAAGGCCGCTGTCAAGGAGAACACGGGCAAGGATTTCCCGACTGATGCCTACGATCAGCTCTGGGGTGCCATCTATGCCGTGTTTGATAGCTGGAACAATGATCGTGCCATCTTGTACCGCCGCATGAACCAGATTCCTGAGGAGTATGGTACTGCTGTCAATGTTCAGGCCATGGTCTATGGCAACATGGGCAACAATAGTGCTACTGGCGTTTGCTTCTCGCGTGATGCCGGTACTGGTGAGAACCTGTTCAATGGTGAGTATCTGATTAATGCTCAAGGCGAGGACGTTGTGGCTGGTGTTCGCACTCCGCAACAGATCATGACTGAGGGCAGCCGTCGTTGGGCCAAGTTGCAAGGCATCAGCGAGGAAGAGCGTGCTGCCAAGTATCCCTCTCTTGAGGAGTCGATGCCCGAGTGCGCCAAGCAGCTCGTTGACATCCAGCAGAAGCTCGAGGAGCACTACCACGACATGCAGGACATGGAGTTCACTATCCAGGATGGCAAGCTGTGGCTGCTCCAGACCCGTAACGGTAAGCGCACGGGCGCCGCTATGGTGAAGATCGCCATGGATCTGTTGCGCGAGGGCGCTATCGACGAGAAGACCGTCATCAAGCGCATGGAGCCTGGCAAGCTTGATGAGCTGCTGCACCCCGTGTTTGACAAGGCCGCCGTTAAGACCGCCAAGGTCATGGCCAAGGGTCTGCCTGCAAGCCCCGGTGCCGCAACCGGTCAGATTGTGTTCTTTGCCGATGATGCTGAGGAGTGGGCTTCTCGCAAGAAGAAAGTGATCATGGTCCGCTTGGAGACCTCTCCCGAGGACCTGCGCGGCATGAGTGTTGCTCAAGGTATCTTGACCGCCCGTGGTGGTATGACCTCTCACGCAGCCGTTGTTGCCCGTGGTATGGGTAAGTGCTGTGTATCGGGTGCTGGCGAAATCAAGGTGGACTATAAGGCCCGCACCGTCGAGATGGGTGGCAAGACCTATAAGGAAGGTGACTGGATTTCGATCAATGGTAGCACTGGCGAGGTCTATGACGGCCTTGTAGCTACTGTCGATGCCGACCTGAGCGGTGACTTCGCTGCCGTGATGAACCTTGCCGAGAAGTACACCAAGATGGACGTTTACACCAATGCTGACTCTCCCCGCGATGCTAGTGTAGCCCGCAAGCTGGGTGCCCACGGTATCGGCCTGTGCCGCACCGAGCACATGTTCTTCGAGGGTGACCGCATCAAGGCCATGCGTGAGATGATCATCGCTCCTGATGAGGCATCACGCCGCATTGCCCTGGGCAAGCTGCTGCCCCTGCAGCGTGGCGACTTCGAGGGTATCTTCAAGGCTATGGATGGCTATGAAGTGACCATCCGCTTGCTCGATCCTCCCTTGCACGAGTTCGTACCCCATCAGCTCGAGACCATGCGAGAGCTTGCCGAGCAGACTGGCCGCACCCTCGAGGAAGTGAAACTCGTTTGCGACGGTCTGGAGGAATTCAACCCCATGCTGGGTCACCGTGGCTGCCGCTTGGGTAATACCTATCCCGAGATTACTGAGATGCAGGCACGTGCCATTATCGAGGCAGCTCTCAATGTTAAGGCTAAGGGCATTGACGTTCATCCCAAGATCATGGTGCCCTTGATCGGTGTTAAGAACGAAATCAAGATGCAGGCCGACATCATCAATGAGACGGCACAGAAGGTATTTGCCGAGCGTGGCGAGACCGTGGCCTACAAGGTGGGTACCATGATCGAGATTCCGCGTGCTGCTCTCGTTGCTGACCAGATCGCTGAGATCGTTGACTTCTTCTCCTTCGGTACCAACGACTTGACCCAGATGACCTTCGGTTACTCACGTGACGACGCTGGCAAGTTCCTCGCCATCTACAAGAACTTGGGTATCTTGAAGGTTGATCCGTTTGAGGTACTCGACCAGGAAGGTGTTGGCCAGCTCGTTGAGATGGCAACCAAGAAGGGCCGCGCTACCAAGCCCGAACTGAATGTCGGCATCTGTGGTGAGCATGGTGGTGAGCCCAGCAGCGTGAAGTTCTGCGCTAAGCTAGGCATGAACTACGTTTCCTGCTCGCCCTACCGCGTGCCCATCGCCCGCCTTGCTGCGGCGCAGGCCGCGGTCGAGGCCGAGTAAGGTTACTCTTACACAATACATAAAAAGGGATCAGTCCGCTTGGGCAGGTCCCTAATTTTTTCCCACAATAGGGCTTCCGACGATTTTATGGCGAAAACGTCGCAAAATGTGTGTTATTCTGTAATTGAGAATATTGTAACAGCGGTTGGATTCATCATGAATCCAACCGCGATTTTATCGATGAGTAAACTGTTGCCTCGATTTTCACGCGCTCATGTGCCTGTAACCTTGGGGATTTTCCATGAACGACGAGCTATACCTATCTTCCTCTATATCGTCAATCAGCCACTTGTCGCCTTCACGGACAAGGGTGAATGTGGCTCTGTCAAATTCTTCATATTCTCCATCAGGTCCGACATAGCACACACCAAAAATCATTTTGCAAGAGTTGTCGGTGATATCAATCACCGACTTGCCATCGAGAGTAGTATATCCGTCCGTGTAATCGCCCCACAGCAGGTAGCAGCCCGTTCCATCAGGTTCGTCATGTCCATGTTTTGCGTATGTGCTCTTGAGGCTGGCTGTCGCATACCTTGATATGATGGCTTTTGCCACCCATCCAACTGTTGGCGCTGCTGTTGTTGAAGGTCTGTGTTATCTTCTTCATCAGCTTCTCAAGCACCATGGTATTTGCTTCTCGTATGCTGTCGGTGATCCGTGCATTCTCCATGTATGCCGCTATGCGCAAGCTGTCGTCAATGCGTTGGCGTTCAACGGCACGTACACTGTCGACGATGCGAGCGCTGTCAGCACGTCGTTGTGCCTCGATCTCAGCCTTGGAAGGGCCGCACCCTATCATTGTGAAAAGTCCAATGACAACGGTAATAATTGAAAATAGATTCTTCAAAGTGATAATCGGTTAATATTGTTGGTTACTTGATGACTTCAGTGAGTTTGGCGGCGAGGGCATTACCGGTGAGGCCGCGTGACAGGATGGTGCCGTCGGGGCCAAAGATGATGACGTGGGGAATGCTCTTGATGCCGTAGAGGTCGGTGGGCTCTGTCAGCTTGTGAGTGCCAATGATAACGGGCCAGGTGATGCTAAGCTCTTCGATGGCCTTGCGGGTGTCATCGGGGTTGTCCCACACGGCGATGCCCACCACATCAAACTTGTCGCCATATTTCTCCTTCAGAGCCTGCAGCTTGGGTATCTCGGCACGGCAGGGCGGACACCAGCTGGCCCAGAAATCAGCCACGACAACCTTGCCCTTGCCCACGTGATCTGACAACTTCTGCTTGGCTCCATCCTCAGCAACGACCACAAAGTCGGTGAACTTCTGGCCCTCGGCTGTGACGGTAAGTTGGCGTGCGGCATTCTTGGCCTTGGCAACGCGTTTGAGTTGAGCATACTCAGCAGGAGCTTTCTTGAGCAATGCATCAATGTCAGCCTCGGTAAAGTCTTTATACATTAGGTAGTTGCAGAAAGCCCACGGGCCGATGGCATTATCCTTGTTTTCCTGATATAGCTTCATCAAGCCCTCGGCATATCGGGCATCGTTCTCGGCCTCGGTGAGGGTAGAGTCGTCGGCAATCTTTTGCATTTCTTTGCTCCATGCAGCTAGTTTGTCATTCAGTGGGCTGACTGCATTACCCTCGGCAATGTTGAGTTGTACCTCGCCTGGCTCAACGATAAATCCGTAGGGGTTGCCGCTGGCATATAGGCGAGCGAAAAAGCCTTTACCGGCATCACCCTCAAAGGTGCACATGCGGTTCTCGACAGTTGCTGTTGCAATGGTGTCGCCTGTGTCATAGTTGGTCAAGAATGCGGTCTCGCCATTGGCGCTATCGTCAGGAAAAGTGACGGTTAACTTATAACCCTTGTTGCACGAGGCAAGCAGCAACATGGCTGTGAAAAGAAATGTTATCTGTTTCATAGTCGTCTATTGTTAAATGATTGATAGTTTGTCTAAATACTCAGGAAGTTAATTACTCGCGGATGGCGCGATAGATGAGCGACTGGATGTGGCTGCGCGCGCTGATGCGTCCGAAGTTCGGATTGTTGCGCGTGGGGCTCACCCGGTTGCTCAAGAAGATGTAGAACATGTCATTCTTGGGATCCACCCAGAAGCAGGTGCCCGTGAAGCCCGTGTGACCATAGGTCTCGGGAGTCGCCTCGGCGCAGGTGTTGCTTGCATCGGGATTACCCACGACAGGTTTGTCAAAGCCCAGGCCGCGGTGACTGTTGGGACTCTTCTGGGTCGTGAAGGTCTCGACAGTCGAGGCCTTCAACAGGCGCACACCGCCATAGGTGCCTCCGTTGAGCCACATCTGCAACAACTTGGCCAGGTCATTGGCATTACTGAACAAGCCCGCATTGCCCTGAACACCGCCAGAGAATGCCGCCAACTCGTCGTGGACATATCCATGGATGTGCTGTCGGCGCAGGTAGGTATCCATCTCGGTATAAGCGATATCGTCGCGCTCAAACTTGCTCAACGGACGGTACATCGTGTGGTAGGCTCCAAGAGGAGCGAAGATGTAGTTGTTCACATAGTAATTCAGCGGTGAATGCGTCATGCGTTGCACTGCATCGGCCAGTAGGGAGAAGTTGCAGCAGCTGTACAGGTATTTCTTCTTGCCCAGCTTGGCATGATACATGCGGTTCATGATGGAGTCATAGGTTACACGCCCGCCCCAGATGCCGTCGGCAATGGCTATATTGAATTTGTCGGTCTTGTGGTTGGAGAGGATGTCGGTGCGCAGCTTGGCATCCTTGTGTCCCCATGCACCGTTCATCACCTTGATGGGGTGGGTAGCGTCCTCGGCCCCAGCGATGAGCACACCGCTATAGGTGTTGGGATCCATCATCATCTGCCACATGTTGAGTGATGCCGGCATACCTGTCTCGTGATACAGCAGGTCGCGGAAGGTGATGTCCTCCTTGTCTCCATCGCGCAGGCCTGGAATGTACTGACTGGCCTTGTCGTCAAGCCGGAACTTGCCGTCATCAAAGGCCTTCATCACGGCACTGATGGTGCCAGTGGCCTTGGAAACTGATGCGAGCCCAAAAAGCGTATTGTCATCGACCTTGTTAGCGTTGCCGTAGTCGATGGCTCCGAAAGAGCCCTTATAGACCACCTTGCCATGGCGGGCAACAATGACCTGGCATCCAGGGAATGCGTGTTGCTGCACGCCCAGGCGGCACACCGAATCGATCTGGGCCGTCAGCCTGTTGTCCAGCCCGGCCTCAGCAGGGATGGTGTAGCCCAGGCGGTTGGCGGCATAGTGGATGCCGTGGCCTGCGTCATAGCGGGTCTTCTTGCCGTGGAAACTCAGTGAGATGGGAAGGTTGCCGTTGGCGGCATTGCCACCGAAGATGGTTTGAGCCGCATAGTCCTCGGTCAGAGTCGTGTTGTCGTAGGTGAGCACAACAGCCTTCACATGCTTGTGGGTGATGGATGCTCCGTAATTCTTGATGTCGTAGGGTTTGCAGGTGATGACCACAATGAGGTTCTTGCACTTCTTGGCGACGGTTTCCAGAGCGGCCCTGGTGGATTCATTGTCGTCACCGACCTCGACGATGATAGTGTTGAAGTGCCCGTCGTGCAGTTGTTCGGCCAGGGCGCTTGCTGAACCAGCCTTGGCCAGGTCAAAGCGTGTAATCTCGGCATAGTCGGCGCATCGGCGTGTGAATGTGCTTGCCGTACCTTTTTCATTGCCGATAGTGGCCACGGCGATGTGGCGGCTCTGCAGATTGTGCACAGGCAGGATATCGTCGTTGTTCTTGATGACCGTGATGCTGCCGGCGGTGAGCTGGCGGCGCAGCACCTCGGCATGCTGGGAATTGATGTCGCTAATGAGGTTAGTGGTGTTGACGTGTTGCTTATCGGTCAATTCCAGTGCATACTTATAGCGCAGGATTTTCTTGCAGCGCTCGTCGATGATGCTTTGACTGAGTGTACCGCTGGCAACTGCATCCTTGATGGCCTCAATCTCGCTGTCGATGTTTTCGGGCATGAGCAACACATCATTTCCGGCCAGCAGGGCATTGACACAAGCCGAGCCCTTGAGTAACTGGGTGGCTCCCTTCATGTTCAAGGCATCGGTGAAGATGAGGCCGTCAAAACCCAGCTCATCGCGCAGCAATGCGCTCACGCAGTCCTGCGACAGGCTGGTGGGTGTTTGCTTCTTGTCGATGGCGGGTACCAGCAGGTGGGCAGTGAGGATTCCGCTCAAGCCGGCCTCGATGAACTTGCGGAACGGTACCAGCTCGCAAGTGTTGATTTCCTGACGCGTCTTGTTGATTACCGGCAGGGTCTTGTGTGAGTCCTCACTCGAGTTGCCATGGCCGGGGAAATGCTTGCCGACGGCCATCACACCACCATCTTCAAGCCCTCGCGCAAAGGCAATGGCGTGTCTTGCCACCAGTTCGGGGCTCTCGCCGAAGGACCGCGTCCCGATAACGGGATTCAGCGGATTGTCGTTCACGTCAAGGACGGGGGCAAAATTCACCTGAATGCCCATGCGTCGGCATTGTCGAGCCACCTCGCGGCCATATTCATAGAGGAGCATGTCATCGTCCAGGGCACCCAGGATGAGGTTGCGCTGGAAGTTGGGCACCTCCTTGAGCCTCATGCCCAGACCCCACTCGCCGTCGATGGTAATCATCAGCGGCACGGCGCTCAGTGACTGGGCCAGGTTGGTGACCTCGGCCTGCTCGGCAATCGAGCTCTCCTCATAGATGAGCCCGCCCACAAGATTCCGTGAAACGAGCCTGCGTACCTGTTCGCGCGTGGCATCATTGCTCCTGGGAGTGACGGCGGCGACAATGAGCTGGCCGATACGGGCCTCGGGTGACAGCGAGTTGAAGACACTGTCCACCCACTGGTTCATAGCCACTTGATCCACACGGTTGAACAAGTTGGGCAACTGGGCATTGCTGCGTGCCATAACATTCATCGAGAGTGCTATGGTGGCGATTGCCAGCAGAATAATACGGTTGAATTTGGTCATTGCGATTGTGGCATTTTTTTAGTGCCCGTAAGGCTTTTAGGGTCCTTAGGGCACTATAGGTTCTATTGGGTTCTACTTCTTCTGGATTCTCACCTCGTCTGTCGAGTCGATCTTCTTGCCCTTGGCCTGCAAGTCCTTAACATAGGTCAAGATGTGGTTGCCGTACTTCTGGGTATCGACAAACAGACGCTTGCAGCGCTTCATGGGTGTCATGTAGTCACCGCCATTGGCGAGGTAGTCGATGGTGGCGACGATATAGGTCTTCTTGGGGTCGATTTTCTTGCCCTTGAGCGTTGCCTTGATGAGTTCGCCCTTGTCATTGTAGGTGGCTCGTAACTCCTTGCTCACGGCGTCACCGCCACGGCCGCACATGAGCTTGATGCTCTCGATAAGCTCGTAGCCGGGCATCTCGAGCACAACAAAGCGGTTGTCAAACGGGAACATCGAACCGATGGTGCCCTCGGTAACAGTGCCCTGTGGCATGTCGGTGCGGATGCCGCCCTTGTTCATGATGGCACAGTCGATATTCTTGATGCCCGAGAGGTTCTTGATAATCTCCATCGTGGCATCGCTTACCCAGTTCTGGGCCGCATCACTGGAGTTTTTCATGAATCGGGCACTGGTACCCACTGGGTTGTTCATGATGCTGTCCACGCCATGTCGATAATGGTCCAGCCACTTGTTCATGGCTGTGTATCGGCTTGCTGCCTGGTCCCAACTTTCATCCACTGGAATGTGTTTATAGACGATTTCTCCTGTTTCCAGATCAAGGTCGTAGGTGGCCACGAGTTTGCCGCTCTTGCCGTTCTGGCCGATGGGAATCATCTTGCCATCGGCATTGGCGATGCGGTCGGCACCGCTGCCCGGCTTGATGGTTGTGTGGGAGTGAGAACTGATGACCATGTCGATATAGTGGCTGTGGCCGATGATGAGCGTGTCGTTGGGCTCGGTGGGCTCATAGCTGCTGTAGCCGATGTGAGACACCATGATGGCGTAGTCAACGCCCTGCACCTCCTTGAGGTATCGTGCGGTAGCGTCGGCAACATCGGGGGCAAAGCGGTAGCCCAGGTTCTTGCAGTTCATGTCGGCGATCAGCCCCGTGGGGTTGACATTGATGCCGAAGAAGCCGATGCGCTTGTCGCCCACTGCCTTGATCCAGTAAGGGTGGAACAGACCGTCCATCGGCGTTGCGCTGAAGTCATAGTTGGCACTCATCTTCACGGCATCGACGTTGCGGTAGTGTGCCGCCAGCTCCTCCATGCCGTTGTCAAACTCATGGTTGCCCAGGATGATCGCATCATAGCCCAGGGTGTCCATCAGTGCATATTCCACCTCGCCACGGTATAGCGAGAAGAACAATGTGCCCTGCACAGCGTCACCAGCGTGAATCAGCACTGTGTTGGGGTTGTCGGCGCGCAGCTGGTCGTAGATGGCGCGACGTCTTGCCACGCCTCCCTTCCCGTCGCTGGCGGGATCAACTTGACTGTGAGTGTCATTAACTGCGATAATCATCAAGTGCTCGGCGCGCAGGGCGGGAACCGTCATCAGTGCGCACAGGCACAATAGCATGAAGTTGCGGAATTTAGTCATAATCGTTTATTGTGCTAATGTTTCTTGTTTTAATCTGCAAATTTACTGCAAATCGAGCGCAAAATAAAATGAAAGGCCGATTTTTTCAGAAAAAGGACAGGAAAAGGCAGCCTCGCTTGTCTTGCGGGCTGCCTTTTCCTGCTCAATGACGGTAAGCCGCGTGTGCGGACTTATTTCTCTTTCTTGGCCGTCGCCTTCTTGGCGGCAGGCTTCTTGGTTGCCTTGGCCTTGGCGGTCGTCGTTTTCTTTTTGACGGCTGGTTTCTTGACAGTTGCCTTCTTCTTGGCGGGTTTCTCCTCGACAGGTTTCTCCTCAACGGGGGCGGGCTCGCTATCGACGGGGAAGTCGCCGGTGGTGTCCTTGACGATGTTGTTGCGCATCAGTTCCACCTCACGGTGCAGCTTTTCGATTTCCTGCTCCTGGTTGCGGATGGTGAGCAGCAGTGAGTTCAGCTCCTCGTTGTCGATGCTGGCGGGGTACTGTTCCTCGACGCGTGTCATGAAGTCGCTCAGCACGTTCATGTAATTGGTGAATGCGGTGTAGGGCGAGTCGTAGGGGCTGTAGTGGCTGTGTACCGAGCCGTCGTCGTTGTGCTTGGTGGACATGTAGAAGAAGTGGTCGCTGGCCTGCAAGTAGTTCCAGTCCTGCTTGATGCGGCGGTCGGTGCACAGGCGCACGCGCTCACCGATGCTGTAGAGCTTCCTCACAGCCTCCTGTTGCAGGGTGTTGCCCAGCCAGGCGCTGGTGTCGCGCGCCTCGTCGGTCCAGGACATGGGGTAGGGCACTGCGAGCTCGGCGACGGGCTTGAACTTGGAAACGACCTCGCTCGGGGTCCAGAACTGGATGTCGCTGTCAGCGGCAAAGCGGGGCAGGGCCTTCATGAACTCAAAGATACCGCTTTCCCGGGGCTGCAGCTCACCGAAGGCATCATAGTTCATGAACAGGTTGACCAACTGTTCTTCCTGAGGCAACTCGTTGATCCAGTGGATGTACTTGTCGGCGGTGAGGGGATAGGAGGCCCACTCGGGATTGCTGAAGCGGAAGCTGATGTCATCGCTCAACTTGCCGTTTTTCAGCAACAGCTTGAGTTTGGGTGCCGAGGCGCTGCTGTACAAGAAGTTGGGTGAGCGCCAGCCCAGCACATGCTTGGCATCGGCAGTGATGGCAGCCTTGAATCCCATCGCATAGACCATCGATGCGATGTCGTCGTCATAGATGAGCTCTGTGTTGCGGAACACCTTGGGACGCTGGCCGAAGAGCTGGTAGATCTTCTCGTCATGAGCCTTGACCTGGGCTACGAACTCGTCGGGATCATAAAGGGCCGACAGGCTGTGGGCATAGGTCTCGCTCAGGAACTCGACGCAACCGGTCTGGGCCAGCTCCTTCATCGAGTCGATGAACTCGGGCACGTATTGCTCCAGCTGCTCCAGGGCGGTACCGCTGATGGAGAAAGCCACCTTGAACTTCTTGCCGTTCTCCTTGATCATGTCGAGCAGCATCTGGTTGGCGGGCAGATAGGACCGCTGCGCGATGCGTGTGATGATGTCGTCGTCGGCAAAGTCATCGTAGTAGTAGTGGTCGTTACCGATGTCAAAGAAGCGGTAGTGCTTCAGGCGGAACGGCTGGTGAATCTGGAAATAAAAACAAATCGCTTTCATATATCTTGAGTTGTTAGTTTTTAGTCGTTAGTTATTGACGGTTGATGAGGTTGCGGTAGATGTTGATGACCTTGGCACCGGCTTTGTCCCAAGTGATTTGGTTCACCTCGGCCAAGCCCTGCTCGCGCAACTCGTTGTACATCGCCGGATACTTGATGATACTGTAGATGGCATCGGCCATGGCATTGGTGTCCCAATAGTCGATCTTGATGACGTTGTCAAGGATCTCGGCACAGCCGCTCTGCTTGCTGATAATCGATGGCACGCCCATCTGCATCGCCTCGAGCGGTGAAATGCCGAAGGGCTCGCTCACCGACGGCATGATATACACGTCGCTGGCCTTGAGCATCTCATAGACCTGCTTGCCCTTGAGGAAGCCGGTGAAGTGGAACCGGTCGGCAATGTCGCGCTTGGCAGCCAGACGAATCATCTTGTTCATCATGTCGCCGCTGCCTGCCATGACAAACTGCACGTTGTTGACCTTGTGCAGCACTTGGGCTGCAGCCTCGACAAAGTATTCGGGTCCCTTCTGCATCGTGATGCGGCCCAGGAAGGTGACGACCTTGTTCTGCTTGCCCGGCGGAATGGGCAGGTTGAGCAGTTCCTCGTTGAGGGGCTCGACGGCATTGTGAACGGTGGTTACCTTGTCGGGGCTGATGCCATACTTCTCGATGACGGTGCGGCGCGTGAGGTTGCTCACGGTGATGATGTGGTCGGCATGGTTCATGCCGTCCTTCTCGATGCTGAACACCGTGGGGTTGACATTGCCGCGCGAGCGGTCAAAGTCGGTGGCATGCACATGGATCACCAGTGGCTTGCCCGTCACCTGCTTGGCATGGATGCCGGCAGGATAGGTGAGCCAGTCGTGGCTGTGGATGATGTCGCAGTCCACCGTGCGGGCGATCACCCCGGCCACAATGCTGTAGTTGTTGATCTCCTCGAGCAGGTTCTCAGGGTAGCGTCCCGAGAACTCGATGCACCCCAGGTCGTTGGTGCTCATGTAGTTGAAGTCGCCGTAGATGTGGTCGCGCAGGTTGTAGTACATCTGCGGGTCCATCACATTGCCGATTCGGCTTTGTACATAGTCCCAATTCACGTCGCGCCATGCCACGGGTGTGCTGTTGGCGCCGATGATGTGGGCAAACTCCTTGGGCTCGTCGCCCCAGGGCTTGGGGATGACAAAGGTGATGTCCATGTCACCGTTCTGCCACATGCCCTTGGTGAGCCCGTAACTTGCTGTTCCCAGTCCTCCCAGGATGTGAGGAGGAAACTCCCAGCCAAACATTAATGCTTTCATATCTCTTGTCCAGGTTTTATTTGTCGATGATGTGGAGGTTCTTGAAGGTGCGCAGCACGCGCAGGATGCCGCCCACGTTGGGGGCGAAGCTCACGGCACCGCGGCCGATGAACGGCGGGTTGCCGTCGTAGAGCTCGCTCAACGAGCCGATGCAGCCTTCCTTCATCTCGTCCTCAAAGCCGATCATCATGCGCTCGATGAACGAGATGCTGTTCAGACCGAACACTCGGATGTAAGCCTTGCTGTAGAAGTCCATCAGCCAGGGACGGGCGCTGCCGGCATAGTATGCCGTCTGGCGCTCCTCGGGCGTGCCCAGGTACCAGGGAATGTAACCGTAGCTGTTGGGACTGAGGGTGCGCAGGCCCTTGGGGGTCAGCAGCTCGCGTGTGGTGATGTCCAGCACGCGCTTGCGCTGGCGGCGGTCCAGCGGACTGTAGTCGGTGGCGGCTGCGATGATCATGTTGGGACGCACGCTCAGGTCAGTGTAGCTGCCGTTGACGTAGTCGTAGAGGTAGCCGTAGTCGGTCATGAACGTCTCGATAAAGGCCGGCTTGCACTTGTCGGCAATTTCGTTGCACCGTTCAACAAAGGCCTTCTCTTGTTCTTGCTCGCCATAGAGCTCCTCGACAGCAAACATCAAGGCATTGTACCATAGGGCATTAAACTCCACGAGATAGCCCGTGCGGGGAATGAGGGGCGTGCCGTCAGGGTGGGTGCTGTTCATCCACGAGACGGGGCGCTGTGTGCCGTCGGTGAGCACGAGGCCGTTGGTATCGAGCTTGAGGTTGGGGTGATGCCCGTCGGCAATGAAGTTGATGATGTCCTTGACCAGCTGGCCGTAGCGCTCACGGGCGGCATCGGCGTTGAGGTCGTGGGCATAGCGCTGAACGGCCCAGATGGCCCACAGGGGCACATCGGGCAGGTCCAGGCCGTCGAGATGCTTGTCGAGAGTGCCGTCGCGCATCCAGTCCTCGAGGGCGCGCTGGGCGGTGTCCATGATGAGCTCGAAGTCCTGGCGGTGGTGTACCGACAGAGTGCAGCCCGGCAGGGCGATGAACTCGTCGCGGGCGCGTATCTTGAACCACGGGTAGCCGGCCAGCAGGTAATGGCCCTCCTTGTTGGTGATATAGAACTGCTTGGCGCTATTCTTCATGCAGTTGTAGAAGCTCGTGCGCGGCGTGCGGGGCTTGATCTCGTCCTCATACATCTTGGTGAGCGTGCGTGTGTTCACCTCCTCGATGCCGGCCGAGAAGATCAGGGGCTCGCCCTTCTTGATCTCGACCTCGAAGTAGCCGGGCACATACAGGTCCTCGCTGTAGGGGATGCCGCGCTCCTGATCCTTGATGTACTCGATGTTCTTGTACCAATGCGGATCAAACACGAATCGGGGCTTGTGGTTCATCTGCATGTACAGCGTCGGATAACCGTTGTACATGCAGGTGGCGATGCCGTTGCTCACTTCCTGGTAATCACGGCTGGCAACTGCATTCTCGACACACAGGTCGTTGGCGTTGCGGAAGGCCAGGAAAGGCCTGAACTGCAGCGTTGTGGCCGAGTGGGCATCGACGAGCGTGTAGCGGATGAGGATGCGGTTCTCGTGGGTGATGAAAATCTTCTCCTTCTTCAGTATCACGCCGCCCACACGATAGGTGGTGGTGGGAACGCGCTCGCAGTCATACTCGCGGATGTACTTGTGGCCGTTGGGGCTGTAAGTGTCTCCCTTGTAGCGGTGCAGGCCCAGGTTGAACGGGGCACCGTGCTGGATAACAGTCTCGTCGAGCGATGACAGCAGCACATGGTTGTTGTCATCGAGTTCAGGTACCGGGATCACCAGCAGTCCGTGCTGCTTGCGGGTGTTGCATCCCACGATGGTCGTGCAGTGGTAGGCGCCAGACTGGTTGGTGCGTAGCATCTCCTTGGGCAGCGACTGCTGCAGGTTGATCATCAAGTTTTTATCAAATTTCAGATAGCTCATTGCTAAGGTTTTTTTATGTTGTTTTTTTGTTTTTTCTTTTCGTGTTTACTCCTCATCCCTCCATGACTGAATGCTCACATCTAGACATCGTCGGGTAGTGAGGGCGGCACCAGGATGTGGATGCCGTGGCTCACGTTCTCGATGACCACCCTGGCAGGCATCATCATGGGGTCGCCGTCGATGTGGATAATGTCGTCTTGCTTGCGCTCGATGACGACATGCTTGCCGCGATAGATGCTCACGTGATGGTCATGATTGAGGTGTCGCAGGAACAGTCGTGCCCCGATCAAGGGGCTCTCGACGATGTTGAAAGGGTGCATGACTGTCACGTCGATGAGTCCGTCCTGCATGGTGGCACGCGGAGCGATATAGGCATTGTTACCATACTGGGCAGCGTTGCAGCAGGCGATGACAAAGGCTCTCTCCTGCATCTGCTGTCCGTCGAAGGTGATGGTGTATCGCTTGGGTTTATACTTGAGGTACTCGGCGAGGGCGGTCTTGACATAGGTGATGAAGCCTCGTGTGCCCTCGTTGGAAAACTTGTAACTCACCGTGGCATCGAAGCCCATGCCACAGGTGCAGAAGAAAGGCTTGCCATTAATCCTGCAATAGTCAAACTGTCCCACGACGCCATTATTGAGGAGTTGCAGAGCCCGGCTGGCGTTCATTGGGATGCGCAGGTGGCGCGCCAAGCCGTTGCCCGACCCACTCGGCACGATAGCCAGCGCGGTCTCGGTGCCCACCAGAGCGCTGCCCACCTCGTTGACCGTGCCGTCGCCACCGATGGCCACCACGATGTCAAAGCCGTCCTCGACAGCCTGTGAGGCCAACTCGCGGGCATGGCCGGGATACTCGGTCATGATGATGCTCACGTCGTTGCGGTCCTGGTCAATGACAGTATCGATGAGGCGAGGTATCCTTTCCTTGCTGCCGGTTCCCGACACAGGGTTGATGATAGCCATTATGCGCCTTGGTTTCTCCTCCATACACTGCAAAGATAATACTTTTTGTGTGATTTTATTTTGATGATAGATGATTTTGAGATATTTTTGTGGAAAAATTATTAACAACTAAATAAAACCTTACAGAAATCAATGAGAAAGGTGAGTATAAACCTCCTGACCAATGTCATCTTGCTGCTGGCAGGTATCATCCTGATAGTGTTTCATGGCGTTCCCGCCATCTTTATCTGGGGTGCCCGAGTGATGGGGGCGATGTTCCTCCTGCCTTCGGTGGCCTATCTTGTCATGGTGTCGTTGAGGCACTCTGACGCCCGAACCAGTACCGACTACCTGGGCGTGCTGCCTGCGGTGGGCGGCCTCTGCTTCGGCCTGGTCATGATCATCAAGGCGCAACTGTTCGATGGCATCCTGCAATTGCTCCTGGGCATGTTACTGATTGTGCTGGGACTGTTTCATGTCATTTACCTGATGTTGTCAAGCAGGAACCTTGACGTCAAGGGCTGGTACTATATTTGCCCGGTAGTGGTGGCCCTGTGTGGCATCCTGTCGCTCTCGTTGCCCGCCTTGCGCGACCATGTGTCCTCCGTGGTGCTGGTCACGGGCATCTGCTTGTTGTTGTTCAACTTCACTAGTCTGCAGGAGTATCTGGCCGAGCGCCGCGTGCGACGGGAGCTGACCCGTCCTGCCGTTGAGCAAGGAGCTCCTGCCGATAATGCTCTGGTAGAAACCACTATCCCGCACCATGAGGCTGAGTGAAGTCATCAAGGAAATGCCCTTGCTGGTGCGCTATCCGCGGGTTGATGCCTACAAAATCGATGACGAGGTGCACACCTGCGTGAATTGTGGGCATGAGTACCGGGGCAACTATTGCCCCGCCTGTGGGCAGAAGGCGACGGCTGGTCGCATCACGTGGGGCACGGTGCGCAGCGGCGTGATGGACGTCTGGGGCATGGGCTCGCGCTCCTTGATCCGGTCGTTGTGGCAGTTGGTGGTGCGTCCAGGGCGTTTCATCAGCGACTACATCAACGGCAAGTGGCGGGTGAGTTTCCCGCCCGTCAAGATGCTGGTCATCGTGGCCGTAACCGTCAATTTGCTTGGTCGGCTGGTTTACCCTGAGTTCTGGGGTGGCATGTTTGATGATGAGGATGCCGTCGTGGGAAACTTTAGTTTTGTTGAAAGGGTGTTCGACTGGATCTTGACGCACCCCGAATGGTGCTACCTGCTCTTGTTCTTGTTCTTCATCATCCCCATGTGGTTTGTTTTTCGCCATTCTCCTCGCAACGCGCTGCATACGTTACCGCAGGGCTTCTTCATCATGGTGTTCCTGAACGTGCAGTTTTATCTGGCTCTGTTTGTCTTCTCTTTTGTTTTCTTGATTCTCGACGTCGATCAGGACCTCGCGCTGACGATAGCATTGACCGTAATATTACCGCTGCTGGCGCTCATTGACTTCAAGACATTGTTTGGCTACGGATGGTGGGGCACATTGTGGCGCTTGATGGTGGCGGTTTGTCTTGTCTATGTGGGTGGACTGGATCTGTTCGTTTTCCCGAGTTTGCTTGAGGCGCTTTCTGTGGGGATGAAGATGATAATGGTAACACTTGCCGCAATCGTCGGTATAAACGCTTGTGCGGCACTGCTTATTCTTGTTACCGACATGGTCAACCGCAGGACTTGGCGCACGGCTGGCTGGCCGCGGGCGCTGCGTTTTCCACTCATCGTGCTAGGGGTAATGCTGGCCTCATTGTTGGCCTTCAAGTTGATAAAGCATGGCTTGTTATTTCATGGTTAATTTATAAAATACAGGAGATCAATGTTTTCGTTACAAGAGAAATATCATCGTTTCCGTCAGTGGCAACGTCAGCCGTTTGAGTACCATGACAGTCATGATCATCATGGATGCTGCAACTGCGGCGCAGAGAGCGATAACAACTACTGCCCCCGCTGCGGGCAGAAGGCCGTCTATGGCCCCATTACCTGGCAGAGTGTGTGGCAGGGCATCATGGACGTGTGGGGCGTGGGCACCCGCTCTTTGCCTTACACGCTGTGGCAACTGCTGTGGCGCCCGGGTTACCTGATACGTGACTACATCAGCGGCAAGCGTCAGGTAAGTTTCCCGCCGGTCAAGATGCTGGTTGTTGTAGCGGTGGCTTTCTTTTATGTCGGGAATTGGCTCTTCCCCGAATTTTGGGGGGAATTGCAGGAAACTGAGAATGATGTGAGCACCGAGACGGGCGTGATTTATTTCATGGAGACATTTGGAATCTGGCTTTCACAACATTACGAGTGGGCATTCTTGGTCGCCTTCTCTTCGTTGATAATTCCCACTTGGTTTGTGTTCCGTTCCGCCCCTCGATATCCGCGTCACACACTACCTCAAGGCTTTTTCATCCAGGTGTTCATGACAAACCAGTTCTTGCTGTGGCTTTTTATCGGCTCGCTGGTGTTAAGGTTATTGCAAATCACCGATGTTGAGGTTCCACTGATGGTGATTTCTACCATGATATTAGTGCTGTTGATCGACTATCATCAATTGTTCGGTTATGGCTGGTGGGGCACAGCGTGGCGCATCGTTGCTGCGGTTATGATGATATCTTTCCTCCTCTATGTCATCGCATTGCCCTTGGCTCTTGTCGACAGGACCATTAATGGTGTGGAAATTCCATGGGTTAATGTAGTGCTCAGGACCATCGGTATAACTGGCTTGGGATTAGTGCTTCTGGGCGTAGTTCATGTCATCAATCGCAAGATGTGGAAACAGGTTATCAAGAACCAAAGGCAGTTAGCCTTCTGGATAGTGGTCCTGATTGCGATAATCATCGCTCTGGATGCTTGCTTTGGCTTTAAGGTGTTCTCGTCGATAATGAATTATTTTAAAAGCTTAACAAAGTTAGTGACCATCGAATAAAAAGTTTCTGGTGAAAAAATAACAGCGATGCACCTCTCGATAGAGAAAGGTGCATCGCTGTGTTGTCTTGCAATAACTGCCGTGAGCGCTCACGGCGTTGTTGGTGTCTTGTCGTCTTATTTCTTCTTGCGGTTGCCGTAGCGCTGCATGA
>JAFTEU010000095.1 GCA_017453505.1 Muribaculaceae bacterium
ATGCAGGGGGAAAGGGGGTGGTATGCATCCCTGGGATGAAAATTGAACCCAAGGAGCACAGAAACCGCACTTTCAAGCTATGAAAATGATAATCAACACGAAATTACCGCCAAACTAATTCTCTTGCGGATTTAAGGCATTTGAGAAACTACTTTTCCACGTCTTGCTTCTACTTGTTGGGTAAAAAAGGGACGGTTCTTTTGATGTAATTTTTGGGGAAATGAAGGCTGCGAGGGCGGTGCATCATTGGGACGGGTCTTGTTGATGGCGTCGCTTCGCTTTGGCAATCAAAAGAACACGTCCCAACTGATAGCACCCATGCTTTTATGCGAGCCCAATCTGATTAACTTGGGTAGGAATCGGCAATTTGGGTAAAAGAAACCGCTCTTTTGATAGTTGACGAGTGGGGTTTTGTTTATTACTTTGCAGAACGAAAACAATCATCATAACTAAAACGATCAAAATGGAAACAAGACCTTATATTATCTGCCACATGATGGCATCGCTCGACGGCAGGATTGACTGCGACATGACGGAGCAGATCGATGACACTAACCACTATTATGAGGCGCTAGACCAGTTGGAATGCCCCTCGGTCATGGAGGGCAAAATCACCCTAGTCAAGCACTCGGCCCTGCCCGGTTTCTTCCAGGGGACCCATCCATACAAGGAGGCTGGACGGCAAGTCTATAAGGCCGTCGAGGCCGAGGGTTACGCCATCGGTGTAGATACCAGCGGCTCCCTGCTGTGGGGCGACGACACGACAGAGCACTTCGGCAAACCGCTGCTGATGATCCTCTCGGAAAATGCCAGCGAAGAATATCTCGCCTACTTGAACAGCAAGCAGATTTCTTACCTCACCATTGGGCAAGACTCCATCGACCTGAAGGCTGCGATGGAAATCCTGCGCAGTGAGTTTGGCGTTGAGCGGCTGGCGGTTGTCGGCGGCGGACACATCAACGGCTCGATGCTGGATTTGGGGCTGATTGACGAGGTGAGCATGATGTACGGCTACGGCATCGACGGTCGTGAGGGCATGGCAGCCGCCTTTGACGGCAGGCCCAAGAGCCGCGGCCCCGTGCGATTGACGTTCAAGTCGGTCACCGAGCAAGACGGCATCGTGTGGATGCGCTACCTGGTGGGCCGCCCATGATGATCCCGCATGGTGTTAACCACTTTCAATAAAACTTATTTAGTCTTAAATCTCACCGACGGGGCGGCACGATGCGCTTGCCCTATCGGTTTGTTATACTACATTTGTGGCATCTTATTAACCAAAACGAACTGAATAAAATGAAAAAAGCAACTACAATTCTGCTGACTCTACTTGCCGCAGTCTTGACTTTTACCGCCATGGCCCAGGAGGATGGAAGCGCCATTCAAGCCAAGGTAATAATCAATGGTTATTTCTTCACCGAGACTCCAGAGGTCACCGATTGCGGCAGTCCGTCAATCATCAGGGTCGATGATGGGCAGAAGAACCGCATGATTGCCTATATCTACCCCAGCGAGTTACCAGAATCCATCACCAGTCAAGCCATACCTGTCGAAAAGGTGTTTCACGGTCAGGCATTCCTCGACAAGTATAACCAGGGGCGGGAAATGATACAGGTGACCAGCCAGTCGAGCGATTTGGCAAAACCTGTTGTTGGAGAACCGTTCCCCGCCTTCAGCGAGAAGGACGTTGACGGCAAGATGTGGACCAATGAGGACGTTAAGGGCAAGGTGTGGGTGCTGAACATGTGGTATCAGGGCTGTGGTCCTTGCCGCAAGGAAATGCCCGAACTCTCGACCTGGCGTGAACAGTTCCCCGACGTGATGTTCTTCTCGGCAACCTATCATGACGAAGCCTTGACCCGTAAAATTACAGAGCAGCACCACTTCACTTGGACCCATCTCATCGAGGCCCGTGACATGATGTCATGGATACAAGGTCAAGGATTCCCGCTGACTATCGTGGTGGACAAGCAGGGCATTGTGCGCCATCTGGTTCACGGCACTAACAGAGAGAAGCGAGCCGCAATCCTCGACTGCATCCGCCTGCTCGATCAATAACAGTCTGTTTTGACACGCTTATTTTCAATACTCCTGGCTGCCATCATCGCCCATTGTGCGACAGCACAGACTATTATTACCGGGCGTGTTTCCAATGAGCAAGGCGAGGCCGTCGAATATGCCACCGTAGCGCTTGCGGGTGACACCATCGGCACACTGGCCGATGCCCAAGGGCATTTTACCCTAGCAATACCCATTGGCAAAAAGAACGATTTGGTCATCACTCACGTCTCTTATGACAGAGCAACAATACCCCACTCCACCTATAGCGTGGGCAAGCCGCTGACCATCATCGTCAAGGACAAAAATGTGAAACTGGATGAAGTAGTCGTGGGCAAGAAGAACAAATTGAAGAACATTCTGGGCAAGAAATTGCCTGGGCCGTCAGGCAGTTTCCGTGGCAAGTGGCAGGAAAATCGGCTGGAATGGGGACCGACATTCAAGGTCAAGAAAGATTGGGTCGTGAGTGATATCTTTTTCACCATCAAGAAGAGCACCTACAGTCGATGTGTCCTCAGTTTCACCATCTATGAGATCAGGGGCAAGGAATATATCAATATTCTCAACAAACCCATCTACAAAACAGTCACAGCAACCGATTACAAGACCAAACTCGCCGTCCAACCCAATGAAAACATCGTTCTCAAGGCCGGCAAGCAGTATTACGTGAGTGTCACCATCGTTGACAGTGACGATAGCGGCATACTGGAATTCAACTCACAGTTGAGAAGTTGCATTGCCCGCCACCTCTCCGCAGGCAAGACGCGCAAACTGCCAGCAGGCCCCACCATCACCCTCATGGGCTACGAATTGAGCCGATAACGGGTGAAAACGGGTAAATTTTGGCACACTTTCGCCCATTATCAGTCTTTAGAATCTATTCAGCGATTTCAACTCACGCAAAGTCGCGAATCCGCTAAGACATTGGTTTATAAGGAGTTTACATTTATTCTACTTGTAATCATTTGTTTCTTGATACGGATTCTCAACTCTCTGGTTCTTGTTATTAATAAACAATAAACTCCTTAATATTAAAAACTTAGCGACTTCGCGGCTTAGCGTGAATTTGCGAATAAGCGTTTTGGCTGAACAGTCACAATCTTTTGAGAACTTGACATAATAGGGGATCAGGTTTTTTTATTGACAATTTAATGCTATGTCGCGAAAAAGTTGTAAATTAGCGGTGAAATTGAATTTGCTTAGACAACAATTTGATTAACCACTTAAATACTAACAATTTAACCAATTAATTTTACAATGCAAGTAAAAGATCTGAATCCGCAGGCTGTGTGGTCTATCTTTCATGAGATCACCCAGGTGCCCCGTCCCAGCGGCAACGAGGAAGGCAAGTTAGACAAGATCCGTGCATGGCTCATCGACTTTGCCAAGAAGCACAATCTGGAATACAAGGTTGACAAGACCGGTAACGTGGCTATCTTCAGGCCCGCTGCTCCTGGCTACGAGAACTGCAAGGGCATCGTGCTACAAGGCCACATGGACATGGTAGCCGAGAAAGGTCCCGGCTCAAACCACAACTTTGATACCGACCCCATCGAGACCATCATTGATGGTGAGTGGGTACGTGCCAACAACACCACGCTGGGTGCTGACGACGGTATGGGCCTGGCTATTGCCCTGGCAGCCGTCATCGAGCCGACACTGCAATGTGGTCCCCTGGAGGCCCTCGCCACCGTTGACGAGGAGACCGGCCTGACCGGTGCCAGCAACATCGAGGCCGACATGCTCGTGGGTGACTACCTGCTCAACCTCGACGAGGAGGAAGATGGCGTTATCACCATGGGCTGTGCCGGTGGTCTGGTGAGCATCTTCAAGTTCAACTACAAGCCCGAGGCCGCACCCAAGGATCGCGTTTACTTCGAGATCAAGTTTGAGCACTTCCACGGCGGTCACAGCGGTGCCGACATCCACATGGGCTTCGCCACCACGACCAAGCTGAGCAGCCGTCTGTTGTGGAACATCGGTGCCGAGATGGACTATGTGCTGGCCTGCATCGATGCCGGTAACCTGCACAATGCCATCGCTCATGCCGCTACCGTTGTTGTCGGCGTTAAGCCCGAGGACAAGGAGAAGCTGAGCGTCGTGCTCAACACCTTCATCGCCGAGGTGAAGAACGAGTACAAGCGCACCGAGCCCAAGATGGAAATCACCTGCAAGAGTGTGGACGTTCCCGAGACCATCATCGACACCGACACCGCCCGCCGCGTTGTTGACGCCGTCTATGCAGCACCTCACGGCATCGATGCCATGAGCATGGAGATTGAAGGCCTCGTCGAGACCTCGACCAACCTCGCCAGCGTGAAGATGCGCGAGGGCAACCAGATCGTTATCGAGATGTTCCACCGCTCATCGATCGAGAGTGGCAAGTATGACCTGACCCACAGGTGCGAGACTATCTTCCGCCTGGCAGGTGCCGACGAGATCATCAGCGAAGGTGGCTACCAGGGCTGGGAGCCCATCGCCGACAGCCACCTGCTGTCAGTAGCCAAGGACTCTTGGGAGAAGCTCTTCGGTGTTCGTCCCGAGGTTCGCGCCATCCACGCTGGCCTGGAGTGCGGTCTGTTCCTGAAGGCCCGTCCCGACATGGAGATGATCAGTTTCGGTCCCACGCTGCGTGACGTTCACTCGCCCGCCGAGCGCTGCCACATCCCCGCCGTTGACAAGGCATGGAAGCAGGTTCAGAACATCCTCAAGGTCATTGCCGAGGAGAGCAAGTAATCCCTAGCAGAGACCAACAGACAACCTCAAGCCGGTCACACCTAGAGTGTACCGGCTTGATTTCTTATTATTGGTGTCTGGGGAAAGTCCCGTTAGGGACGACCAGGGCATAGGCAGGGGTGTAACGAGGCGAAGCCGAGTGAAACCCCTGTGGGCAATTTGAAAAGACGTCCTAGCCCCATCGGGGCGACAGGCTTAGCATCAGCGACTTACTGTCGCCCCGATGGGGCTAAATATTGGTCGGGGGCGACACGATGCAGGGGTTCCGTTCGGCTTTGCCTCACTTCACCGCCTGCCTATGCCCTGGCCAGCCCTAACGGGCTTCAGAGCAAGTCCCATTACACGAAACCACCTGTACGATATTGTTTTCAATGTGTTTATGGATCCTTTGCGATTTTTCCCAGGATACCATTAATTTCTTATAACGCCACAATACCCGCGCTATCAAGCAAAGCCGCTGGAATCTCCCAACTCCAGCGGCTTCATTCAATTTATAGATGTAAAATGCTTGTTGTGTGCGTCGTTTTTTTAGAACGGCAGGTCGTCACCAGCCTGACCGAAGTCGTCACCAGCGGGAGGCATCGGTGCAGGGGCTGCCATGCCGGCCTCGGGGGCAGGAGCGGGAGCGGGAGCAGCGGCAGCGGGTGGATAGGGTGCGGGAGCACCAGCCACAGCGGGATCCTCCTTAACGGCCTTGAAGCCACGGATGTCGGTGTACCAGCGGCCATTGAACTCACGGCTCTCGATATCATAGCTCAGGGTGATGACATCACCCACCTCAAGAGGGAACTGGTCGGCGCGATCGCCGAAGAAGTCAAACTTCACCTTGCGTGGATAACTGTCGAGGGTCTCGAGAACATATTCCTGCTTTTTCCACTGGTTGCCGGCCTTGGATACGCCGCCCTGCGGTTCCATCTTCTGGATGATTTTTCCTTTAATGTCCATTTTTAGTCTTTTTTAATGGTTTTGTTTTTTGTGACCGCAAAGATAATAAATCATTTCCACTTGCCCAAAAGAATTTATTAACAACCTCCCCAAAACGATACGTTTTTGCTAAGTAAGTCATGCTCCAAGTCACAAATAGTCAATCATTCATGTCATCGCTAACGATGAGGCACTTGCCATCGTGGTACTGGAGATTGACGACACCCATGCTGTGGAGAGCCACCACAATGCGGGTGGCGCTCTCCTCACTGATGTGGGCCAGCTTCATGTATCCGTCCAGGGTGATGCCACCGTGCGAGCGCAGGTAGTCAAGCAAGACCTGTTCCCGTTGGCTGTAGCTGATGGTCTCAGCCGTGCGTTCCTCGGCACTGGCTGTTTCCTGGCTCATGATGCGCTCATGCAGACGGGAGGCGAGCATGTTCTCGTCGGCGACACGGTAATAAACGTGCCACACCCCATTATCGTCGGGTGCCTCGACGGGTTTCTCCTGAGCCTCGGGAATGTCGGCCTTGACGACCGACTTGCCATTGATGTTGTAGACCTTGAAACTCACCCGCTGTTCGGGACGGCAATACATCTGCGCCGCAGTCTCGATCATGTAGATTTCCTCGTCGCTGCGCACGCCGGCGATATTACCATTGTCCTTTACACCGATGAGCAAGTGGCCGCCACTGTTGTTGGCAAAGGCGGCTATTGAGCGGGCAATCTTGCGTGCATCGGTAATCTGATACTTGAAATCTTGATGCTCGTGTTCGCCCTCAAGGATAAGGTCTTGTATATAATGGCTCTTCTTGGTCTTCATTTTTTATCATGTTTTTAACAGGCCTGCGGCTGACCTATAGCCAACGAATCAGCGGGGCTCGTCAACGCCTGGCTCTTGCGGGATGGTTGTGCCGTCGAGCACTGCACGCAGGTAGGGCTCCAACTTCTGGGCATACCACCAGAAGCCTATATCGGTCAAGTGGATGCCATCGACGGTTCCCTCATTATTGGGGCCGTAGAGGTCTTTACAGGTGATATAGTACAGGTTGCGGGGGTTATCGGCCTTCAACTTGAGGTAGTTCTTGTGGTACTCGTTGTTCTTGGCTGGCAAGTATTCGCTATAGAATGCACTGTACTTGGCATAACTGTACATCTGACCCTCGACCATGAAAATGGGCACCTCCGGGCGCAGGGTGCGCAGGATGTTGACGAAGCCATAGGTCAACGTGTCACACATGTCCTTGGTGCAGTTGGGAATCGGATCCAGGATATAGGCAGCCACATCAGGGATTGAAGCCATCGCACGGGCCATGCAGGAGTCCATCTTTCCCTCGCCGCTGAAGCCCAGGTTGACACACTCCACGTCCAGGTCACGCTGGATAATGCTGGTCGCCACCATGCCTGGACGGCAGGCACAGCCACCTTGCAGGATGCTCGTGCCATAGAATACAAACTTCTTGCCCTGACCGGGAGAATTGAGGACAGGCTGAGTAATGACAGCCGAACTGTCCACACCGATCTCAATCCAGCGCACACCGTCATACAAGGGCAAATAAATCATGTACTCGTGCATCTTGCCGTCTAGCCGATCCACATAGACCTTACTCTGGATGGAATCCTGACGGGGGCGGATGCCATTATCGATGCGCACTGGGCGGTTACAGTTCACAAACTGCCAGCTATGGGTATCCTCATCCCAGATATAGAGGTCAGTGCCCTTGATTCCCGTGTCGGCCATGTGCATCATGTGCATGTTTGTCAGCAGGTTGTAGCGCACGGCAATGGCTGTCGAGTTGGTGGCGAAGCGGAATCCCTTGCCACTGGTGCAATAGGCACGGTCCCACAACGTGGGACGAACGCTGTCCTTGAAGTTGAGGGGGATGCGTGAGGCCAACGTGCGGTCAAATGCCCAGTTGATCATGCGGAATTGCATCGCGTCAACATAGCGCAGTGTATCCTTATTAGTGAAATCCTGAGCACTCATCATCGACGGGAACAATGCGGCAAACAGCATTGTCATCCCCAGTAGCTTAAAAAACAACGTCTTCATCTTCATGTCTCTATATTATCACCGATTATTGTTATAACACGCTGAGCAACTTGAGGGCCTCGTCACGGCCACTGTTGAGCAACGTGGGGTAATGTGCATCGCTATTGACAAGCACTGGAGCGTTGAACCGCTTGAGCATACCGAAGTATTTCAGATTGGGATAGAAACGGTTGCGCTGCAGCCATGCCTTGGTGTTGATTTCCACTATGAGATGATGATCCATGATGTTCTCGAACAGGTCGATCACCAGTTTATCAAACCATGGTTCCTCATCAATGCCTTCGCAATACTGGCTGGCATTGTAGCCGATCTTGTCCATGTGTCCGACGATATCAAAACCGCCCTCCTCGACCATCGCCATCATCTGAGAGAAGAACATCTTCACGACATACTCGATGTCGTTGTTGAAGTATTGTCCCATACGGACATTGAAACCCTGGAACTTACCATCGATATCGACCATCTCGCTGGGATCGTCGATGGCAGGAATGAAATGGACCGAACCGATGCGGTAATCCAGCGGTAATTGCTGGAAATAATCGCTAGCAGGGCCATCACCCACGCCCACATAGTCTATCTCCATCGACGTGTAGAGGTTGATGCGGTCGCCAAAGGCATGTCGCAGGCGCTCCATCTCGTCAAAGTAGGCATCGACTTGCTCACGGCTCATGTTGACAGGGCTCTCGACCGAGATGGGAGAATGAGGTGTAAATCCCAGATGGCTGAAGCCCTGGGCAATCGCCTCAAGGACAAAGTCCTCCATTGGTGCATGACCGTCACAGAACTGCGTGTGCGTGTGAAAGTTATATCGGTCGGTCTGACGGGTTATTTTATCAAAGTCCAACATGTGTTTTCTATGAGTGATTAAAACATTCTGGTAATCTGGTCCATCGGGATGACATTAATGATCGTCTTCCCATCGGGTGTGTAATTAGGCTCCGGCAGCTTGAGCAGGTCGGCCACAAGATGATCCATCTCTTCTTGCTGGAGCGTGCGCCCCGTCGGGATGGCAGCGGTCCTGGCGACAGTGAGCGCCAGGTGCTCCAGTATGCGTTTCTTCAACGGCATGCCACCCTGATCAACCGACTCAATGATCTGTTGAACCATCGCCGAGGCATCAACGCCGTCCAGTCCAGCAGGAATAGCATTCACCGTCCAGTCGTTACCACCGAGTGACGACAGGGCAAAGCCCAATTTCTCCATCTCAGGCAACAAGCCCTCAAGCGTCACCGACTGGGCGGCACTCAAGTGAAGCACCTCGGGAAAGAGTATGGTCTGAGACGAAAAGTTACCGGTATTGATGCGGCTGATGTAACGGTCAAACAGGATGCGCACATGGGCACGGTGCTGGTCGATGACCATCAGGCCCGACTTGGCTGGAGATAAGATGAATCGTCCCTTGAGTTGCAAGTAAACCGAGTAAAGGTCATCCAACGGCAACACAGGAACATCCATGGATTGGTCTGACGATAATTCACTGCCATCGGCTGCATCATCGGCACTCTGCTCGATGCCCTCGCGTTTCTTGCGCTCAAAATTGGCAAACAGCTCATCCCAATTGCTCATCGGTGCCCGATTACCATCATGGCGGTGGGATGATGCGGATGACGACGTGCTTGACTGTGACTTGAAGGGGTTATAGGATGGATCCACCTCGATTTCGGGATGATGCACCTCAATGTGGCCGCTATAGGCTGGAATCGAGGGAGCGCCCTTAGTGTCAAAGTCGATAGAAGGCACCTCACTGAAACGCCCCAGTGTCTCCTTCACGCCAGCAGCAAGTATCTGCCAGATGGGCAGCTCGTCCTCAAACTTGATTTCGGTCTTGGTGGGATGGATATTGACATCGATAGCCTGAGGGTCTACCGTGAAACGCAGGAAGTAGTTGGGTTGCTCTCCCTCGGGTATGAGTTGCTCATAGGCCGTCATCACTGCCTTATGGAAATAAGGATGACGCATATAGCGCTCATTGACAAACATGTATTGCAAGGCATTGCGCTTGCGGGCATTTTCAGGTTTGCCCACATAACCCTGTACCTTGACCAGCGACGTGTCGATGGTCAACGGCAGCAGTTGCTGATCCAGGCTGTTGCCCATGAGTGCGGTGATGCGCTGACGGAAGGTGCCCTTCATCAGCTTGTACATCACGTTATCGTTATGGATGAGGGTGAACTCCACCTCGTTGTTGACCAGAGCCAGCTTCTCAAACTCCTTGACAATGTTACTCAGTTCCACTTGGTTGGACTTGAGGAACTTGCGGCGTGCAGGGACGTTAAAGAAGATGTTCTTGATCATGAAGTTACTGCCCACTGGACACATGTCGGGCTCCTGGCTCTCGCACTGTGAGGCATTGATGACCAGACGGGTACCTAGTTGCTCATCGGCACGGCGTGTTCGCAGTTCTACCTGCGAGATGGCGGCAATAGAGGCCAAAGCCTCGCCGCGGAAACCCATCGTGTGCAGGGTAAACAGGTCGTCGGCTGTACGTATCTTGCTCGTGCTGTGGCGCTCAAATGCCAGTCGCGCATCGGTCTCGCTCATCCCCACCCCATCGTCAATAATCTGAATGAGCGTGCGGCCAGCATCCTTGAGGATAATCTGGACATGAGTAGCCTGAGCGTCAATGGCATTCTCCACCAGTTCCTTGATAACGCTGGCAGGTCTCTGGATGACCTCACCTGCGGCAATCTGGTTGGCCACAGAATCCGGCAACAATTTAATCACATCACTCATGGTTGGTCACTACTGGTTTGAAGGGTTGTTGAATTACTAGTGTCAGCACCGCCTGGTTCTGGCGCACTACCGGGTACAGTCACAGCAGTCGTTGTGGCGGCGTTGCCCGAGCGGCGACGTGTTCCGCCCTCAATGGTACGCATGAGCTGCTTGAGCTCCTCACTCACATCGTAGATATCATCAGGCGACATGGGACGCAGCTGGTCATACCACTTGAAC
Source organism: Muribaculaceae bacterium (assembly GCA_017453505.1). Lineage (GTDB taxonomy): Bacteria > Bacteroidota > Bacteroidia > Bacteroidales > Muribaculaceae > Sodaliphilus. The sequence goes on from JAFTEU010000095.1 coordinate 10,721, forward strand.
TGCGGCAAGTACAGGTCAGACTTACGGGCAAGATAGAGAGGTGTGACTTTTCCCGATACCTCAGGCCACATCGTGATGCGGTCCACCTCTTGTTTTGCCTTGAGATTGAGTCTCAGATAACTGGACTCGGCATTGACCATCTTATTGTAGGTGGAGTCTTTCTCCTGCGGGAACATGATGACCTGCACATTGCCGTCCACATCTAGACGGCGCAGTTCCTTGTCCTCAAACCAGGCCTTCATCTTCTTACCGCTCAACTGGTCATAATAGATCTCGCCCAGATGCTCGGCCATGAAGCCGCCCGTGGGTAGCGTGGCCCAATCGGCCGCACTGTCGTTGAGGTGTACATTGATTTCATCACCGAAGATCTGCCGTTCCAGGTTCCATACCACGGCATGGCGGTACATATTGATGATGGTATCGGCCTCACTGAGCTGCAACGAGTCACAGATACCCTGCACATCACTGCGATAGAAACGCACTTGATTGAATGCACGCAACACCCTCACCGAGTCGTTGAGCGAATCGGTAACCACATTGTTGATAAGCGTGCACAAAGTGTCGGCATGCAGATAGATGGTGTCCTTCTGCGAAAATTCACGGGCGCGGGCACGTCCCGTCACATAGCTGTAGTGAGCATTGTCGTCATGGTAGCCGTAGTTGCCGTCGAGAATGACCTTGTTGCTGGGGTCGGTGATGACGACGTTGCCCCGGGCCTCGCCATAGTTGCGCTTGCGGTTGTAATAGACGGTATCGCCCTGCAGGGTCTTGCCGTCCTTGGCCGAGATGAGCGCACGCTGGTACAATGTGGCATCATCGGCGCTGGTGTTGTACCAGCCGTTGGTAGTATTGATGGTATTGCTGTCACTCACGATGAGCGTCTCACTCGTGATGTGAGCGATGTGGCTCTGGGTGTTGTAATCGAGAAGGTCGGTGAACATCTCATAGCGGTCGTTGATCAGATGAACGTCGCGAGAGAATTCGGCCTGCTTGGTATCAAGCTCATAGCGGCCATACTGCGAACTCAGCTCGGTGTTGTTACGGTTATCCACGATAGTGCCCCCGTCGAAGTAGTATCCCACGTTGGAATTGATCTCATAGTCCAGCGCATCGGTCACCAGTGTGGTGCTGCGGTTCTCCAGACGGACATTGCTGCGCAACTCGGCCACTCCCTGGTCTCCGTAGTAATGCAACACATCGCTATAGACCCATAGCGTGTCGCCCTGGGTCATACGAACATTGCCAAAGGCATCCAGCGAACTGGTCTCGGCATAGAAGTAGGCACTGTCACAGAACATGTACATGTCGCCGCGACGAAAGCGCACATTGCCCTTCAGTACCTGGTAGTCGGTACTGATGGCCTCATTAGCGCTCAGGTAGTCGGCATTCTCGAGGAACACCTTATTGGTCTGGTTGCGGTTGGCCTTGGGAATCTGTGGTGTGATACGGCTCACCTTGGGACCCTTGGCTCCCTTGCGGGCCGCCTGCACAGGCTGCGGATTGGTGGGACGTTTCACGCTCTTGGTCTGCACGACAGGCTTCACTGCCCGTGACGGCTGCTGTGCCCAGACAACGGGCGACATCATCAATACCATCAGGCAACCTGCGATCAGGGCATAACGCAAGCGGCCGTAGCCCTTAGCACGACCCTTGTTGCCGACGGCCTCATGCCGTTTTTCAGGTAAGGCAGGCATCGGTCGTTAGAGAAATTACTTGTTTTTGGAGGAATCGTTGTGGAGCCAGTCGTACTTGAATTCACAATTACGCCAGCCTTCCTCGATATAGACATAAACGCTCTTCTGCTTCTGGATGACCCAGTCACGCAGGATATTTTCCTTGGCTTGCGCTTCGCACATTTCCTTGATGATCATGTAATCATCGGCAAGGTCAGCCTTGTGGCCATCGATACGCTTGACGAGACGGACTACAGCGACTTGCTCACGACGGGTCTTAGGATTGATCATCACAAAGGGCTCACTGATATCGCCTGGTTGCATGGTGCTGACCTTTTTACCCACCTCGGCAGGAAGATCGGCCATCTCAAAGCGGCTGGAGTGATTCTTCTCATTGAGCATGTTACCGTTATTATTACGGGAATCTTTATCCTGGGAAATGTAGAGAGCGGTCTCTTCAAACGTGTGCTTGCCGGCCAGGATATCGTTCCTCACCGAGTCCAGACGGTTAAGGGCATCGGTCAAGTCCTTGTCGCTCACTTGAGGACGCAACAGGATGTGACGAGTGTTGATGCGGTCACCACGCTTCTCAATCAGCTGGATGATGTGGAAGCCGTCATCGGTCTCAACGATGTTGGACACGCGCTTGGTATCATTGAGGTTGAATGCGGCATTGGCATACTCGGGCAACAGCACCGAGCGGCTCTGGAAACCCGTCTCGCCGCCATAGACTGACGTGGACTGATCCTGGCTGTAGAGGATAGCAAGCGTCGAGAACTCGCGTTCGCCGCTATTGACCTGTTGAGCATAGTCACGCAGTCGCGACTTCACCTCATCGATTTCCTGTTGTGGAATCACCGGATTGATGGTAATGATCTGGGTCTCGACCTGCATCGGGACAAAGGGCAGCGAATCCTTGGGCAGATTGTTGTAGAAGCGGCGCACATCGGCTGGAGTGGCCTTGACATTCTTGGTCAAGTCGCTCTGTACCTGCTGGATGCAATACTGGTCACTATAAACCTCGGTAAGTTTCTCGCGCAGACGGGGCAAGGGCATACGGAAGTACTCTTCCACCTTCTCCTTGGAGCCGAAGTTGGCGATGAAAAAGTTGATACGGTTCTCTACCTCGGAGGAAATGGTGGATTGCTGTACCTCGACAGTATCGATGCGTGCCTGATCCAGGAAGAGCTTGTCAACGGCCATCTGCTCGGGAATGACACAATAGGGGTTGCCATCAATGGCCACACGCTCGTAGAGGGCCTGTTGATACTGCTCCTCGATGTCACTCTTGAAGATGGGTTCGTCACCGATAACCCACGCAACTTCTTCTGCCACATTATTTTGCGCCATTGCCGCCAGGGCAACGGCGACAAACATCAATACAGTTATGAATTTCTGTCTCACTTCAATACAGGTTTTAATTCGTTTCAAATTGCAAATTTCCCCATTTTTCACGACCTGACAAAATCAATTGGCAAAATCTTTGTTAAATGTCATGCCGGCAATTGCCTGCCGCCACATGAGCAGGTCATTTCTTGACCGGTTTGGTTCGGTAGATATCCTCTTTCTTGACCTTGACGATGGTGCCGTAGCGGGCAAGGGACTTGAGGTCCATCTTCTTGAGGTTACCCACAATCATCAGCTGGCAGGTCTGATCCTTGACGTGCTGCCTATAGAAGGACAGGATATCCTCCTGAGTGAGCTGTGAAAGCTGGCGGGCCGTTGCCGCACAGCGGTCCTCATGGTAACCGCTTCGCAACAGAAGTGGGATGAGCAGGCTCTTACCACGGAAGGTCGGATAAGAATTATTGATATCATTGAGCAGGCTCTGACGGGCCACATCCATATTCTCGACGTTGACAGGCATGTCATTAATGAGCGAATCAAGCAACTCCACAGCCTGCATCGCCTTATCGCCCTGTGTGGCGATGAGCGCGAGATAACAGCAGGAATTGGTGGAATTAGCCAGGCTGGGCTTCATGGCAACGCCCTGTGAAGCATAGGCCAGTGAGCGGAATTCCCTCACCTGCTGGAAGAGCACCGACGACATGCCGCCGCCAAAGTATTCTCCCCACCATTCCAGACAGGCCTTGTCGCGCTCACTTGTCACAGCGGCGAGCGGGCGATAGAGGCCCACGATGGTCTGTCGTGAGTCGGGCATGTCAAACAGATAGACCACCCGCTCCTGGGGATTCATGAGGGGTACATCCTGCAAGGGATTGTCAAGGGTGCCGGCAAGTTGCGGCAACAGGCTCGCAATCATGTCCGACACTTGTTCACTGGGGATATTGCCCGTGTAGCTCACATCATAACGGTAATCATACAGCTGCTTGAATGAGTTTATCAAATCCTCGGGCTTGAATTTCTTGAGTTCCTTACTGGTCAGTCGGGTCAAGTAGTCGGATTGCTCACCCCTTGCCACCTTGAGAGCCAGAGCACCAAACACTTCAGTATTGTCTTCCATAAAGGATTTCTCCTCAAGCCCCACAGCGGTCTTTACCTCGTCAAATTTATCCTTATCGGCCTTCATGTGGTCAAGGAAATGCGACAGTAAGCGCAGTGTAGGTTCAAAATTGGCATCCAGGCCCCTCAAGGCTACAAGGGTCATCTGATCATCGGCAGTGAACGACAGTTTAGCCCCCAGGGTCTGCAAGGCGATTCCTAGGGCCTTGACATCCAGCGAGTCTGTGCCCAGTTCGTCGACATAGCTCGCGGCAGCCTCGAGCAACTTGTCTTGACGCGTTCCCTTGTGGAAACTGAACACCAGTGTGAAATTATCATTCACAGGGTTATCATGGGAGAAGAGCATATTGCCGCCTGGGAGTTCAGTCCGCACGGCATCCTTCTCCAGGTCGAGCAAACGTGGTGCCACGTTCTGAACAGGCAGTTGTTCCAGACGCTGGGCGAATGTCGATTTCGCATCGGCATGCAAGGGCTTGACGGCAGTAAACTCGGGCTTGGCAATCTGCTCCACCTTGCAACGGCCATTCTTCTTGTGGAAACGATAGAAATTCTCCGTGAAGTACTTACGTGCTGTGGCAATTACCTCGTCACGGCTCACATCGGCCACATGGTCATTCCACTTGAGGTAATCGTCCCAGTTCATTCCGGCAGCCATTGCCGCCACCATGAGCTCTGAACGGCCAGCGATGCTCTCCAGCTCCTTCATGTTATCGCTGGCTATCATGAGCTTGACAGCCTGCAGCTGCTCATCGGTGAAGTCCCCCTTCAAGAGTTTCCCGATCTGTTCCAGGCACAAGTTCTCGGCGGTCTTGACACGGCACAGCAACTTGGGAACCACCAGAACCATCACGGCACCGGTCTGATTGAAGGCCAAGTGCTGAGCTGTAGCCAGATAGACACGGTTGTTGTTGGATAGCTCGTCAAGCAGGCCCGTTTTATTGTCATTGGAGAGAAGCGACATAACCACCTTCAACGCAGGAGCATCGGCATCAAACTCACCGGGAGCACGGAAGAGCAATCCGCTCATACCGACGAGCGGTAGCGGGAAGAGCACCTTCTCTACAGGCTGACCCTCGACTGGGGGCGCAATAATCTTCTCACGCACGGGCTTCACACCTCGTTCGATTTGGCCGAAGGTGCGTTCCAGCACAGGCAACAATCCGTCAGGATTAATGTCACCTGAGAGAATCAAACCCATGTTGGAGCCCACATAAAACTTCTTGTAAAACGCCTCCATGTCTGACAAACGGGGATTCTTCAGATTCTCGGTGCTACCCACAATAGGATAGGCATAGGGAGTGCCGGTAAAGAACTTGGATGTCACCTGCTCAAGCAACATCGCCAGAGGGTCATCACTATACATATTCTTCTCCTCGTAGACCGTTTCCAGCTCACCTTGAAACAAGCGATAGACGGGATGAATAAGGCGGTGGCTGTTCAACTCACACCACTGCTCGATGTACTGTGGAGAGAACGTGTTGTGGTAATAAGTCATATCATAGGACGTGCCGGCATTCAAGTCCGAACCGCCATATTTAGAAATCAGCCGATTGAACTCATTGGGAATCGCATATTGAGATGCCTTGACATTCAGTTCGTTGATGTCGTGCTGGATAGTCTTGCGGTGATTCTCGTCGGTCGTCCTGGCCAGCTCGTCATACTTCATTGAGATGGAATCGAGATAGGCTCGCTCTGCAGCATAATCAACCGTGCCCAGCTCATCGGTTCCCTTGAACATGATGTGCTCGAAGTAGTGCGCAATGCCCGTATCAGGACAATCCACCGCGCCAGCGTTCACCACGACAGCGCCAAAGACTTTAGGCTGGCTGTGATCCACATTGAGCCACACTTTCATACCATTACCCAACACGTATTCCTGCACCTGCAACGATGCGGCTTCCTGGCTGAATGCCGCCAGCGACATCATCAACAGCAGGAACGAAATGAACAGATTTCTTTTCATCATCGGTATTCAAACTAATTTTTCACAAAGTTAGCCTTAACTCGACAAACCTGCAAGAATCAAGCACTAAAAAAGCGGGCCCGCCAGAACATCTTGATGTCATGCGGGTCCGGTGATATGGGAAGAATTATGCGTTCTCGCTTATTTCACTTTCTTGAGAACCTTCTTCTTGATCTTAGCAGGATATTTCTTGGCAAGTTCCTCTTTCCAGCGCTGCTCCAGCACATCCTGATAATCGCTGGTGACTGCACCGCGCACATCAGCCATCTCCTGAGGCTGGTCGATGACACTGCCCTCAAGAATCATGAAAGCGGGATAGCTCTTGCGCTCAGGCTTGTCACCCACATGGAATGCCAGATAGTCGGCCAAGTTGTTCTCGCCCTGCTTAACGACCATACGCTCCATGCGGATGTCGAGACCGTACTTGTTGTGCAGCGCGTCGGTCAGTGTGTCAGGAGCCATGCGCTGAATGTCAGCCTTGACGAGGTCAAGGATGCTGTCGCTCTTGGCACTGAGGATAATGCCCTTGAAGTGGGGTTCATCCCACATGTAGCGCGCGCGGTTCTCGGCAAAGTACTGCTCCAGGCCGACAGTATCCTTGCTTGCGGCCTTCCAGACGCGACGATTGCTGATTTCGAACAACAGCATGCCATCACGATACTCGTTGAGCAGGTTGCGATACTCGGCATTGTTGTTGACCAATTCCAGTGAATGATAATCCGAGAGGGCCTTGTCGGCGACCTTGTCGACAAGTGACATGATATAATCCTTCGCATTGTCAATTACCGGAAACTTAGCCTTGGGATTAATCTGAGAGGCAAGTTCTGATACAGGAACCGACAGGTTGTTAGCATAGGTAAACAAGGGCATCTGGTTACCCTTAATGGACTGGGCGACAAATGCCGAATCCAACTTGCCTGCATCCTTAAGTGCCGAGGACAAGAAACCCTCAAAATCAGGATTCAAGCGGAAGTTATAACGGTTCTTGAGATCCTTAATGCGATTCTCGGCAATGAGTTGGGTGCGCTCGTCGCGGCTGATTGCAGTCTCGATGATACCGCGCATCTCACTCAGGGTGGGCATGCCATGAGCGACCTTCTTGACAATATGATAGCCGAACTGGGTCGCAAACGGCTCACTAATGGCACCGTCGGCCAGATTAAAGGAAATATCCTCAAAGGGCTGCACCATGCGTCCACGGCCAAACCATCCCAGATCGCCGCCACGGCGGGCAGATCCGTCTTGAGACTCAGCCTTGGCAAGCTCCTCAAAGTCGGCACCGTTCTTGAGCAGGAGATAAATGGAGTCAATCTGCTGCTTGCACTGGGCCTTCTGCTCCTCGGTAGCATTCTGTGGGAACAACTTGAGGATGTGCTTGGCATGAACATCGTTGCGCTCACGGGTCTGATTCACCCTAACCATGTGCACACCATACTGCGTTGTAAATGGCATGGAGATGTTGCCAACGGGTGTGTTATAGAACTGGTTTTCAAAATCATAGGGGAATTGGCAAGCCGACATGTAGCCATAGTGCCCATTGTTGCGGGACTTGGAAGGATCGCTTGAATATTTTGCCACAAGGTCTTCCCATTTCTCACCATTGAGAATGCAGTTGCGGATGCTGTCCATCCGTGCGATGTTAGCCTGCGTTTGCACGGGATTGCCGCCTAATGGCAACATGAAGTGGTCTATATCTATCTCGGTTTTAGCTCGTTCATAGGCCTCGGCGATGAAATGCCAGCTATAGGTCGTGTCTTGAGTCAAATAGGGAGCAGCCAAGTCCTTGCGGTAACCCTCAAACTCCTTGATGAACAATTGTGTCGTGTCAATACCCTCGGCCTCGGCATCCGCCACCTTCTGCTTGTAGAGCACGAAGCGGTCAACGTATTGCTCAAGGGATTCTTTCTCGATCTGTTGCTGGTTGTTCTTGTGATACAGGTACTCAAACTCTGAGAGCTTGATGTCTTTGCCATTGATAGTCATGAGAACAGGATCCGTCACCTTAGCAATGGCGAGGATCGCGGTACCCAACAGCAATGAAGAAATCAAAAGTTTTGCTTTCATCTTCTTTAGCTTGGTTTGAATCTATATTTTACGTTTTTTCATTCTTAATTACTAATGTATAACGCACACATGCGGCAAAAATTATATTTCACCCGGTATTTTTTAAAACATTCCGCCAAGAAAGCAGTTTTTGCTCGCTTGGCGGAATATGCGTCAAATGCCTCTTCCCCGGATCAATGAATTCAGGGACTAATTACCCATTTCACTCAGGAACTTAATGCGGACAAGCCTAATTTCCTCCTCGGTATAGTCATCACCGAGCTCGCTCATGGCCGTCTCAATATCGTCGGTGTCACTCTCCTTGAAGTACTCAAAGATGTCTTCCTCGATATCCAGGTCGATAGCCTCATCAATATAATAGGAAACATTAATTTTTGTTCCACTGTATACAATGGCTTCCAACTCATCTAGTAACTCATCAAATTCAAGATCCTTGCTCTCGGCCAAGGCATCGAGCGGCACCTTGCGGTCAATGGCTGTGATAATCTCAACCTTGAGTTTGCTCTTGTTGGCCACAGTGCGCACGCGCATGTCCTCGGGACGTTCAATCTCATTCTCATCGACATACTTCTTGATGAGATCGATGAACTCCTTGCCATATCGCTTGGCCTTTCCTGGCCCGACACCTGGGATGTTCTGCAACTCATCTATCGTGATGGGATAGGTTGTAGCCATCGCGTCGAGCGACGGTTCCTGGAAGATGACATAGGTGGGCAAGCCATGCTGCTTGGCGATCTTGCGGCGCAGGTCCTTGAGGATGCTGAAGAGCTCGGCATCCACAGCCCCACTACCGCCACCGCGCAGTTCCTCGTCAAGCATCTCGGTATACTCGTTGTCCTCAACGATCCAGAATTTCTCGCGGCTCTTGAGGAAATCCTTACCCTCCTTGGTCACCTTGATGGCACCGTAATTCTCAATATCCTTGGATAGATAGTCGGCAAACACACCTTGACGGATAACTGCCATCAGGAATTTCTCATCACGCTCACTAGCGCAACCGAACACGTCCAACTCATTGTGCTTGTAACCTTGAATCTCATTGGTGGCATCACCCATCATGACATGAGCGATATACTCGGGCTTGAAGCGCTCTCGCAGGACGAGAATCGTCTCGATGGCGGCCCGCAGCTCCTCTCCGGCCTCAACACGCTTCTTGGGCTTGAGGCAGTTATCACAGTTACCGCAGTTCTCCTGGTTATAGGTCTCACCGAAGTAGTGCAGCAGGGAGCGACGGCGACAAACCGAAGACTCGGCATAGTCGCGTGTCTCAAGCAGCAGCTGTTTACCGATTTCCTGCTCGGCAATGGGCTTGCCCTGCATGAATTTCTCCAGCTTGTCAAGATCCTTGCGGGAATAGAAGGTGACGCACTTGCCCTCGCCGCCGTCACGGCCAGCACGACCAGTCTCCTGATAATAACCCTCCAGGCTCTTGGGGATGTCATAATGGATGACAAACCTCACGTCGGGTTTGTCAATACCCATACCGAAGGCAATCGTCGCGACAATCACGTCGACATCCTCACTCAAGAAGGCATCCTGATTGGCACTGCGCACGGCACTCTCCATACCAGCATGGTAGGGCAATGCCTTGATGTCGTTGAGACGCAATACCTCGGCCAGTTCCTCAACCTTCTTACGGCTCAGACAATAGATGATACCCGACTTGCCCTCATTGGCCTTAATGAACTTAATGATTTCACGGTCAACATCCTTGGACTTGGGACGCACCTCATAGTACAGATTGGGACGATTGAACGATGACTTGAAAACGGCGGCATCGGTCATGCCCAGGTTCTTCTGTATATCATGCTGCACCTTGGGGGTAGCAGTCGCTGTCAATGCAATAATCGGCCGCTCGCCGATGCGGTTGATGATGGGGCGGATATTACGATACTCAGGGCGGAAGTCATGTCCCCACTCCGAGATACAGTGAGCCTCGTCAACGGCATAGAAAGAAATGGGCACATCCTTGAGAAAGTTCACGTTATCCTCCTTGGTCAACGACTCGGGAGCGACATACAACAACTTTGTGCGTCCGCTGCGGACATCGGCTTTCACTTCCTCGATGGCCTGCTTGGTGAGCGATGAGTTCAGGAAATGGGCAATGCCGTCTTCCTCGCTATAGCTGCGCATGGCATCGACCTGGTTCTTCATTAATGCAATAAGGGGCGAGATGACAATGGCGGTGCCCTCCATCAAGCGCGCGGGCAGCTGGTAGCACAAGGACTTACCGCCACCCGTAGGCATGAGCACGAAGGTGTCCTTCTCGGCCAGGAGGTTCTCGATAATCGCTTCTTGATTACCTTTAAAAGTCTCAAAGCCAAAGTATTCCTTCAACGCCGATATCAACTGTTTGTTCTTAGCCATAATAATAGGTTTAGGGTTATAACGATTTCACAAATATACTGCCATTTTGTGAACTGCACAATTTTTTCGGGAAAAATAATTAAATGTGTTTATTCAGCCAATAACTCATAATTAGACTTAGAGAGCTGACGCTCGGCGAAGTCGCGTGTGAGCACATATTTTTTCTTGCCCAGCGAGGGAGCCTGATACATGACATCAATCATGATGGTCTCGAACAGACTTCTCAAACCGCGGGCACCCAGCTTGTACTCGATTGACTTATCCACGACGAAGTCCAGCACATCATCATTGATCACCAGTTCCACGCCATCCATCTCGAGCAGTTTCTTGTACTGGCGCACAATAGCGTTCTTGGGCTCGGTGAGGATGCGCAGCAGTGCTTCGCGGTCTAGTGGCTCCAGGTTGGTCAGGATGGGCAGGCGGCCGATGATCTCGGGAATGAGGCCATAGCTGCGCAGGTCCTGAGGTGCGACAAAGTGCAACAGCTTGTCGCGGTCGGCCTTGCTCACGTGGTTGCCAGCGCCAAATCCCACGACATGGGTATTCAGGCGCTGAGCAATTTTGCGCTCAATACCCTCAAAGGCACCGCCGCAGATGAACAAGATATTCTTGGTATCGACAGCTATCATCTTCTGCTCGGGATGCTTGCGGCCGCCTTGAGGGGGCACATTGACCACCGAGCCCTCGAGCAGCTTGAGGAGTCCCTGCTGGACACCTTCACCGCTCACGTCGCGGGTGATGGACGGATTGTCGCCCTTGCGTGCTATCTTGTCAATCTCGTCGATGAAGACGATGCCGCGTTCGGCCTCGGCCACGTTATAGTCACATGCGGCAAGCAGCCTCGTCAGCAGGCTCTCGATGTCCTCGCCGACGTAGCCAGCCTCGGTCAGCACCGTGGCGTCGACGATGGCGAAGGGGACTTTCAACATCTTGGCAATCGTCTTGGCAAGCAAGGTCTTACCCGTTCCTGTCGGGCCCACGATGATGATATTGCTCTTCTCGATGTCGATATCATCATCTCGCTTCTGGTTCAGGCGCTTGTAGTGGTTATAGACAGCCACCGACAGGTAGCGCTTAGCCGTTTCCTGACCGATGACATACTGGTCAAGATAAGTCTTGATTTCCTCTGGCTTGGGGAGCGAGTCCATGTCCAGATCGGGCAGCATCGATGTGGCCATCTTGTTCAGATACTCTCGGGAGAGTTCAACGGCACGCTCGGCACAATCATTACAGATGCAACCGTTCATGCCAGGCAACATCAGTTCCACCTCACGGTCGCTACGGCCACAGAAACTACAATATAGTGTATTAGTGTCTTTCTTTTTTGCCATGTCTTGATTTACTCGGGTTTAACCTCGGTGGTAGCCGCATTGTTCTGCTGGCGCTCGAGCACCTTGTCGATCATGCCATAGTCCTTAGCCTCGGCAGCGGTCATCCAGTAATCACGGTCGCTGTCGGCATACACCTTGTCATAGGGTTGGCCCGAGTGGTCGCTGATGATGGTGTAAAGTTCCTTCTTGAGCTTGAGGATTTCACGGGAGGTGATTTCGATATCTGATGCTTGGCCACTAATGCCGCCCATCGGCTGGTGGATCATGACACGGCTGTGCTTCAAGGCAAATCGCTTATCCTTCTGGCCAGCCACCAACAATACTGCTGCCATCGAGGCGGCCATACCGGTGCAGATGGTCGAAACGTCACTCTGGATATACTTCATCGTGTCATAGATGCCCAGGCCGGCATATACCGAGCCACCAGGTGAATTGATGTAGAGCGAGATGTCCTTACCAGGGTCAGAGCTGTCAAGGTAGAGCAGCTGGGCCTGGATAACATTGGCCGTGTAGTCATCGACCTGAGTCCCCAGGAAGATGATGCGATCCATCATCAGACGCGAGAACACGTCGAGCTGGGTGACATTGAGTTTACGTTCCTCCATGATGGTGGGGGAAATATAGTTGTTGGATACGCCGGCAGCAAACTGGTCAAGTGCCAATCCATTCATGCCGAGGTGATGCACTGCAAATTTTCTGAAATCGTTTTCCATAAATCTAAAAATTGGTTTTTAAAATTTTTGTTCAAAGATAATATTTTTTTCTCAATTCCGCACGCTGTTGGGCGACTTTTTATTGACATGAGAATAATTAGTGACAAAAAACCAGCAAAAACCGCGCCAACTGACAAAATAACATGTGGGGCAAGATAGCCAATGCTACCCTGCCCCACATTATTATTAATGTATAATTATTAATGTATATCGTCAGTAACGATTACTTCTCGTCATTCTCGTAGAGCTTGCGGAAGTCCTCGACGCTGATGCTCTTCTCGTTGACCTTAACGGCCTCCTTGACTGCGGCATAGAACTTGTTGTCGATGGCATGCTCCTGGATCATCTCACGAGCGCGGTCATCCTGCATGAAGCGCTCAGCCTGCTGGCGGACGAGATCCTCGGGCGCATTATAGATGCCATACTGTGACAGCTGCTGCTGAGCGAAGATAAAGGCAGCAGTGTCGATATCCTCTTTCTCCACCTTGATGCCAAGCTCCTGAGCCAGGTGATCCTTGACCAGTTGCCAGCGCAGCGACTTGAACATGTTCTGAGCCTCCTCGTCGGTAACCTCGCCATTGTTCTTCTCGTCCTGCTCACGGCGCAGCTTGAGGAAACGCTTCAGGAACTCCTCGGGCAGGGGCAGCTCGCCAGCCTTCTCGGTAAGGATGCGCTGAGCATCGACCGTGAAGCGATAATTGCCCTCGGGCACGTTGGCACGGACAATCATCTCGCGGACAGCCTCGCGGAAGGCAGCCTCGTCCTTAACCTCGGTCTCGGTGCCCAGAACGCCCTTGAAGAACTCCTCGTTCATCTCGGCCTCCTTATTGACCTTCACCTCCTCGATGGTGATGCGGAAGTCGCTCTTCACGTCGGCATCCTTGCGGTCCACGTTGAGCATGGCGGCCAGTTCGGCCTGGTTGCCGCCATTGGCCTTGTGAGGGTTGAAGACGAAGGTGTCACCCACCTTAACGCCGACAAACTTGGCGGCCTCTTCCTCGTCGGTCATGTAGCGGGGCGAGATCACGGTGCGCTCCACCTTGATGCCGTTTTCCTTGTCGTTGCCCTGCTCGTCGAGCTCGACCATCGAGCCACGCAGCATCGACTCCTTGTCGCTCACCTCGCCGTCAACGAGGGTGCCCAGGCGCTTGCGGTCGTGGGCAATAGCGTCATCGACCATCTGGTCGGTCACTTCGATATTGTAGTAGGGCACATTGATGCGCTTGTTGAGCTTGAGTTCGATAGCGGGAGCCATACCCAAGTCATACTTGAATGTCATCTCCTCGTCCTTCATGATATCGACCTTGGTGTCCTCGTTGGGCAGGGGCTCGCCCAGCACCTGGAGCTTGTTCTCGCGGATGTAGTCATAGACAGCGCGGCCCACGGTGCGGTCAATCACGTCGGCGGTCACACTGGGACCGTAGAATTTCATCAACAGGTTCTTGGGAGCCTTACCGGGGCGGAAACCCTTCAACGGGTGGCGCACGCCCATAGCAGCAACCTCCTTATTCACGTCGCTAGCGAAATCTTCTCTCTTGAGCACTACGGTGAGCAGTCCGTTCACCGCATCAATTTGTTCAAAACTTACGTTCATTACTTGTTTTCTATTGTAGGTTAAATGTTTAATTCTCAAAAAACGGCTGCAAAATTACTACATTTCACATGATACACAAAATTTCACCGCCACTTTTTACAAAATGAAGAAGTGAAAAACAATAAAAATAACAAAGGACATGCTGATGGCGCTATCCTTTGTTTGTATTGATGAAATCTGTTTGCTGAGTCAGTGTTACAGGGTGAGGACGATGTTGTGCTCCTCGGCCATGCGGCGCATGTTCAGGATTGCATAGCGCATGCGTCCCAGAGCCGTATTAATGCTCACGCCGGTGGTGTCGGCAATCTCCTTAAAGCTCATGTTCTTGTAGTAGCGCATCACGAGCACCTCGCGCTGGCTGTCGGGCAAGGCCTTGACCAGACGGCGCACGTCGTTGTGAATCTGAGTCGTAATCAGGTTATCCTCTATCGTATTATCAGCCAGCTCCTTACGATTAAGAATATTGGCATCCTCATTATCGGTGGACTGTAGATTCTCGGCCTTGGTCTGACGGAAGTAATCGATAATCAGGTTATGCGCGATGCGTGTGATCCATGCGGGGAAATGCCCGTTCTCGACATATCGACCCTGCTTGATGGTCATGATGGCCTTGACGAATGTGTCCTGGAAGATGTCGTCGGCAAGTTCCTCGTTTTTTACCGCATGATATATATACATGAAAACACGGTCCTTGTGTCGCTCCAGCAGCGAATCAAAGGCCTCGTTGTTGCCATCGACATACAGCGAAATGAGTTGCTCATCGCTCTTGTCCTTGTAGATATTCATTACTATATATTTTTGGTCAATAATGAGTAATGTTTGTCGATAGGCAGTCTATTTTAGAAATTTATTGTCATTAAAGTTTATTCTCACACAAATCGAAATCACGTAAGATTTCGGGCTGCAAATATAAGTAAAATCAAAAAAACAACAACATTTTTTCAGGAAAAATTGATTTTCAGGTTGTTTTTTGATGAATTCACATCATTTGCAGCCATTATTCATCACCGGCGACGGCGGTTGCTCCTCATGCTCATGATCCAACGCGTGAGCTTGAATCCCAGCAGGACATAGTCGGCCGTCTTGAGGTGTGACACGGTGCCGGGACTGAACATGAGCGCGCGCACGCCATTATTGGCGATGTTGTCTTTCACACCGTCGATATTGTACTGGATGGTCGCACGCCCCACCTCCCGACGCACGAGAGCCTTGCCGCGGGCTCGCCGCAGCTCGTCTAGCGTCATGCCGCGCCAGGTTTCGGGGGCATCGGGCGTGGCAACGGGCAATTGCTGTGCTCCACCGGTGGTGCCATTAGGTGTCTCGTTACTCATTGTCTTCAGGTTTAAGGAACAACTTGCTCACAAAGCGGGCCACGGGATCGACGATGAGCTGACGCTTGAAGGCGAACACGACAAGCAGCAGCAGCATCAGGATGCCGACGGCTATCAGCTGCGCGCCCCAGGTGCACCCCAGAGCAGACGCCAGCAGGCTAATGAGTGCCGAGAACAAGAACTGCAGCGCAAAGGCTACAATTACCAGCACCACACCGACAAAGGCTATCGACGACAGCAGCACAGCCAGTTTCTCGACCGCCGTGAGCTTGGTGTAATCCCACTCGAGCGAGAAATACTTGCGTGCCTCGCCAAAGAGTTTTTTATAATCTATCTCATTCATGTCATCAGTAAACATGGTCATGGCAGGCGGCGTGTCATCTTGCGTCACTCCGCCTGTCATGTATGGGTGCTATTTTGTCAGTCCTCGATCTGGGCGCTGATTTGCTTCACCAGCTGCTCCACCTCGTCGTCGCTGAAGTCGATGCCGTTCTTCTTGAGCATTTCCTTGATGCGGCTGCGCAGGTCAGAGCCCTTCTCGGGAGCGAACAGGATAGCGGCCGATGCGCCTACCAGTGCGCCTCCCAGGAATGCATACAATAAACTTAATCCTCTCATTTCTTTATCATTTTTAAATGTGGTTATTAATCCAGCTTGTCTTTAATTTCCTCGGCGATATCGTCAACGAGGTTGTCGAGCTTGGAGCCTTTGAGCTTCACGCCTTGTTCACGCAGGGCATCCGCAATGCGCTTGCGGGTGTCGTCACCTTTCTCCGGGGCAAAAAGCAAGCCCACTGCAGCGCCAGCAATAGCGCCACCTACAACGGCCATAACAATGTTGATCGGTTTCATATCTCAAATAAGCTAATTAAATAATTAATAATGTCTTAGTAATGTCATTTCAAGCAATAATCGTGCCACATGCGTGTCGCGACGCTTGATTGAGGCAATAAAATTACTCTTTTTTTTTAATTTGGGCAAATAATTTCAAAAAAAACTGTCCAAATTATAATATCCATTTCATTTCTCGGACGGCGGCACGAGATCTTGTTTCAGCGTTTATTCTCATTTGGTGCGGTTGCCCTGGAAGCGAATGAATCAGATTTGGATTTCTCAAGAAAAATCCGTACCTTTGCGGGCTCAATTTATCAGCAATGGCTAACGGAGGAGACATCATCATCAAGGGAGCTCGAGTCAACAACTTGAAGAATGTTGACGTGACAATACCTCGCGGCAAGTTTGTCGTGATCACCGGCCTGTCGGGCAGTGGCAAGTCGTCGCTGGCATTTGACACGCTGTATGCCGAGGGGCAACGGCGCTACGTCGAGAGCCTCTCGTCCTACGCACGTCAGTTCATGGGGCGCATGACCAAGCCCGACTGCGACTTCATCCGCGGCCTGCCACCAGCCATTGCCGTCGAGCAGCGCACAGTGACGCGCAACTCGCGCAGCACGGTGGGCACTAGCACCGAAATCTACGATTACCTGCGCCTGCTCTTTGCCCGCGTGGGCAAGACGTTCTCCCCCATCTCGGGGCAGATGGTAAAGAAGCACACCGCCAATGATGTCATCGACACCATCAACAGCTACCCTAACGGCACCCGCCTGGCACTGCTGACTGAGGTCATCCTGCCCGAAGGCCGCGACCTGCGCACACAGCTCGACATCCTCGCCAAGGGAGGATATTCCAGGCTGATGACCCGGGAAGGTAAGTTTGTGGACATTTCCCAAGTGATGGACACTTCAGGAGACCTTGACGCAGCCGACTACCGTTTGCTCATCGACCGCCTTGCTGTCACCCACAACCACGACGACGAGATGCGCCTGCTGGACTCGCTGCAGACGGCATTCTACGAGGGTAAGGACGAGTGCATTGTGGTCGTGTGGCAGCAAGACGGGACAACAGTCGAACACCGCTTCTCCAAGCGATTTGAACTGGACGGAATGGCCTTTGACGAGCCCAGTGACTTGATGTTCAACTTCAACAACCCCGTGGGGGCATGCCCCACGTGCGAGGGATTCGGCAACGTCATCGGCATTGACGAGTCGCTGGTGGTTCCCGACAGGAGCCGCTCGGTCTATGACGACGCGGTCATGTGCTGGCGAGGCCAAGTGATGGGCGAGTGGAAGAACGCGTTCATCCATGTGGCAGCCCGCCATGCTTTCCCCATCCATAAGCCCTACCACGAACTGACAGAGCAGCAGCTCGACCTGCTGTGGCACGGCACTGGGGATGGCGAGTGGAGCGGCATCGACGGCTTCTTTGAATGGGTCAAGAGCAAGTCCTATGCCATACAGTTCAGGGTTCTTCAGGCCCGTTATCGCGGCAAGACCGTGTGCCCCACCTGCCATGGTAGCCGCCTCAAGCCTCAAGCCCTATATGTCAAGGTAGGAGGCAAAACCATCACCGACATCGTACGCATGCCGGTCAAGGATCTGGCCGAATGGTTCTCCAAATTGGAGCTGGAACCGACCGATGCCCTTGTCGCCAAGCGGCTGCTCACCGAGATCAACAGCCGGCTGGAATACCTGTGCGACGTGGGGGTGGGTTACTTGACTCTCGACCGCCTGTCAGCGACCTTGTCGGGCGGCGAGAGTCAGCGCATCAACCTGGCCACGGCATTAGGCAGTTCACTGGTCGGCTCGGTCTATATCCTTGATGAGCCGTCAATCGGCCTGCATCCACGCGATACCCACCGGTTGATCCACGTCCTGCGCATGCTGCAAGGACTGGGCAACACGGTCGTGGTCGTCGAGCACGACGAGGACATCATCCACAACGCCGACTATCTGATCGATGTCGGTCCCGAGGCAGGACGCAATGGTGGCCGCATCACCTATCAAGGACCCGTTGACAAGTTAGCCACCGCTACCGACAGTTACACCGCCCGCTACATGACAGGGGGGCTCTCGATACCTGTTCCGAAGCAACGCCGCAAGTGGAACCAGTTCATCGAGATTAAGGGTGCCACCCACAACAACCTCAAGAACATCAACGTCAAGATACCACTCGGCGTGATGACCGTCGTCACCGGTGTCAGCGGCTCCGGCAAGTCTACCCTAGTCGGCAAAATCCTCTACCCTGCCCTGGCACGGAACTACGACCAGACGGCTGACACCCCCGGCAGCTACAACAGTCTCGATGGCGACCTGAGTCGCCTGCAGGCCGTGGAATTCATCGACCAGGGTCCCATCGGCAAGAGCACCCGCAGCAACCCTGCGACTTATCTGAAGGCATTTGACGAGATACGGCAGCTGTTCTCACAGCAGCAGCTGTCCAAGCAGATGGGATATAACGCGAGCTTCTTCTCGTTCAATTCGCCCGGCGGCAGATGCGAGGAGTGCAAGGGAGAAGGCACCATCACCATCGAGATGCAGTTCATGGCCGACATCACCCTCACATGCGAGGCATGTCACGGCAAGCGGTTCGGACGCAATGCGCTAGACGTGACCTTCCGCGGCCTCACCATCAGCGACGTGCTCGACATGACGGTCAACCAGGCCATCGAATTCTTCAGCGAGACCAACACCTATAACGAGCACAAGATCGTGCGCCGCCTCAAGCCCCTGCAGGACGTGGGGCTGGGCTACATCAAGCTGGGACAGTCATCGTCAACATTGTCAGGAGGTGAGAACCAGCGCGTGAAACTGGCCTATTACCTGAGCGGCGAGCGGCAAGGCAACACGCTGTTCATCTTCGATGAGCCGACCACAGGACTGCACTTCCACGACATCAACACGCTGATGAAGTCATTCAACCAACTCATCGGTAACGGCCACACCGTGGTCATCATTGAGCACAATCTGGATGTCATCAAGTGCGCCGACCACATCATCGACCTCGGCCCCGAGGGCGGCGACAACGGCGGCAATGTTGTAGTCGCTGGCACGCCCGAGGAGGTAGCACAGTGCAAGGAGAGCCATACCGGCCGGTTCCTTGCAGAGAAACTTGGCATCAAGTCCAAGCGTTAAGTTATTTATAGCCAAATGCAATGGAAAGAGAAAACCTTAATAACCTCGAGAGGGAGATACGCAAGGAGTTTTTTGCCTTCCGCAACGGCATCGTCGCCGACAAACTGAGAAAAGCGGGCGATCCGCACCCGATGATCATGGGCTGCTTGCTCAGCGACCTGGTGGGTATCGCCCAACGCACGAGAGAATCAATCGGCGATGAAGTGAACCTTGCCGCCATAGCCACCGAACTGTGGAGCGACACCAATTCACGCGAGTGCCGGCTTGCTGCTCCCATGCTGTATCCGCCCCATCTCATGACCCGCAGCCTCGCACTGGACTGGTGCAATGGCATTGAGACAATCGAAGTGGCCGACAACCTGTGTCACAAATTATTGCGCCACGTCCACGAATGTGTGGAAATTTCTTCTACACTCATCGCAAGCGATAATCAGATGGAGAAGTATACAGGCTACCGCCTGTTGATGAATCTGCTCATGCTGGGCAAGATCCAGCGCACCGAGTCCCTCATCGCAACGGTCGGGAGCGATGCGGACAATGCCTCATCGCCACTGGCCTCGCTGCTGCAAGACATCATGGAGGAACTCCACAATCCACAGGAATAAAGAGGGGAAGGAAAAGGGTTGTGGGTCAATCATCCCACATAAGATCGCGCATAATGCCGTCACTGACCATAATACCGTCACTGGTAAGCACATAGCGTCCATCTTGCGTCGTCTTCAAGCGCCCCGCCTCGATGTGGCGTTGCGCCTCCTTTGTGAAATGTAGCCATGCCTCGTCACCAAAGTCATGTCTCAACTTGACGGCATCCACGCCGCGCACCGTCCTCAGGCCCAGCATCACCCGCTCGTCATAGCGTTCCCAACGCGACAGTTCTTCGGTCTCATACGCATTGTCACCGGCCATCACACGACCGATGTATTCTTGCAAGTCACAGGGATTGTAGCGCCTGATGCGGCCGTCATAACTGTGTGCCGCCGCACCCAAGCCCAGGTAAGGAGTATCGTCCCAGTAGGAGGAATTGTGACGCGAGTGATAGCCGGGCAAGGCAAAGTTGGAAATCTCGTAATGCTCATATCCCGACTGACGTAGCATGTCCGCCAGCAGGCGGTACATCTCCAGACACTGTTCCTCGGGGACCTCAATGACCTCACCGTTCTCCCGCTGGTGCCACAGTCGCGTTCCCGGCTCGTAGGACAGTCCATAGGCCGAAATGTGTTGCGGCTGCAAGTCTATTGCCCGCCGCACCGAGTCAGTCCACGAGTCAATCGTCTGACCCGGAAGCCCATAGATGAGGTCTAGACTAATGTTATCTATTCCCGCCTGACGAAGATTAGCGACCGCATCCGCAGCCTGCCGAGCCGTGTGGCGTCGGCCGATGAGCCGCAGGATATCGTCCTCAAACGACTGGACACCCATGCTGACACGATTCACGCCCAGCGGCAGCAAGGAAGCACACCACTCGGGCGACACGTCATCAGGATTGGCCTCGACAGTGAACTCCTCCACCGAGATCAAGTCAAGCGCCTCACGCAATCCCGTGACAAGCCTGGACAGCAACGGCAAGGGCAACTGCGATGGGGTGCCGCCCCCCATATAGAGTGTCATGACAGGCTCGCCCTGCAATTCCTCACGACGCAGCCGTGCCTCGGCAATCAAGGCATCGACATACTTGCTGCCGACCTCGCGCAACCGCAACGTCGAGAAGAAGTCGCAGTAAGCACAGCGGCTCGCACAGAACGGTATGTGTACATATACACCAGCCATCACGATGCAAAGATAAACATTTTTCACGACACTGACAACCTGGGACACGGGGACGGTTCTTTTGTCCCACTTTTGCTCCGAAAATGGGACAAAAGAACCGTCCCCGTGTC
>JAFTEU010000096.1 GCA_017453505.1 Muribaculaceae bacterium
AGATGAGTACCATTTCCGATACAATCGGCGAAATAATATGGAGACAATCTTCGACGTACTCATTCGAAGGATGGTTAATTACAATCCAATCCGCTTAAAGCCAACATATTAAATAGTGCGACCTAAACGCCTATACCTATTAATTAATTTTATATGTTGTTTAGGTTGGATGACAAGTTGGCAATCCATTGGTAGTTAAGCCTTTACACTTAACCTAATAGTGATATAGCAAGTTGGTCCACAGTAATGCTTTAGCACGGCAAAGTTAGGTGGAATTTCTTATAATGAAAAAAAATTCAGCCTAAATTCCCAAAATATTAAATTAATTGTAAATTTTTTTAGGTCAATCCGATACGTTTTTCAATGAATTCAGTTGTCTGTTTTCATCCGCATCCGCATCCTCCTTTACCTCACGCAAAGCCGCCAAGCCGCAAAGTTTTTTTAATTGGAAGACAAGAAAGAAAACAGATATTTGCCATCCGGCGAGGGGGGTAAAAACAACTCGCACAACTCTAACAACTTGCATCCGCGTCCTTCCAAGTCGGCGGATGCCAATTCCTAATTCTAAAAAGTTGTCAGTCGCCAGTCGCCAGAATGCGGATGCCAATTCCTAATTCCTAATTCCTAATTTCTAATTCCTAATTCCCAACAGGTTCCCTCGATAAAGCAACATCCGGGCCTCTAGTGACAGAGGTCCGGATGTATATCAGTAGTAGTTAGTGTCTGAACTTTCGTTCAGTCAAGGAATTAGTTCTTCCAAGCGCCACTCAGCAGGTAGTCGATCAGAGTGGTAACGTCATCGATGGTTACGGTAGTGCTGTTATCGCAATCAGCAGCCTGCAGATTGACCTTGGAGGCATCGCCGCTGAGCAGATAGTCGATCAGAGCGGTAACGTCGTCGATGGTAACGGTGTTGCTGTTGTCAACATCGCCACGCAGAACGGTGGTAGCAGCAGCCTCGGTGATGGCGATGGGCATGATCTGAACAGCATTGTTGTAGTAGCTTACCATACCCTCAACGTCATAGGTCTTGCCCTCCTCAACGGTGGGATACTCGATACCAAACTGGTTGTAGATGGCCATGCCGTCGGCGGTGTAGAGGTACTTGGCATCCTCGCCAGCGGTCAGGGTCAGACCCTTAACCAGCACGCGCTCGTTGATCTTCTCGGTGGTCAGGTCGGCCTCGGCATACTCGGTAGCGGTGATGGTCTGCAGGGGCTCGTCGCTTGCGGTAACATTGGTGGGATACTGGTACTCGTGGATCATGCCACGGAACAGGTAGTACTGGGCTTCCCACTCCTCACTCAAGGTAGCACCTACCTCGACTTGGGGAACCTGGTTGCCGTAGATGAGGCCGTAACCGGTGTTGTCCTTAACCCACAGGTTGCTGCCATTCTGGTAAACAACAACTACGTTGCCGTAGAAGATGAAGTCCTGCTTGTTGTCCAGGGCGTTGGCCTCGGCGATGGTGCTCACCTCAGCGAGCTTGATGTACTTAGCGGAAACAGTGTTGCTCTGTGCGCCATTGAGCTCGGCATAAGCCTTAACGGTGCTGGTCTCGGTGATGGTGATGGGAGCCTCGTAAACCTGATAAACACTGTCGGTGGTGTAATAGATAGTAGCACCCTCAGTAGCGCAGGTGATGGTCACCTTCTGGCTACCGATGAACTTGGTGTTGTTCTCGGGATCAAGAACGGGATCAGCAACGATGATGGCGGGAACGTTGTCGTCAACGGTCACGATGATCGAGTTGGCGCGAACCTGCTTGTTGCTGGCGGTGAAGGTGATGTCACGGGTCTCACCTTCCCAAAGACCGGTCTCCTTGTCAAGACCTGCTGCATCAGCGAAACCGCTGGTGGGGTTGGTCTCGTCGCAGAAGAACTGGATCTTGCGGATACTGCCAACGGTCTTGCCAGAGGTGAACTGAACGGGGTTGTTCTTGTAGATGCGGTACTGGTGGTACTCGTTGGTAACGTTACCCAGAGAGTCAGTCAGGGTGTAGTTGGAAACGGTGCCGTAGAACTTCATGGTCACTCCGTCCTTAACGATGGTGTGCCAGCCAGCGGTGGTGCCGCCCTCGATGGTGTCGGTCAGAGCCACGAAACTGATGTCGGTGCCACCCTCATATTCTTCAATCTTGGTATAGGTAGCATAGACGAAGTCGCTGTACTCGTCACCCTTGGTGGACATGGCAGCATAGGTCTTGGTAGCGTTAACATAGAACTCGCCATTCTGGAAGAAGTACTGCTGGGTGGTGTAGTCAATCTCACCATCCACTACCTCGTAAACGTAGATTGAGGCGTTCTCGGTCTCGCAACTTACGTTAACGGCCAGGCTCTCCACATTGAAGGTCGTGCCATCACCAGGGGTGAAGACGGGAGCCTTCAAGGTCTCAACAACGGGAGCGTCATTGTCGAGGGTAACCTCTACCTTGGCAAACCTGCGGTGCTTTGAAGTGCCGCCAACGGTGAAGACTACATTGTTGGCCGAACCGGTCCAAGTGGGCTCTGCATAAGTGCCTACATTAGCGGTGATTGCGTTAGTGTTATCACCAGAACCGAAGGTGAAGGTGATGTTGGTGATCGTTGCTTCGGCAGCCACAGTCATGGTGCCACCTCCGTAGATGCGCAGAGCAGCGCCCGTGGTGTACCAAGCGGGAGCATTGCTGTTAGTGCCCTTGTCAAAGGTCAGCGTCACGCCGTCTTGCTCGGCGGAGGTTACTACCTGCCCATTAGTGTAACCAGTGGTGAAGTCAAAGGTCACGGTCGTAGCGGCCATTGCCGACAGGGTCAGCAGGGCTAACGTGAGGAGAGAAAATAATTTCTTCATAAAAATTTGAAATGAATTGAGTTAATGAAAAATTATGTTAATAAACAAAAGTTATTCATTGTTAGCGCTTTATGTGAGCGAGGTTCGTTTCATCGCCGCAAAGGTACATACATTTTTATAATTGTGCAACACTTTGCGACAAATTTCTCTAAACAACAATCCGTTACAACCCCATGCCCCATGCCACCATCAACTCACGCCAAGCCGCAAAGATATTTTCCTGTATTTCGCGTAAGCATATTGCAATAAGAAATCTCGTCTGAAAATCAGCGATTTAACACCACGGATTTTGCAAAATGGCATGTCCCGTGCAGTTATTTTCTCACAAGAAAAGGTCGAAAGACCTTGACAAGGCCAGCGGCCTTGAATTACACTAACCCTAGGGCGCACTGGCCGTAGGTCAGTGTGGCCTAGGGAAAGAGCCGGTAAAAGGTAAGGGCCTCGAAGAGGGCCAACTGCTCCTGGCTTGGGACAACACTCGGTTAGTGGCCCCCTTCAGGGCCCGAGACCAGTAGCATTTCTGTCACCATGCCACAAGGACCTTCGGCCCTTGCGCCGTGGTGTTACCTCAAGTCAAGGCCGTCGGCCTTGTGCAGGTCATCGACCTGCTTGGCCACACGACAATCACCAACACTTTATGGCATGTCCCAATGCGGAAAACAGGAGTCGCAAAGATATTTTTTTGCGAGCACTTGAGAGCAACAATTTAAACCTTCGCGACTTTGCGTCTTTGCGTGAGGATCAAGTCGGTGCCTGCCAATTTGTTCAAGTTGTCGTTAAAAAGAGCGGCCCCCCCAGTGGAGGGCCGCCCATTCACCATGAAAAAGTCATCATTACTTGATAACCTTAGTCGTTGTGGTCGTGCCGTCGTTGTAGCGGGTTACAACGATGTTCACGCCCTTGAAGGGCTTGTCGCTAGCGATACCCTGAGCGTTGTAGTAGGTCTTCACGCCCTCGCTGGCGATCGAGAGCTCATCCACGCTGGTGGGGATGTTCTTCCAGGGGAAGGTGTTCTCCACAACATAGTACATGGGCTCGGCGTTCTCGCCACGGTTAGCCACCTTCTTGTAGTAGAAGCGGACAACGAAGTTGATCTCGGCATCGGCGGTAGCACCGAATCTCAGCTCGGTCACACCGTCACCACGCAGCAGGTAACCGTCGCTGTTGAGCTCCTCAAGGAAGAGGGCGTCGGCCGAACGGTCGGCGCTGGGATCGTTGTAGGGGATCTCGGTGGTCGGGTTCACCTTGAAGCCACGGATGTTGTCACACAGTCTCCAGACGCGGAACATGAACGGCTCATAGATCACGCTGGCATCCTCGGGCACGTCGCCGGTGAGGGTCAGGATGGGCATGTAGGCATTGCACAGCACGCCGTTCTCGTCCTTCCACTCACCCTTGAAGGTGCTGCTGCGGTATCCCTTGGAGCTACCCACGGTCTGGCCAACGCCAGTGCGCAGGATGGGGCTACCATAGCTGTTCTCGCCATCGTGGTTCACGCGGTCCTCGCCGAAGGTCCAGATCACGGGCTGATAGCTCATGAAGTCGCCAGGAGTGCCGGTGATGATCATGTTGTCCAGACGCTCAACGGTGCCCGGCTCCGATACCTGACCGGTGTACTGGGGCAGCACATCGCTCATCTCGAGGAAGGTGCCGTCGGTGCGGTGCTGCAGCATGGAGATAGCCTCGTTGGGGTTCACGTTGTCACCACGGTCGAGGGTGTAGTAGTAGATGGCGGGGTTAGAAGCCACGTTCATCTCGACATTAGCGTTCTTGACACCTGCGGTCAGGTGGCGGTCGGTATCGGCCATGACCTCATCGAGGGTGTAGTAGCCGTCGATGGTCGAGGTGGTCTTGAAGACGGGAACCTCGACGGTGTTGGTACCCTTGGTGTCATTGGTCAGGTTCAGCTTGTAGCCGTAGCGGTTGGGATGGCTGTTGTCGGCGGTGCTGGCGGTGAACTGGTCAACAAAGGTGATCGGGCTCAGGTTGATGGCATCACCGGCACCAACGCTCAGGTTGCCGCTGGTGGTCACGGGAACATTGTAGCCTGCAAGGGGCTCCTGGGTGCCGTCAATATACTCGATGTTGTAGCGCACGCCGTTGCCTGCCACGGTCAGGGTCAGGTTGGCCACGGGCAGCATCACGTCAGGATTGTTCACGTCGAAGCGGTACAGCGTGAACTCGTTCTCGCCCTCCTGTACGCGGGCGGGAGTCAGTGCGTTCAGCATGTCCTCGTTCTCCAGGTTCAGGAAGTTGCGGTAGTAGTTGAGCTCCTCGTTGCTCTGGTAGTCGCTCTCGTAGTGGTTCAGCGTCAGGCTCAGGAAGTCGTTCCAGCCGGGGATGACGACGCTCGACTGGTTGGACCAGGCGACAAACACGTCGTGCTCGCCGTCGGCAGGCTTACCATAGACGATGTAGGTGATCGTGTAGCTGTGCTCGTTCTGGGGCACGGTGTAGGTGTAAGAGGTCTCGCCGGTCACGGTGAGCTCCTGATAGGTCTCGTTGCCATCCTCGTCGGTAACGACGATATAGACGGTGTAGTTCTGGGGCACGGTGCCGTGGGCCATGTTGTCGAGCGACGAGGTCCAGTCCAGAACCACGTCGTAGGTCTTCTCCTGGTCGCCCTCAACAGCGTCGCTGTTCAGGGTGATGGTGTAGATGCCCACCTGGGGTGCGTACTCGGGATTGTAGTTACCGTAGTTGGCGCACAGCAGGCTGCGGTTGTTGCTGTTGATGAACGAGGTGCCGGCTACCGTCTTGTAGGGGTTCAACGTGCGGCCGTCAACAGTGTAGCGGCGGCTGTTGTAGGTGTACTGGTCTTCCCAGTAGAGCAGGCGGTAGTCGGGGATGAAGATGTTCAGACCCGTCAGTGAGCGGGGCTGGTGCTGATCCTTACCGGCCATCGAGAAGTAGTGCTCCACTTGGATAACCGAGGCGCAGTCGTGGATAACACCATAGATGTCACCACCCACCATCTTGGCATAGAAGTCGGTGATCTGTGAGCCATCCGAGCCATCGGTCGGGCTGAACTGCTCGAACATCGACTTGAAGGGCACGCGCTCGCCAGCGATGATCTCATAGGGCGAGTAGCTGTTCTCCTGCTGGATGACCCAGCTGTCCTTCTCGCGGGCCTGACCCTTGCCGATCATGAAGAAGCGGTCATAGGTGCCGCTGATGTTGAACGTGGTACCCGTCATCAGGCCCTCGCCGATGCGCAGACCGTCGCTCAGCAGCTGCACGGCAGCCACGTTGTCGCTGATGTACTGCACCAGCTCGCTGGGCTGGGTGAAGAAGTTGGAGTTGAAGGTGCCATAGGTCGGGTTGCCCCAGAAGTTGGTACCCGTCTGCTGCTGGGTGTCACCGTTGTAGAGGTTCAGGTTATCCTTCACGGCAACCATCAGGATGGTGTAACCGTCCTCATAGGGGGGCGTCACGTCATCGGCACTGATGTTCCAGCCGCCGGCTACGGGGCCGTAATAGACCGCGCGCTCGCGGTTGCCGTTGACGTCATAGGCGCTGTACTTCGGGCCCGGGATGTTGGGGTCGCAATAGACCTTCTTCAACAGGGCAACAATCTGATAGGGGTCGGTCGCCTCGTCGGTGATGGCATTGGTGTGCTGTACACCACTCGCATCCGTCCACTCATAGGTGATGGCATCATAGTATGCCTTCGGGTGAACGACCGGCTGGGCATTTACCGTCAGCATGCCCAGCGTCATGAGCAGGGCTGCTGCAAACAGTTTTTTGGTTAAAGTAATCATAATTCAAACAATTTAGAAAATTAATAAAATTAATAACTTAAAAATTCCGTCCTTATTTCTATACAAGCTATAGAGTCCTCCATTCCACTGGGGTATTGGAAAGATGGATTGCACTTAACTACTCATTGTCACAGCACCTCAAGGGCTGGTTTACCATGCTACTATTTCCAAACCATCGGGTAAAAATACTCTATATATTGCTTAGCTCATGCAAAGTTAGCCATTTATCTTGAACTATCAAAATTATTGTCATTTTTTTAAAT
>JAFTEU010000097.1 GCA_017453505.1 Muribaculaceae bacterium
ACTCATTTTCCCCGGTGCTGGACAAATCGTCCCAGTGTTACGGGCTGGCAGCCCGTAATAAATTTACAGCACGGGAATCTTAAAAAATACTTTCTCACTATTGTTTTTGTGTTCAATTTTCTTTACATTTGCAGGCGATTAGCCAACTTTAGTTTTAACCATTAATACAGAATCAAGATTATGAAGCGAACAATTACTCTTATTGCACTGGTTGCCGCCCTGCTCATCCCGAGCATGGCCATTGCAGGGCGCATGCCCGCCAAGAGCGGCATGAGACTGTCTCAGTTCAAGGCTCCTGCCGCAGTCAACTTGCGGGCCGAGGAAGAGCCCATCATGGACGTGCCTGAGGGCATCTTGTATGACAACATGTATGCCTCGTCGTTTGCCTATGGCTTGGGCTGGGGGGATGTCTACATCCAGAATGTGGATGGCGGCATCGGCAAGGTGGTCGAGGGCACCGACGGTAACCTCTACATCTACAATCCCATCTCGCAGGGCTACATCTGGTTTGCCATCCTTCCCTGGATCAAGGCCGAACCTGCCGGCGACGGCAAGTATGTCGTGAAGCTGCCCCAGCTCTACATCCTCGATTATGGCGATCCCTACTATGCCTACTGCATGCACTATGACGAGGACGAGGGCATGCCCGTTGTTGAGGAGGAAGGCGAAATCGAGTTCACTTGGGAGAATGGCGTGCTCACCCAGCTGGGTGACAAGTTCATCGGCCTGTGTGACGCTACCGCCGACTGGTTCTACATGGCCGACCAGCACATCGTCTATGCTCCGCAAACTGACGAAATCACCACCCTGCCCGCGGACATGTACGTACAGAGTTACACCATGACCTACCTGTCCGATCCCACCGACCTGACCAAGACCAAGGAGACCGTCGTCAGCATCGCTATCGATGGCGAGGACATCTATATGGGTAACCTTAACAACAATAATCCTGACTCTTACATCAAGGGTACGCTTGTTGACGGCAAGGCTACCTTCCCCACCCGCCAATACCTGGGTGTTGATGCCTACTATAACGGTCATATCTATGTGCTGACTGGCGATGCCTATGTGGACAGTGAGACCTACAGCAGCCCCGTGTTCAACTACAACCTCAACGATGAGATTGTCTTCAATGTTGATGAGGACGCACGCAACATCGTTGCCGAGTGGCCCGCTGCCATGATTACCAATGTTGGCCCCACCACGCTGTCGATTCTCAACGACTATGTGGCTCCTGGCCTGGTCGCCTTTGACGAGGTGCCCGCCGTGCCTGCCGACCCCATCTTCACCGTCGAGGATGTCACGGTCAATATCACAACAGGATTCACGGTGCTTCACTTCACCATCCCCACGGTTGACGTTGATGGCAACAAGCTCAACGAGAACAAGTTGTACTACAACATCCTGCTTGATGGCGAGGTATTCACCTTCGACCCCGATACTTACATCGGCCTGTCGAGCGCAATGACCGACGTGCCCTACAAGTTTGAGGACAACATTAACTTTGACATCTACATGAGCGGTAACGGCCGCCACACGGTCTATATCTACACCACCGAGTATGACAAAGTGGGTGTTCAGAGCATCTATACTGCCGGTGACGAGGTGAACCGCTCTCAGGTCGTTTATGTTGACAATCCCAGCCACACTGGCATCAACGAGATGGCCTCGGGTGCACAGGTGGTCAACATCCGATACTATGACCTGACCGGTCGTGAGCTGCCCGCAGCTCCCGCTACGGGTCTGTACCTGCAGCGCGCCACCTACAGCGACGGCAACACCGTCACCATCAAGATTGTGAAGTAACCTGTTCTCACTAGACAGGCATCGACAAGGGCCGTGGCACACAACGTGTCGCGGCCGTTTTTCTATGAATTATTTTACATTTGTGCGGATTTATTATAGATAGTTTTGCAGAAGTATTGCTGTTTTCAGCAAAAACATTAACTTTGCGGGGCAGAGCGTATGAAAACATTGAAGTATGATCAGTTATTGGAAGTGTAAGGAAGGATTCGACGAAATCAATCAGTGGAAGTCGGGGTGTTGGGTCAAAGTCTCGGACCCGACCGCCGATGATTTGTCCCTGCTGCAGGAGCGTTTCGCGGCTCCGCTCGACTTCATAGACGATGCCCAAGACATCGAAGAGCGTCCCCGCGTCGATCACGAGGACAACTGGATGCTGGTCTTGCTGCGTGTGCCCTGCAAGCGCATCGACAATGACGGCGACACCCAGTTCACTACCGCCCCGCTTGCCATCCTCATCCGCGACGACGTGTTCATCACGGTCAACTACTATGACAACGAGGTGCTCGACGACTTCATCCGTTGGAGCCAACGACGACGAATGAATGCCTGCAAAGGTCATGACCTGCTGCTGTCGTTGATGCTGTCCACCTCGGTGTGGTACCTCAAGTATCTCAAGCAGATGAACACCATGATGAATGCTGCCGAGGAACGTCTGGAGAAGAAAATGGATAACGACGAGCTGATGCGCACCATGGGCCTGGGCAAGTTCCTGATCTACTTCATCACTTCGCTCAAGGGCAATGCCACAGTGCTGGCCCGCATCAAGATGAGGATCCGCTCCTTGCCTCACGACAGGGACTTACTCGAGGATGTCGAGATTGAGACCCAACAGGCACTGGACACCGCCAGCATCTACAACGACATCCTTGACCGACAGCAAGAGGCCTATTCCTCGGTCATCGGCAACAACCTGAACCGCATCATGAAGACCCTCACCGTGGTCACCATCCTGCTGATGATTCCCACCGTGATTGCGGGCTACTACGGCATGAACGTGCCCAACGGCATGGAGACCCACCCCCTGGGTTTCCCGATGGCTCTCGCCATCTCTGTCATCCTCATGGTCCTCTGCTACGCTTTCATCCGCCACAGCAAGTTCTTCAAGTAGCCCTGAGGCTAACGACGAGACAAGGCACATCGAGGTGACAGGCAACTGCTGCGACAACGAGCTGAGTGCCTTCCTCGACGGCAACGTCAAGATTTATAGCCAGAATGTGATCTAGAGAGCTATACCAGCAACTCACCCGAGGCAACGACAGCACACTGTCCGCCCACCCATGAAATGCCATCTGTCCCCAGAATGGTAGCCACTACCGACGGTCTCTCCATGGCCTCACCTTGCATGAACTGGCATTCCTCATCATGCTTGACGATATTGCGGCGGTAGAGGTAATAGGTCAACGCTGCATTAGCGGTACCCGTGGCCGACTCCTCGGGGACACCATAGAGCGGCGCGAAGTCACGCACATGGGCCGTATAGCCATCATCACTGATGGCAAAGGCGTGTACACCCACCACATTGAGTTCTCGGCTCAACTCGGTGAGGGCATCCATATTGGGCTTCAAGGCATTGAGCGACTCCACGCTGCCAACGGGCATGATGATGTCAGGCAAGCCTGTTGAAATCACTTCAATCGGCATATCGGTCCACTCCATCGCCTGACGTCCAGCCATAATCTCGTGCAAGTACTCCACGTCGAGTAACGGCACGATCACTTGTGGCTCGGCCATCTGCATCATCACATGGTCGGTCACCTTCACTTGCAGGTCACCGGCCCTCGTGTGGTTGAGACACATGGTGCCCTCGGTGATAATGCCTTCCCGGCGCAACAACCCGAAGGTGGCAATGGTTGCATGACCGCACAGGTCAACCTCGCTGAGAGGTGTAAAGTAGCGGACGGTGAACTCGGCTTCGCCATTCTGCTGTACAAAGGCGGTCTCGCTGTATCTTAACTCGGCTGCAATCTGCTGCATCAATTTATCTTCAGGAAACTGTGTTCCCTGTCCCAACAGCACAACTCCGGCAGGGTTGCCGCCGAAAGGCTTATCGGTAAAAGCGTCAATAACAAAATATTTCATAGGTCATCTCTTTTTAATTAAAACAAAACCTAATAGTATGTGTATTCGCCACAAATATAGGATTTAAAAATCAAAAATGCAAATAACTATCCACAAATAATCAACTAATCAGACATAAAGACGCAAAAACACTATGGCAAGCCGTTATAAAGCAGGAAATCCCGAGGAAAAAGATTCCCCAGGATTGTCCCGTCTAGTCGTCCAGATGAAATGGAACAGCACTTCAACGCAGGGCCATTGCAGCGCCGCCGATACCGATCAACTGCTGATAGGCCAGCACACCCGGCTGTGACAGTTCCACGCGAGTGTAGCTGCCATCACGGGTGATGACATCAACATGGGTGTCGTCGACAAAGGTAAACAACTTCACTTCCTGACCATTGTTCTCGAGAGACCAGGAATTGTCCTCGGCATGGAAGTTGAAGCGGGTCACCTGCTTGGTGCTCATGTTCGTGATAACATAGCCACTCTCGTTGCGTGCAACAAGGTACTGGGCATCCTTGCCGTCAACTACCTTGACATCGTTGGCTGCTAAGGCAGGATTGCTACCCGACCAGAATTCGATGCTGTTGAGGATCAACAGGTCGGCAGCAAAGCAAAGTTCGTAAACAGGCAGAATCCACATGGCAACGAACACGACCTCGTTGACAAACTTGTCTCCCACATGGTCGTTCCAAGTCTTCACCTTGTTGAACAGGGCAAAACTGCCAATACATGACTGCATCATCATGGATGCTGAGAGAGCCACAACGGTGGCTACAACTAAATGTTTCTTTCTCATAATGTCGTCGTTTATTTGTGTCGGTTATGATTATTTCTTGTAATTCTTCTTGTAGTTCTCGTAGCAGTTGAGCACCTTGACCACATAGTCCACCGGCTCTGTACCGCGGCAGTATCCGTTGGTGCACACCGAGTCATTGTAATATTCGGGATCCATCTTCCACAACATGGCCTGCTCAACATTCTCTTCCCACACGCGGGGATTGAGCTCATACTTTCGTGCCAAAGCGATCGCATCGGTCACATGACCCGATCCTGCGTTATAGGCAGCCAGCACAAACTTGATGCGGTCGCCAGCACCAGTGCGCCCGCGCATGATGCCGTCAAGTTCCTTCAAGATCTTGGAAGCCACGCGGATGCTCACCTCGGGATTGGCCAGGTCGGCCTCTTCCACGCCGAAAGATCTGGCCGTCTTGGGCATCACCTGCATCAAGCCACGGGCACCCATCCACGACGTTGCATTAGGGTCAAATCCAGACTCGGAATAGGCTATCGCGGCAAGCAAGCGCCAGTCCCAACCCATCTGCTGCGCATATTGCTTAAAGACTTGGTCATAGGGGGATATGCCACCAGGGGGTGTAACTGCCAGCGTGTCGACCTTGACAGAATCGGGTTTGGGCCCGCGGTTCATCTCAAAGTAGTGTTTGAGGGCCTGCTTGGAATACTCCTGGGCATTGCCACTTGCCGCCCACTCGTTGATGCTGTCGGCAAGCCACTGGTCACGCTTGGAGACCGCCCACGACGAGCGTTGCTCAAAGCCCACACGCAGCTGGATGTTGATGCTGTCATAGTAGGTGAGGTTCATCTGGGCAATATCGCTGTCGACGATGGTAAACGGTATCTCGCGCCTGGAAACACGCTGAATCAACTCGGTGGGCAAGGCTTCCTCACCCTCGACAGTGTGTATCTTGATGCCGCCGCCCACCTCGTTATCAAGGTTGTGAAGGCGCGACTCATACTTTGAGCCTTTCTCGACAAACACATCGCGGCCGATAAGTTCGGTGACATCATGGATAACCCCAACACCACTATGCTGCACGAGTACCTGATAGGTCTCGTTGACAGCGCCGCAGTGCAACACCTGGGATTTATATTCGGCCGTAACAGGGATTTCACAGGCCAGAAGGTCAACACGGTGCTTCTTGAGCATATCAATCAAGTCAGGCATGCTGCGAGCCACCTTGAATTGCAAGGCGATGCCCCGTGAGCGCGCGAAATCACAGATGCGGTCATAGTCATATCCCATCGTGTCACCCTTGAGGATAAAGAAACCTGTCGGGCTATATAGGGTACCCACTGTCAACGTGTCGGGCAAGTGATGCTCTTGCACCGCACCAGTATCGCTCTTGCCACACGAGAAGGTGCACGACAACAGCCATGCCAGCAACAATAGTGGGATCAGATGACGCTTCATGACATGAGCTTGATTATTAATGTAGGTTCGGGACAATGAGCAATAGATAGATGAGTACCGCCGGAGCCACAAGCAGCAGACTGTCAATGCGGTCCAGTATACCACCATGGCCTGGCAGTATATTGCCCGAGTCCTTGACGCCCACAGTGCGCTTGATGAGCGACTCTACCAGGTCGCCAAAGGTAGCAGCCACGGCAATCACCACACTCATGCCAACCCACAACGACAACTCAGGCACTTGAAAGAACTCATCAAACCAGTTATAGGTCACCAGCGCTCCGGCGACACATGCGGCAATACCACCGAAAACGCCTTCCCAGGACTTCTTGGGCGAGACGCGTTCAAACAGTCGATGACGCCCCAGCAACATGCCCACACAGTAGGCGCCTGTGTCGTAGAGCCAGATAAACAGGAACATGCCCAGCAACAAGCGGGGGGCCGAGATGCTCATGATGCAATTGAGCAGGGAAACGGGCAACGCCACATATCCCAGCGAGAAAAATGAGCGTTCCAAACTGTGCACCGCATTCTGCTGTGGCCGGTAGAGCTGCACGATGGTACGCACGATCAGGTAGGCCGCAATGGGCAGTAGCCACATGGCCCGCGACTGTGATGTCGTGCCCTCGTAGTGCATATAGAAGGCTACAAACAAGCACACACCACCCAACATGTCAATGACATTGACCAGCCATGACTGGGTGGCATCATCCTTGGCCATCGTCACCATCTCGCCTATCCCTAACACGATCAACAACGGGAAGACCAGCAGGAACATCACTGGAGAATTGTCCAGCAAGAGGATTGCCGCCACAATCAAGGCGATATAGATGGCACCCGTGAAGATGCGTTTAATCAGATTTATCATGATCATTCTCGATATTTGGTGCAAATTTACACTTTTGTCACGACATGGGCAACAGCAAAATGCGACTGAAGCCTAAAATAAGCGGCGAAGCCCTCCCGGGAGGGGAAGGCCTCGATGACTCTTGGGAGAGGGAAACGAGTGTTTTGTCAGTTCAAAACCATCGATTCGAGTCCTCTCGGCAACTCGACGTTATACTGATACACTCTTGCAAACTGCTTGAGGAACTCCATTGTGGCCTTCTTCGGACCCTTCACGATTGTAATAACGTCATTTTCTTTGTTAGTCGTTGTAGTAGTTCTGTGCATAGGCAGTTTCAATTAAAAATAAATACATCTTCATAACGCAACGAGGTCGCATTATATTATACGCGTCACTGGTTTTAAGTTTTTTTTTGTTTTTATGGCAAGAAAAAGGCCTGCCCTAGGGCAAGCCAACAGTATTACATTGAGGGGACTTCTATAAATTACCGAAATGTTTATCTTCTATGTTGACTGTATTTTGTTTCTTTTTGGCATATTTTGTCTTATCTTTTTGGACCATAGCTCGCTATGCTCCTGCAAAGCTAAAACAAAATCTACTCAAAAATAAATCAAAATTCATGTCAAGCTAATTTATAGAAGTCCCCTTGAATATTTTAGAGTCATCACTCTGTCAAGCGTTCGATGACGGTCTTGACGAGGTCCTCGACAGCGGTCTTGTAGTTGGGGTTGACATCGGTGGCGACACGATTGGCGATGATCGAGCAAACGGTCATCGCACGGTGTCCCAGCATGGCTGCCATGCCCTGCAGGGCACTGCTCTCCATCTCGTAGTTGGTGATGTGCCCACCATTGTATTCAAACTTCTCAATGCGGCTATTCAGTTCGGGTTCAGCAAGGTCTAAGCGCACACGGCGGCCCTGGGGACCATAGAAACCGACGGCCGAAATTGTATAGCCGCGCACCATGTCATCACGGCCGATCTTCTCGACCAACCACGGGTCTGCATCAACGACATAGGGTTTAGCAAACAATTCATTCCATTTCACAAATTCACAGAACTTCTTCTCGAAGTCAAGGTCTGCGACCTTATTGCGGTCGGCATAGTAGTTGATCACACCGTCAAAGCCGATAGCCTTGGAGGCAATGACAGGAGTGCCCACGGGGACGTAGGGTTGCAAACCGCCAGAAGTACCGATGCGCACGATATTGAGGGTGCGGTGCTCGGCCTTAGGAGTACGTGTCTCAAAATCTATATTAGCCAAGCCGTCGAGCTCGGTCATCACGATGTCGATGTTATCAGGGCCAATGCCGTGGGACAAAGCCATGATGGGCTTGCCATGATAGGTGCCGCCGATGGCATGGAACTCGCGGCTGGAGGTTTCCCAGTCACGGGTGTCAAAGTGGGATGCAATCATGGTCACGCGGCCAGGGTCGCCGCACACAATGATGTTATCGGTCAACTGTTCAGGCTTCACATGGATGTGGAATGCCGAACCGTCATCATTGATGATAAACTCTGAATCAGGTATTCTCTCAGTATTCATATCGTTGTGTAATTTAAAGTTCAATTTTAATTAAAAAAGAAAATGTAAAGGTACGTCAAACATTTGAATTAGTCATCACCTCGCACCTTAAAAAATGCAAAAATGCGTTTATTCGCACCGTCAGGAGCCTAGACAACGGTGTAGCGGCAACCTGGCAGGGTGGCAATCACGTTCTTACAGTCAAGCTCAACAAGTGTGCTCATGAGTTTGTAAACAGGGAGACCGAGAGCATCGGCAAGAGCATTGAGATGTATCTCTCCATGATTTCGGATGGCATCAACAACAGCCTGCTCCTCCTTGGTCAAGTCGGGGAACAAGTCGAGTTGCCGAGGCTGCTGGCTCGCCGACTCCCAACGCATGGCAGCCATCAAGTCGTCGGCACTGGTAATCAGCGCGGCCTTGTTGGTGGCAATGAGCTTGTTGCAGCCCGCCGAGAACTCATCCCCGCAACGCCCAGGCACAGCCATCACGTCGCGGTTATAACTCATGGCCAGCGAGGCGGTCACCAGCGCCCCGCCCGAGCCCGCCGACTCGACAATCACCGTGCAGTCGCTCAGGGCGGCCACGATGCGGTTGCGGGCCAGGAAATTGCTCTTCTGCACCGCGTCTTGACTGGTATAGTCGGTCAGGAGCATGCCTCCATGCTTAGCGATGGCAACAGCGTCAGGGCGATGCATCGAGGGATAGATGCGGTTGAGGCCACGCGGCAGGACAGCCACAGTGGGTACACCATGCTTGAGGGCGGCACGGTGGGCGGCGATGTCGATGCCATAGGCCAGACCGCTCACCACAACCAAGTCAGGCAACCGCTGAGCCAGCTCGCCGATGAGCGTGTCGCAGAAACGGATGCCGTATTGCGTCGCATGGCGTGTCCCGACGACACTGATAACGTGGGTGCTCTCCAGATCGCACTGACCCAGGGTATAAATCAAGGCAGGTGCGTCGGGTGCCTCCAGCAGACGACGGGGATAGCCCTCGTCCATGAAATAGGTAGCAGTGATACCATGCTCGCGAACAAATGTATCCTCCTTGACAGCCCGTTCCAGGCACTCACGACGGTAATCGTCACGGTAAATCTTACTGCGGCCACGCGTGAGTGAGCGCAGGTCCTTTTCGGTCATGGCGAAGAAGCGCTCCTCGCTGCCAACGACATCTAGCAGCTTGCGCGCCAAGTCCACCCCCATGCCCTGCATGTTGGCAAAGGCCATCCGATAGACCATCGTCGAATAACGGCTGACACTGCTGCTCATGATCTCTCGAAGTATTTCGCTAATCGGGCGGCCAGATCATCCCCACGGTTGATACGTCCATCCTTCTCCATGCACACGATGGTGACCACGGCAGTGACTACCGGTGCCCCACCCTCTTTCTTGAAAATGTCCTGATAGAAAATGAAGCGAGGCCCCTTGCGTTCGATCCACAGGCGGCTCAGCATCACATCCCCCGTGCGCAGCGGCGTGTGGTAGTCAATTTCCATGCGCCGCACCACGGGAATCAGCCCATCGCTGGTCAGGCTACCAAAGGGGATGCCCTCCTGCTTGACAAAGGCGTGGCGCGTGTGCTCCAGATAGTGAAGATAGACAGCATTGTTGACGATGCCCTCGCTGTCGAGTTCATAGTCCCGCACCGCAATCTCAAGCGTGAAAATGTATTTATCCTGATTCATTGTCCACCATTAATATGACCACAAAGGTAATTAAAAAGAATCAAACCACAACACGGGACGACGTCCTTTTATATGAAGAAGCCTGCCCGCACACTGTTGACAGCATGCGGGCAGCACTTAATTGTATCGTGGTTGGCTTGATATTACTTCAGCCAGTCCTGTACCTTGTCGTTGGGGACCATGCGCTCCTCAAACACGTAAGCGCCAGTCTTCTCGGAGCGGACCATCTTGATCACCTTGCTCCATGAGCGTCCTTCACCAGTCTGAAGGGTTGCAACTACTTTCTTTGCCATAAAATTATATAGTCGTTTAAAGGGTTGTTATTACTTGATCTCCTTGTGAACGGTCATGCGTTTCAGATAAGGATTGTACTTCTTGAGCTCCAAACGCTCGGTGGTGTTCTTGCGGTTCTTGGTCGTGATGTAACGGCTGATGCCGGGAACGCCAGTGCCCTTCTGCTCGGTGCACTCGAGGATGACTTGCACGCGATCGCCTTTTGCTTTCTTTGCCATAATACTGTTACTCCTTTTTTTTTTACTTGTTGATAACCTGGATTTCGGTGAGGTGACCCTCCTCGGCAGCCTTCTTCAGGGCAGCATCGAGACCCATCTTGTTAATGTTGCGCAAGCCTGATGCCGATACGGTCAAGCGAATCCACTGTCCCTGCTCGGGCCAGAAGAACTTGCGGTTGAAGACGTTAACGTTGAATTTGCGTTTCGTCCTGCGCTTGGAGTGCGATACGTTGTTGCCCGTGATCGCCTTCTTTCCGGTGATTTGACAAACCTTTGACATAGTTTCTCTTTCTTGTTTAGTTATTGTTCTTGTTTTACATTCTCAATCAATTGACCCGCGCGCTACATGCCTGCCTGTACATAGAAAAACACAGGCGCAGCACAATATTCCGGGTGTGGACATCCAGCGTGGAGAAGCCGCTCTATCCCTACCGGCGTGAGAAGTTCACCAGCAACACGGGATGGAACAACAGGTGGGTGTCTCGCTCGTTTTAATATCGTCCTACGCTTGACTGCCAGGCACTTAGCATCATAGCCTTGACATCGAAGTTTCAACGATCAAGTGCCACACTCTTGACTTGACTAACGCATGAGCATCAACGCCAGCAAGACATGTGCCGCGAAATCGGCTGCAAAGATAGACACATTTTTTGAACTACACAACACATTTCCA
The DNA here is from genome assembly GCA_017453505.1 of Muribaculaceae bacterium. Classification (GTDB taxonomy): domain Bacteria; phylum Bacteroidota; class Bacteroidia; order Bacteroidales; family Muribaculaceae; genus Sodaliphilus. The sequence continues at coordinate 11,321 of JAFTEU010000097.1, forward strand.
ACACTTTTTCTTGTTTTTTATCCTAATCATGTCAAAAAAAGGCGGCGCACGACATCATCCGGTTCATGCGCCACGCTTTGAAACTAGTATAGTTAAAAGATCACTTGGCTTCAGTATATTTTTATAATGACTTTCTCAACTTATCGTCCATAGGAAAAGGAAGGGGCCGGTCTGCTGTCAACCATCGATTAAATACTTTACAACTCATTTCCCTCCATCGGAAAAGCGACCGGACCCCGGCTCCGCTAGAGCAAGGGAGGTGGCGGGCCCATACCGGATGCGCCACTCCCTGCAAATAGCGTAACATAACCATTAAACACTTATGAAAAAACACTAGCACTTTATTATATGGACATCTATTACCTAGACAGAATATTCTGGTTTGAGGCCGGTCGGATGACTGCACAACAAGCCCTGCCGGCATCAACACGGATGCCAACAGCATGCACATCAATAATGTCGATAGAGTCATCATCTCCTTGTTTGTTTAGATTCAACAATAATCAGTAATCATTGCTTGGGCCACCATCCAAATAACCGGCCTGTCATATCAGCTGTGAGAAACTCCTGTTCCCAGATACTTTAATACCAATAATGCCACCATGCAGCTTATCCATTGCTTGCAGGGCAGACATCATCGACCGTTATCGTGGAGGAGGTCCCATGTCTTATCTTATGTTATATCGCCATCGACCGAGGCCATCACCCCTCTCATCAATGACAAATGTTTAGCAATTAACTCAGTAATCCTTTATCCAGTCGCAAATTTAGGATAAAATTCAGCAATCTGCAACTATTTTTAAGAAATAAATAACAATTCTTTATAAAATTTACTGTTTTTGGTAGCCTCGGCAGATTTATTTCCTTCTAAAGTTCTATTTCGTAAACAAAACTGATTATCTCAGTCATCATTCCTCTGAGTAAAGGAGTAGATGAGCTCCTGCACGCATCTACGGAAGCATAAATGAATTCGAGAGGCAAAATCGCCTATTTACGAAAAGAAATAATTTTTTTTTGAAAATTTTCTCGTTTTGTTTTGTAAATCCAAAAAAAGTGTTTACCTTTGTGCACTCAAGCAAATTCATGAACTATGGAATGTAAAATTGTTTATCGCAAGCTGTGAAGCCGCGAATGACTTTAAGTGCTTAGTAATGGTTTGTTTTACAGAACGATAACCCAGGCCTACGAGCCTGGGTTTTTCGATTTTTCCGGCAACAGTGTTGCACCGAGGCACAATGATGGCGCGGGAACATTCCCACGCCATCATTGCTATACTCAATAGGATGTGGATTCTATCAGAGAGAACCCAAGTGCTGTTCGGGTGTGAAAAGGATTATCGCAGCGATACCTCGATGTCGTCCTTGCCCTCAGCAAAGTTGAGCTTGCCTTCCTTGGCGAGCCAACCCAGAGCACAGTGCATTTCGTTCACTTTGAGTTTAGAAGCCTTGCGCAGCTCTTTGAGAGTAAGTGCCTTCTGCGCATCATTCAGGGCGTTCCACACGAAACCAGCCCAAGTTCCAATGTTTTCTTCGTTCATAAATTTTAAACCTTTAATAAAACAATCAATAATTAGTAAATACTAAAAATCAGCCACAAAGGTAATCGTTTTTTTAAATATCGTCACTACAAACCATGCAAAAAGTCATGCAAATAGCTGGAAACAGTTATGCAATCCGTTGCATAATCAACCGCTATGGGCTAGAGTTCTCCGCCCAACAGCCGATAGAGGTCGAGCGTGTTCGCAAAATCAGTGCGCTGACCGTCGGTAAGCATCTTGACGTGATGGATGCCACGTGTGCTCATCAGTTTGACAGCCACCCAGTTGCTGTGGGCCAGAGCGTAGACCAGATCCTTGTAGGCGGCTTTCAGCACATCGTCACTCCACTCACTGTACAAGCCACCAGGGAGGGTATTGCGCTCGGTCACTTGGGGGTAGAACGGGTAGTCAAAGCCGTCGATGGTGAAAATGATCTGGTCAAAGTCAAGCGGGTCATCGGCGCAATACTGTACCCGCAGGCGCAATGGACCAGGCATGCTGTCCTCAGGCAAAGCGAAAGTGAAATACACCTCGTTGCTGACCTTCTCCCGGGAAACATACTTGGAATAGCAGTCCCCGGACTCATCAACAATGAAGCCAGGACTCAGCTGATCAATTGTCGTGGTGACAGGCAGGTCGCGCCAAGTCATTCGTCGATAGCCATACTCCTTATAAGAATAGTCCTCGGCAAGCAGCGAGTCAAGATGGGCTTGCTCTTCGGGGGTCTTGCTCGTGTGCAGCTGATAGGGATTTAAGCGTCGTCCCTGGACAGCCGCGCTGTCCTTTAACGAGTGGTGGGGCAAATCTACCGTTCCCCACAATTCATCATCGGTGTCCCACGGATCGGCCTTGGGTTCGGCTCTACGAGCCAACTGTTCTTGCAGGCGCTTCACGGCTTTAGCCCGCTCACGCTCGGGGTGCAATCGACGGATGCCCCGCTGCACAACCGGATCCTTATCGTCATCGTCACGGGCAGTGCTCGCCATCGCTATCGGAGCAGCAACCAGGGCGATCAGTAACCATAGTATAATATTTCTCATCTCCAGTGCTCCACTCCCTATAGTAACGACAACAACAGTAGCTGAGCCTCAAGCGTGGCGCGGGTAATGACGCGGTCGCGGTCACCGGGCAGCTGCTTGACCTGAGCAACAACCTTGTCGCCACACTTTGCTGCCATCCACACGGTGCCCACAGGCTTTGTCGGCGTGCCTCCGCCAGGGCCAGCGATACCGCTGGTGGCGATGGCGCAGTCGGTACCGATGGTTCGGCAAGCGCCCTCGACCATCTGGCGCACGACAGGTTCGCTCACCACACCATGCTCGATGATGTCCTGTTCATTAACGCCCAGCAGCTGCATCTTCACCTCGTTGGCATAGCTCACGACAGCCCCCTTGAAGTAGTCGCTGCTGCCTGCTATGCTGGTAATCTCGTGGGCAATGTTGCCGCCGGTACAACTCTCGGCCGTGGAGAGGGTCAAGCCTTTCTCGCGCAGGCGGTCGCCCAGGATCTCGGGCAGGCGCTTGTCGCCGTCGGCGATGATGTGGCCGCCCAATATCTCGTGCAACTGGCGCGACAGGCAGTCCATGTCGGCATTGATTTGGTCGCGGTCGGTCGAGGAGCCCGTCAAGCGCAGGCGGATGATGCCGCCCTCAGGCAGATAGGCCAGGTGGATGCCGTGAGGCAACTGGCGCTCAAATTCATCTAACTGCATGGCCAAGGCCGACTCGATAATGCCTGTCACGACAAAGGTGCGGAACTCGATGTCCTCGCCGTCGTTGTAGCGGGCCAGCAGTTGCGGGATGACGGCACGCTCCATCATCGCCTTGAGTTCAAAGGGCACACCGGGCATACTCACCAGCACCTTGCCGTCGCGCTCAAACCACATGAGCGGTGCAGTACCCACCTCGTTCTGGATGACACGGCACGACGAGGGCACCATCGCCTGCAGGCGGGTGTACTCGTTGAGCTTGAGGTGGCGACGTTCCATCACCTCGCGCACGTTGCGCTCCACGTCCTCGTTGAGCACCAGTTCGCCGCCGAAGTAACGGCACAGGGTGGGCTTGGTGATATCGTCCTTAGTGGGACCCAGGCCACCTGTCATCAGCACCACGTCGGTATGGGCAAAGGCACGGTCGATGGCGAGCTTAATCCGCTCGGCATCGTCGGGCACCACCTGCACGGTGTTCACATCCCAACCGCGCGGTGTCATGTGACGGGCAATCCAGCCCGAATTGGTGTCGGTGACCTGCCCGATGAGCAATTCGTCGCCAATGGCAATAATGCTGTATTTCATTGTTTTTGGTTGTTCTTAGTTTTAAGTTGTTAGAAGAAGGCGGATGCCATCTCTTATCTCTTATCTCTTATCTCAATGGCAGGCCAGCCGTAGTCCTGATAGTACTTGACGGGCAATTCGTGGGTCTTGACATAGTCGGCAATTTGAGCGGAACGGACTTCCTCACGTTGTTTATCGTTACTGTTGATTGCCTGGAAGGTGTCAAACTTGTCGCCAAAGATGCGCTTGGCGCTCGGCATGTAGTCAGAGCCGTCGCCCACTTGGTCAAATCCTGTGACGGTATAGCCAGTCCCCTCGAAATGCTGAATGGTCATCATTCCCGGATGTGCGCCACCAGAAACC
>JAFTEU010000098.1 GCA_017453505.1 Muribaculaceae bacterium
CACCACGAGCGGCAACGAATGATAAGGGACTCTAAAGCAGGTTATCTTGCGAGCCTTTACCGAACAAGTTTCACCGGCATCATAGGTGCGGTTACGTCCGGGATTCAGGTCAAGCAAAACCACGGTATCGGAATCGAGTAATGCCCGGGTGTAAACCGTGCTCCGCTTCCTCGCCGACGAGATACTAGCCAGTTGCAACAACTCCTCATCACCCAGGGCATGGTCATAAAACGTGATCATCCTGCCTCCATTGACGGTGTCCAGGTGATAGTACCGCCAATCAGGTATTTGTGAGACATGTTCTCCACGCCCAGTTGCATAGCCTGGTGCCAACGCAGCGTCATCAGCCATCAAAACAAAGCGCTTGTTGCCGCAGCCCAGCAGCGACAGCGATAACATCAGCAACAATATGGGCATCAAGGACTTCATCATGGTGATTATCGATACAAGGTGCAAATTTAGTCAGTTTTTAGGATAAATGACATTTTTTATGTGTAATTTTGCAGCCAAATTTTAGAAACCATATCATTGAAAACTGTAACTGAACATCAAAAATGAGAAAAGCATTCCTGTTTGCCCTGTGTACAACGCTGCTGGGGCTCAATGCCATGGCCCAGGGCAACAACACCCGCATGGGTGGCGACGAGAACGACGACATCGAGTCACTGGCCGAGCGCATCTTCAATCTGGAGAAGAAGACCGATGCCTTTAATTTCCACATCAACTTCGCATCGAGCCTGGTGGCCGAAGATGCCAACCATAGCGAATGGGACTCAAAATTTGTATGCCGTGACCTGCGACTCGACATCAAGGGTGACATCACCCCCAAGGTGTTCTACCGCATCCGTCACCGCTTTAACAGCAACCAGACGGCCAAGGGGCTGGACCGCTTTGCCAAGGCGACAGACATCATGATGGTGGGCTATCGTCCCAGCAGCAAGGTAGATATTGCTGCCGGTAAACTGTGCCAGATCTGGGGCGGATTTGAGTATGACCAGAACCCCATGGAAATCTACCGCTACAGTGACCTCATCGACATGATGGACATCTTTATGGCCGGTGCAATGGTAAGCTACCACCCCACCCCGACCCAGGAGATCGCATTCCAGATAACCAACAGTTATAACGGCGCATTTACTGAGGACCTGGGGCCTGATCCTCAAATCGTTACCAGCGACTTGCAGAAGCCCGAGAAACTCGCCCGCAGCCGTGCCCCGTTCACCTACATCCTGAACTGGAACGGCAACTTCCTGCAGAACCAATTACAGACGCGCTGGGCATGGGGTATCCAGACCCAGGCCAAGCACAAGTATTCTCGTATGATCACCCTGGGTCAAAGGCTGAACCTGCCAAATTACCAATTGTATTTTGACTACTTCGGCGAGTGGGATGATGTGGATCGCCTGCACTATGCGACAACCGACCTGCAGGACTTGATTGCCCCGGGATCGACCCACCTGGGTAAGGTGCACAGCCACACCTTTATCGCCAAGATGAACTGGCAGTTTGCCCCTAAGTGGAACCTGATGCTCAAAGGCACCTACGAGACCACGAGCATTGCCAAGATCGAAAATCTGCACAACTACCGCAAGTCTATCGGCTATCTGGGAAGCATCGAGTACTGGCCGATGCCCAAGAAACTAGACTTCCGTGTGTTTCTTGCCTATCTGGGCCACAAGTATGACTTCAACAAGGCCTGCGGCTTGCAGGACTATAACACTAACCGCGTGGAACTCGGCTTCATGTACCGCATCAAGTGCTACTGATGCATGACGGCGGCTAAGCCGCCGCCCACGAGACAAGACTATCGGGGCTGCCACTTCATCGTGACGGCCCCGTTTCATGTCTTTAGACGGGGGAATCATGGGTTTTAATAATTATTTTGATTTATTATTTTATAATGTGGATTATTTGGCTTACTTTTGTGCTGTAGTTTAGAAAACATGATGAAATACCTTAGTCTGCCTGACAACGCGACGCGCATCCTCCCTTTCTATCTGGCAATGGAGGAGCATGCTGCACATATCCTTGGAGAGGATGACATCTTCTTCATGTGGCAGGTGGAACCGACGGTAATCTTCGGGCGCAACCAGCTGATCAACAGCGAGGTGAATGTGGAGTATTGCCGTGAGCATGGCATTGCCTTCTACCGCCGTCGCAGCGGTGGTGGCTGCGTGTATGCCGACATGGACAACATCATGTTCAGCTACATCACCCGCAGCGACGAGGTGCAGACGACCTTCAGCGCCTATACCAGCGCTGTGGCCGCGATGCTCCGCGGTTTGGGGCTGAATGCCACTGCCAGTGACCGCAACGACGTGATGATTGACGGGCGCAAGGTGAGTGGCAACGCGTTCTACCACATCCCGGGGCGCAGCATCGTGCATGGCACAATGCTCTATGACACCAACATGGAGCACATGTTGAACGCCATCACCCCATCGCGCGAAAAGCTGACCAGCAAGGGTGTGCAATCGGTCAGAAGCCATATCACCACACTGAGCGAGCATCTGTCGATGGACATAGAGGCCTTCAAGCAGTATGTGCGCCAGAACTTGTGTGACGGCGAAATCCTGTTGACTGCCGATGATGTGGCCGAAATCGAGCGCCTCACCCAGCCCTACTTGGAGCCATCGTTCCTGTGGGGCAATGATCCTCGCTGCGAGCTCTCCCGCGGTGGCCGCATCGATGGTGTGGGCAGCCTGCACATCAACCTCACGCTCAAGGGCAATGCCATCCACCACCTGGAGCTGACTGGCGACTTCCTGCCACTGTGTGACGCGCGCGAGGCGATGATGGACAAGCTGCAGGGTGTACAACTCAACCAGGCCGCACTGCAGGCCGCGCTTGACGGATGCGATGCCGGCCAATGGATCATGAACCTGACTAACGAACAATTAATAACTCTATTAACCACAATTTAAAAACATTAAACCGTGACTGAAGAAATCAAAGTTACCTGTCTGCATGACAGACACGTTGCGCAAGGCGCTCTCATGTCCCCCTTTGCAGGTTACGACATGCCTATCCAGTATGTAGATATCACCACCGAGCACAACGCAGTGCGCCACAAGGTGGGTGTATTTGACGTGTCACACATGGGCGAGGTGGAAATCACCGGTCCCGATGCCGCCAAGTTCACCAACTATATCTTCACCAACGACATCACCGCCATCAAGGCCGGCCAGATCCTGTACGGCATGATGCTCTACCCCGACGGTGGTACCGTTGACGACCTGCTGGTTTACCGTGTTGACGATAACGACTACTTCCTCGTGATCAACGCAGCCAACATCGACAAGGATGTGGCCTGGATCATGGAGCAGGCCAAGAATTTTGACGTGAAGGTTGACCACCAGAGCGAACAATATGGCCAGATCGCCGTTCAGGGTCCCGAGGCCGAGAAGACCATGGGTGCTGTGCTGAATATCAACACCACCGACTTGACGTTCTACACGTTCAAGAAGCTCGAGTATGATGGCAAGACCATCATCGTGAGCCGCACCGGTTATACTGGTGAGGACGGCTTTGAGGTATATGCCGATCCCGCCATCATCTGTAAGATGTGGGACATGCTCATGGAAGCTGGCGTACAGGCCTGCGGTCTGGGTTGCCGCGACACTCTGCGCTTTGAGGCTGGTCTGCCCCTGTATGGCGACGAGCTGACTCCCGAGATTTCGCCCATCGCTGCCACCTTCGGCATGTTTGTGAAGCTCGACAAGGAAGGCGGCTTCATCGGCCGTGATGCCTGCGCCCAGCAGAAGGCCGAAGGCACGCCCAAGAAGCTCGTGGGTCTGGAGCTTGAAGGCAAGGCTATTCCCCGCCATGGTTATGATGTACTCGATGGCGAGACCGTTGTGGGTTACATCACCACCGGCTATCACAGCATCTCACTGGACAAGAGCGTAGCATTTGCACTGGTTGACCGCGCCGTTGGTGCCCTGGGCAACACGCTGAGTGTGCGCATCCGCAAGAAAGTGTTCCCCGCAACCGTGGTGAAGAAACGCTTCTATACACCCAACTACAAGAAGTGATTTCCAGCAGACTATTCAGGCTTTAGAATTGAAGATTATTTAACAGAAACAAAATATTAACTAATTAAATCTTTATAACACAATGAGTAAGATTATCGACGGACTCTATTACAGCGAGTCACATGAGTATGTAAAGGTAGAAGGCGACTTCGGTTTTATCGGTATCACCGACTATGCACAGCATGAGCTGGGCAACGTGGTTTATGTTGACATGCCCGAGGTTGACGATGAGGTTAGCGCAGGTGAGGACTTTGGTGCCGTTGAGAGCGTGAAGGCTGCCAGCTACCTGATGTCACCCGTTAGCGGTACTGTTGTCGAGGTCAATGAGGCCCTCGAGGACGAGCCCGGCCTGATTAACAAGGATGCCTTTGAGAACTGGATCATCAAGGTGCAGCTCAGCGACAAGAGCGAGCTGGATGACCTGATGGATGCAGCTGCCTACAAGGAGATGATCGGCGAGTGATTCTAACATAAAGTTAGAAGTCAGAAGTTAGGAGTTAGAAGTTAAAAGTTAACCGACAACTGTAAACTAAATAGATAAATGAGTTATAAATTTTTTCCGCACACCGACGAGGAGCTGAAGGCCATGCTCAGCACGGCTGGAGTCAAA
>JAFTEU010000099.1 GCA_017453505.1 Muribaculaceae bacterium
AGGCCAGGGATTTGCCGCCGACTTCCTTCAGACATTGCGTCACCACAATGCCCTTGTCCTTGGCTATGCGCTTCCCGCCATTAGGGCGCGCTCGGGACTTTCACCCGTTAGAACATGACCATGCCGTGCGTACAAGCAATGCTGCCCAAACTCATGTAGCAGTGGTTTGGGCAGCATTGTGATGGGTGTAATAAAATGTTCTCCTAGTCGTTGAGGATGAGCATCGCGTCACCATAGGCACCAAAGCGGTATTTCTCCTCGATGGCGACCTTGTAGGCGTTCATCGTCTGCTCGTAACCGCCAAAGGAGGCCTGCGCCATCAGCATGATGGAATAAGGCATGTGGAAGTTGGTGACAAGCGCGTCACAGGTCGTACACTCGTAGGGCGGGAACAAGAACTTGTTGCTCCAGCCGCCATAGGGCTTGATGTGGCCGTTCATGCCCACGCACGTCTCAAAGGCGCGCAGCACCGACGTGCCGATAGCACACACCTTGTTGCCACCGTCGCGCAGGGTGTTGACCTTCTCGGCCAGCTCGACGCTCACGTCCATCTCCTCACTGTCCATGCGGTGCTTGGTCAGGTCCTCGACATCGATGTCGCGGTAGCTGCCCAGGCTGATGTGCATCGTGATGAAGTCACGGTCGATATCGTAGATCTCCATGCGGCGCATCAGCTCGCGAGAGAAGTGCAGGCCCGCAGCAGGAGCGACGACAGCACCCTCCTTGCTGGAAAAGATGGTCTGGTAGCGCTCGGCATCCTCGGGCTCGGCATCACGCTGGATATAATAGGGCAACGGGGTGTTACCCAAGTTATACAGGTCCTTCTTGAACTGGTCATGGTCGCCGTCATAGAGGAAACGCAGTGTGCGGCCACGCGAGGTCGTGTTGTCGATGACCTCGGCCACCATCGAGTCGTCCAAGCCGAAGTACAGCTTGTTGCCGATGCGGATTTTACGGGCAGGCTCCACAAGCACATCCCATAGCTTGTTATTGGGATTCAACTCACGCAGCAGGAACACCTCGATGCGCACACCGGTCTTCTCCTTGTTGCCGAAGAGCTTGGCAGGGAACACCTGCGTGTCGTTGAACACAAACAGGTCGTGAGGATTGAAGTACTCAAGAATCTCCTTGAACACTCGATGCTCGATCTGATTGCTGCGCTTGTGCAACACCATCAGGCGGGACTCGTCACGCACGGGAACGGGATGGGAGGCAATGAGTTCCTCGGGCATCCGGGTATTGAATTCTGAAAGTTTCATATTATTAATTATAAGTTGTCAGTTTTCAGTTGTCAGTTGTCAGTTGTCAGTTGTCAGTTGACGGATTCTATTTTATTTGTGAGGTGCGTTTGGGCGGGACCTCACATTTTTTCTCTTGCTTGCGGGCAGCACGCTCGGCCTTCTGGCGGGCGGCACGCTCTCGGTTCTCCTGGCGTTCTCGTTCCAGACGCTCGGCGGCGGCCTGCTCGGGAGAGACATAGGTCTCGCTGTCCAGTTTCTCGACCAAGCCTTCAAGGGTGAGGCACTGATCGACGGTGATGTCGCCCACACGGGTCCGGCGCAGGGCCGTCAAGTGGGCTCCGCTGCCCAGTGCGACACCGATGTCGCGCGCCAGGGCGCGGATATAGGTTCCCTTACTGCACACGACCCGGATCTGCAACGTGGGTTCGTCGGGCAGACCGCAATGGAGCACCTCAATCTCATCGATGACCAGGGTCTTGGGACGGATTTCCACCTCTTGCCCCTTGCGGGCCAGCTTGTAGGCGGGCTTGCCGTCAATCTTGCATGCCGAGAACGAGGGCGGCACCTGCTCGATGCTACCGGTGAACTGCTCATGCAACACACGGTCGATGAGCGCGCGGTCGATGTGATGCCACTCGTAGGTCTCATCCACCTCGGTCTCCAGGTCATAACTGGGCGTAGTGGCGCCCAGACGCAGGTCGGCAATATACTCCTTGACACCTGCCTGCAGCTCATCGATGCGCTTGGTCGCATGACCAGTGCACAGCAGCAGCACGCCTGTCGCCAGCGGGTCGAGCGTGCCGGCATGGCCCACCTTGACCTGACGGGTCCCCAAATGGGTGCGCAGGACGGCACGCACCTTCTTGACCGCGGCAAAGGAGGTCATCCTCAGCGGCTTGTCAATGCAGAATATTTCGCCTTCAATCGGATTTAACATCTCGATATAGTATTTACTGATATCACATGGAGACAGCAGGAGCCAACTGTGACACGAGGATGGTCACAACACCCACAATGGCGCAATAAACGCCAAACCACACGAGTTTGCCACGCTTAACGATGTTGATCATCCACTTGCATGCCAGGCAGCCAGCAATAAACGCGGCGACAAAGCCAACCACCAGCGGCAACGCGTCGATGCCGCCGAAGGCCTCCTCGCCCTTGACAGCCTTGAGCACATCGAGCAGTGCCTCGCCCAAAATGGGCGGGATGACCATCAGGAACGAGAACTGCGCCAGCGACTCCTTCTTGTTGCCCAGCATCAGGCCCGTGGCGATGGTGCTGCCCGAGCGGGAGAGTCCAGGCATCACGGCACAAGCCTGGGCGATGCCGATGACGAGAGCGTCCTTCCAGGAGATTTTCTCCTTGGGACGGGGCTTGGCATAATACGAGAAGATGAGCAAGGCAGCCGTCAAGAGCAGCATACAGCCCACGATGAGCAACCCGCTGCCGAAGATTTCCTCTACCTTGTCCTTGAAAAATACGCCCACGATGCCGATGGGAATCATCGACACGAGGATGTTGATGAAGTAGCGGGTCGCTTCATTCATCTTGAACTTGAACAGCCCCTTCAAGATCCAGTCAATCTCGCTCCACAGCACGACAAAGGTGCTCAACACTGTCGCTACATGCACCAGCACCGTGAAAGCCAGGTTATCAGCACCGTCGATGCCGAACAAATAACTGCCAATGGCCAAATGGCCACTGCTACTCACAGGGAGATACTCAGTCAGACCCTGGACAATGCCCAGAATCAATGCTTCGAACCAGCTCATTCCTTATTATGCGTTACTCTCTTCGTTATCAGCCTGATTGATGTCTTTCTTGCGGTAGATGATGGCAAATGCCATGAGCACAAAGCCCAGGAAGGCAATGATCGGGCCGGTGGAGACGCGGCTGCTCTCAAAGAGGTCCTTGTTGAACGTGTCGCCAGTGTTGGCGCTACCTGTCATCAGCCAGAAGCCAATGACAATCAACAGCATGCAGATACCCATCAGGATAAAATTAATTCTTCCCAGCGGATAGGAGACCTTGCCGCCAGCCTTTTTCTCGAGTTGTGCTTTCTTTTCTTGAGTTGCCATTATATTTTCTTTTAGTTACGGGTTCCTGACCCTTTTTCACTCGTTGATGCTTGCTGTGACATGCGCGCAATAGCGTATAACACTGCAATTTGGCGCAAAATTACAACATCTAGAGCCGTTTGTCAATACTTTCGCCACATTATTTTTTGTTAAACAATCGTTGAAAGTGCCACGTGCTGCCGCTGGTCACCTGTCACAATTGAGGCATGCGGCCAAAAAAAAGAATCACATCAAGGACCGTCGCAATGACTTTTTTCACTACATTTGTAGTCGATATATACAACGAC
>JAFTEU010000100.1 GCA_017453505.1 Muribaculaceae bacterium
GTTCTCGCCCATCGGCTTGCGGTATATTGTAGTTTTCTGCATGATTCTGTATGATTTCTACTACAAAGGAACGACTTTTTACTGAAATATCAAAGTAAATCTCTAATTGTTAACAAGTTAATTTATAGAACATCCCTTAAATAAGATTTAAATCAAGTCTAATATTGATGAAAAGATTCAACAGCAGCCCGATGGGGGCATTCAGGATAAGTATCTGCTGAAGGGTGAGGGGTTTGTGTGGCCCCTGATCCGCTCGGTGCTGATTTTTATGGGATTGCTACCCGTTTGGGTCACGTTTGCGATGTTGATATTGGACGGGGATTTTGATGCTTCGGGGCTGATGTTCTCTTTCGTGTTAGGATGGCCACTTGCTATCGTGAACATGGTATTGCTGTGTCTGCTCTATTTCTTGAAGATAGACCGAAAGCCCTTGGCGGCGGCCAGGTTCTGCTTCTTGGAGTGCTTGCTGTTCCTCGCTGTTATGATTCTTGTCGCGTGGGGGCAGAATTATGCTGCTGACATCCTGTGGCATCAACCTGTCGAAGTCCTATTCTGGTATTCCGAAGAGGCGACAGTGCTGTTCACCGCTCTTATCGTTCTGGCAATCTACTTGATCAAGAAAGGGGTGACATCTATCCGTCATCACGATTAAATGAAAAATCTACCACATTGCATGTGTTATGGAATACCATTGCATCCAGATCTTTCACTACCTTAGTGGCAGATTTTAAACTGATGAGGTTATGAAGATACATGTGTTGCATACTGGTGAAGTGAGGGTTTCGCCCTATCTGCCGTTCGGCGGTGATAACTGTAATTTATTGAAGGCATCTGGCATGACGACACCCAAGCGGGATTGGATCTGGCTGCCGGTGAGTGTTTACCTGATTGAGCACCCCAAGGGTAGAATTTTGGTCGATACTGGCTGGCACCGCGACATGTCGCCCGATGGTGTGTATGACAAGAAGGCCCAGATCAAGAGTCTGGGCTCGTGGATACTCTACCATGTGAATCAAGGACGTATAGCTCCGGGGCAGGCCATCGACGAGCAACTGCAAGCGATGGGACTGAAGCCTAGTGACCTAGACTATGTGCTGCTTACCCACCTGGACTGTGACCACGCCAACGGCTTGCGTGCTGTGGCCGACGCGAAACACATCCTGTGTGCCGCCGATGAACTGGCGTGTGCCCACAAGAACTCCGTCGTGCGATTTAAAAAGAAATGGTGGCAGGGCGTTGATTTGCACACCTTTGAGTGGAACGGCCATGAGGGACCCGTTGGCAAGTCGTTCGACCTGTTTGGCGACGGTTCGGTGGTGATGGTCAATATCCCCGGTCACTGCGATGGCCTGTGTGCAGTGAAACTGACCAATGATGAGGGTAAGTTTGTCCTGCTGTTTGCCGACGGTGGCTATGCCACCAAGTCGTGGAAAGAGATGATCACCAGCGGCGTGGCCCTCGACAAGAAGTTGCAACGCCAGTCGCTGCAATGGATACGCGAGCAGTCGCTCGACCCCAACTGCGTCGAGTCACTGGCCACCCACGACACCGACATCAAGCCCCACACCATCGACCTGTAAAATAGGATTTCAAATCGACTTGAAGAAGAGAGAGGGACTGTGTCATAATTACTTTTTTGTTGATTTCTCTAGCGAAGCTCAATCCAAGGTTCCATATTAGGGTGTCTGGGGAAAGTCCCGTTAGGGACGACCAGGGCATAGGCAGGGGTGTAACGAGGCCAAGCCGAGTGAAACCCCTGTGGGCAATTTGAAAAGATGTCCTAGCCCCATCGGGGCGACAGGCTTAGCATCAGCGACTTACTGTCGCCCCGATGGGGCTAAATATTGGTCGGGGGCGACACGATGCAGGGGTTCCGTTCGGCTTTGCCTCACTTCACCGCCTACCTATGCCCTGGCCAGCCCTAACGGGCTTCAGAGCAAGCCCCATTACACGAAACCACCTGTACGATATTGTTTTCAAGGTGTTTATGGATCCTTAGCGATTTTTCCCCGGACACCATTAGTTCCAGATACCAATGATGAAGAGCCCAAAAAAGGTGGCACAGCCGAAACCGTGCCACCTTGTTATAGATTAAGGTGTAACTTGAATGATTACTTCACAACCTTAACAGCGCTCTTGGTGCCGTCGGTATAGGTGGTAACCTGGATGGTCAGGCCCTCGGGCTGAGCCATCTCCTGACCAGCTACGTTGAAGTAGTGAACATTGGCAACAGTCTTGGCTGCATTCAGCTCATTGACTGCCGAAGGACCAGCGGGAATGATGTCAACAATGTGGCCGAATGGCAGCTCATTGCCATTCTCGTCACGGTTAGCGATTTCAAAACTGGTCCAGCTCTGGTCGTTGCTGTAGATGGTCATCATGCCGGTAGCGTTGCCCCACTCGGGGTACTCGGCGGTTACATCACCCTCGGTGCCCAGCAGGTAGATGTTGTCACCATTGAGGAGGAACTGGATCTCGGTGGTGCGCTCGTCAATCTGGGTTTCGGTATAGTAAGCGGGGGAGCCGTCCTCCTCCTCGCCCCTCTGATAAACGGAACTGCTACCCCAAACGAGTTGTACACCATACCTTTCCTCGTTGTCCCAGGCCAGGTACTGGCCAGTGGGGATGATGATGGTAGTGCCCTCTTCACTATCGGTATAGGAACCCTTTACCCAGGTGTTGTGGATGTTATGCCACCAAGTGGGGTTGAAGATGTAAACCTCACCTTTCTTGTAGTCAAATGCAACACGGAACTGGCCATCGGTGGGGGTGTTCAAGATACCGAAGACACTGGAAGCGATAGCGCCGCTGTTACGGTCGCAGATGTAAATCTGGCAACCCTCGGGAATCTCGGTGATGACGTCTGGCCTATCAGAATCGGCGCGGTAACTAGCCTTGTTGGCCTTCGGGGCATGGTCAGCCTCGACGTTCACACCTGCCGAAGCGCTCATTGCAACGGCGATAGCAACTAAAAGTACAGATAATTTCTTCATAAATGACAAGCAATTAAGTAATTATATATAATGAATAAACTGATAATCTACAGGCTAGTAGCCTTTGAATGGTAGTTGTAGTGATTTGACTATGTGCTACCTTTCTTCAAATTCTATTGTTTTTAACGCTGCAAAATTAGTGTAAATATTCAATATAGCTGAGAAAAACTAATGGTTATTTGCAAGATTGTCCGCTACAAACAGGCTCCGATCAAGCTATAGACTATCGAGGGAAAGGGGGCGATTTTTCATGATTGAGCGTCGGGGTGGTCTGGTATCTTTTTTCGGTAATGAAATTGATGACGACCTCGAACTGAAAGATGCAACTGATGGCACCCGATTTGCCTCGGTGGATTGAAATCGGGAGTTTTCAGTGAATTAGTGGTCCCTTTGTAAACCCACGTGATGAAGGATCAGACGCCTCAAAAGTAAATCTGAATCTAATTCCAAATCTGAATCTACATCTAAAAGAATCACATAATCATCGGTCCAGATGCGGTTTGTTGACGAGATGCCGCGGCATTTTTCGGCATCCAGGAAGTACTCCAGCCAATAGGTGCTATCGTTGGCAAGGGTATAGAAGAAGATGCCGTCCTTGTAATGGTTGCACTCCATATCCACTTCTACGCCATCGATTTGGCTCAAATCCTTCGGGTAAAGACCATGCTCGGTTTTGTAAGCATCGATTTTCTCCATCAATTCATATCCGTATTCTTCCATCCGATTACTATAAGTCAAGTACCTATAGGTGAGAAATGCGGCGGTCAGAAGTAATACCGTTAATATGGCCAGTAAGATGTATTTTCTCATCGTGTATGGATCGTTTTTGTCGTTGATTCTTATTTTTTGCTTTCAAATGTAGTAGTTATGTTTTTACTGTGCAAGAAAAAAGGGACTTTTTCCGATTTTTTGAGGGTGTTTTTAGGGTTTTGCCCATAAAATCCAGGGGTAAAAAGTGGACTTTTTCGGGGCATATCTCTATTCAGCGAATAATGCCCACGCGAAGTCGAAAAGCTATTTATTCTCAATCCAATACAATGATTAATCGTAGATTAATCCATGCTCTATTCATACCTGCCGCCAATTATCGTCAACAAGTCAGTAATCAGAAATCAATTAAAATCAGGCACTTAGCGGCTTGGCGACTTAGCGTGAGGTTTTTGGGCAGATGATTCGGTCGATAGTTACCTTCGGGTCGATAGGTAGTTAAAGGATGTTAAATGTGGCGGGTTGTGGGTTATGGTAGTGTGGGATTTTTTTGTACCTTTGCACCCCTAAAACTGGTAGTATATTATGACATTAAGAACAACCTCCTTGCTCTTAATGGTCGTAACCGCAGTGATTGCGGTGAAGGCTCAGCAAGAGCAACGAATGACAGTCAATGAACTGTTTGAACTTGTGGAAAGCAACAGCAAGACTCTTCAAAGCCAGAAGATAAGCGTAGAATTTGCTCAGAAAGGAATCGAGGTGGCACGCACGGCGCGCCTCCCCGAGGTGAACGCATCGGCATCTGTCAGCCTGAATGGCGACGTGCTGGTTACTGACCGTGACTTTACCCACTGGGAGAGTTACGGCGCTCCGCGCTGGGGCAATTCGCTGGCTGTGGAAGCACAGCAAGTGGTCTATGCTGGTGGAGCTATCGACGCAGGCATACGCCTGGCCGAGTTGCAGGCCGAGCAGGCCGCGGTGGGCGTGTCGCAGAGCCGTGAGCAACAGCGATTTCTGGCCTTGGGACAATATATGGACATCTTCAAGATGCGCAACCGCGAGCAGGTGTTTGTCCAGAACATTGAGTTGACCCAACGGCTCATTGCCGACATTCAGGCAAAATATGAGCAAGGCATGGCGCTCAAGAACGATGTGACCCGCTATGAGCTGCAACTGGAAACGCTCAAGCTGCAACTCAAGAAATTGCAAGATCAACGCGCTATCCTCAATCACCAGCTGGTGAATCAGCTGGGGCTATCCGCTGGGACGATTATCGTCCCTGACGAGGACATCATCAAGCAGGTCTATGGCAACGAGGGCGAAGGCCTGTGGCAGGACAAGGCGCTTGCCGAGTCGCCCATGATGCGTCAGGTGGCCCTGTCACAGCAGATGGCAGCCCAGGAATTGCGCATCGCCCGCAGCGACAGGTTGCCCAAGGTGGCCCTGGTGGCTGCCGACAACTTCAGCGGCCCGTTCACCTATGACATCCCACCCATCAACAAGAACATCAACTACTGGTATCTGGGCGTGGGCGTGAAGTACTCGTTGAGTTCGCTGTTCAAGAGCGGCAAGAAGATAGAGCAGGCGCTGGTGCGCTCCCGTCAGGCCGAGCAGGCCCGTGAGGTCGCCGCCGAGCAACTGAACAATCAGGTGCAGCAGGCTTATACCTACTATCAGCAGGCCTATGTGGAACTGGAAACCCAACGCAAAAGCGTGGAACTGGCCCACCAGAATTACCAGGTCGTCAACGACCGCTACCTGTCGCAGTTGGCCCTCGTGACCGACATGATTGACGCGTCGAACGTGAAACTCAATGCCGAGCTCAACGAGGTGGATGCCCGTGTGGGCATCGCCTGGGCCTATTACAGGCTGAAGTTTGTGGCGGGAGTGCTTTGAGAGTTAGGAGTTAGGAGTTAGAAGTTAGAAGTTAGGAGTTTTTTGAATAATCATGAGTAACAAGAAAGTTGTAAAACGTATATATAATGTAGTGATTACCGTTATCCTGCTGGTGTTTATCGGGCTGATTTGCAGCCGTTTTATCCATCCAGGGGACGTGGAATATACCGATGATGCGCAGGTGTGGCGTCACATCACGCCCATCAATGCGCGTGTGGGAGGCTTTATCAAGGAAGTGCGCTTTGAGGACTACCAGCGTGTGCACAAGGGAGATACCCTCGTCATCATCGAGGATGCCGAGTTTCGCTTGGCACTGGCCCAGGCCGAGGCCGGCCTGCGTGGTAGCCGCAGCGGATCGGGGGCCGTGTCGGCTGGTATGACGACGACCCACAGCAACGTGCGTGCCGCTTCGGCGGGCATCGAGGAGAGCCGTGTGCAGATGGAGAATGCCCGCAAGGACTTCCAGCGCTTTGAGCAACTGCTTGCCAAGGATGCCGTCACGCGTCAACAGTATGACAACGCCAAGGCACAGTATGAAGCCGCTAAGGCCCGCTATGAGGCTGCCCAGAGCCGCCAGCAGGCCACCAGCCAGGTGCTGGGTGAGCAGCGACAGCGCTTGGGTCAGTCCACTGCAGGCGAGAGTGTAGCGCAGGCCCAAGTCAATCTGGCCCGCTTGAACCTGTCCTACACGGTCATTGTCGCCACTTGTGACGGCGTGATGTCGCGCAAGGACATCAACGAGGGGCAGTTGGTTCAGCCCGGCCAGCAGTTAGCCCGCATTGTCGATGACAATCAAGTGTGGGTTGTTGCCAACTACCGCGAGACCCAGATGAAGCACGTCAAGGTGGGCAGCAAGGTGACCTTCACTGCCGATGCCGTTCCCGGTATCACTTATCAGGGCGAGGTGGAGAGCATCGCAGCGGGTACTGGCAGCGCCTTCTCACCCATTCCCGTGGATAATGCCACGGGTAACTTTGTCAAGGTGGAACAGCGCGTTCCCGTGCGCATCAAGATCACCAGTGAGAACAAGCCCGAGGATGTCGCTAAATTGCTGGCAGGCTTGAACGTGCAAACCGAAGTCAAGTTCTGACGATGGCCTGGAATCCTAACCAGAAGTTCGCGATGCCGATGTTCAATCCGTGGGTGCCCGAGAAGGTGCGCCCGTGGATCTATCTGCTGTTCGCGTTCCTGTTCCAGCTGTCGGGCGGTGTCTATTTTTCCAACATGCAGCACATGATGGGTAGCCTCTCGCTCATGCGCGAGGACATCCAGCTGGTGGCGATGATGGGCGTTGTGGGCGTGAACATGCCCTTCCCGTTCCTGTTCCGCTTCAAGTTGCGGTTCACCAACCAGCAGTTGCTCATCAATGCTGCACTGGTCATTGCGGTGTGCAACATCCTGTGCCTGTATGTCACCTCGTTGCCGCTGCTGTGCCTCATCAGTTATATCGCGGGTTTCTTTAAGCTGTGCGGCACCTTTGAGTGCTTTTCCAACATCCGCCTGTGGCTGTCGCCTAAGCAAGACTTTGGCGTATTCTTGCCGTCGATGTATATCCTCATCCTTGCCGCCATGCCTGGCAGCAACTGGATTGCCCAGCAGCTGACCATCGCGTTTGACTCGTGGGCGATGATGCACTGGTTCATGGTGGGGCTGATGCTCCTCATCGTGCTGGTCATCTTCACCTGCACCCACCCCTGGCGCATGATGCCGCATCCCCTGCCGCTCATCTCACTCGACTGGCTGGGGTGCATCCTGTGGTCGGCGGTGATGATCGAGATCATCTGGCTGTTCACCTATGGTGAATATTACAACTGGTGGGATGGTGTCATGTGGCGCTATGTGCTGTATGCCTTGCCCGTGACCATCCTGGTGGCCGTGGGGCGTATGACCCATATCCGTCACCCCTACATCGACCCCTCGGTGTGGCCTCACTGGCGGTTGCTGCCTATCCTGGGCATGTTCTTTGTCGCTGAGGTGATGAACGCCACGCCTCACGCCCTGCAGGGCACCCTCACGGGTGGCGTGCTGCACTGGGGCTACACGACCACGAGCCGGTTCTATATCTACGAAATGATAGGCTATGCGGCTGGTTGTGCGTTTACCATCCTGTGGGGTAGGGGAACCCCCAATTGGGGCATTCTCCCACGTTTGGGTTTCAAATACACTCGGCTGTTGTCGGTGGGCTTTGCCGCCTTGTTGATGTATCAGGTGATGATGTACTTCTACATCTCGCCCAACCTGAATATTGAGCGCATCTACCTTCCCACGGTGCTCAGAACCTTTGGCTACGGCATCTTCTTCTCGACGATGACCCTCTACCTCAAGGAATTGATTGAGTTTCCCACGTTCTTCCATGCGCTGACCGTGTCGGGCTTCATCCGCAACGGTGTGGCCGAGAGCATGTGCTCGGGCATGTACAGTTACGGCCTGCGCCATCAGATCAACGACACGCTGGCCCGCGGCATCCACGGCGACTTCAACAGCGTCCTCATGGTTGCCGTCAAGGAGATGTTCGGCATCATGTGCATCATCGGCACCATCGTCCTGCTGCTGATGCTCCTCTACGACGTGCAGCCCGTAAAATCCACCATGCGCAAGATGCCCAAGCTCAAGAACCTAGGCAAAATCGTCGCCCGCCAACTCCGCGCCGCCCCCGCCGAGTGAGGCTCCCTCGTCCCCTGCTGCCCATGACGTTGTGTGTGTTGTGGCATTGCCACAACATACGGGACGGGCGCAAGACGGGTTATCCCATCTCGCAGATTGCCCTTGTCATGTTGTTGAGGGCCAGACATTCCTGCCTTGTCAAGGTCTGGGTCGTTGAACGGTTGCTCCAGGGGGAGAGGATGAGCAGGTTGCCTCGTGAGCAGGCTTCAATAAACTCGCCACTTGGCTTGGTAAATGGGGTGAAACTCGTGGGGGACAAGAAAATGAGAGGCAGTTGTGCGTCAAGTGCGGCTCTCATGATGGCCTTTTCTCCTGGGCTGATAGAAGGGGACACTAGCACGATGCCCCTACGGGCCTCTTCGAGATATTGTTCTGTTGCCTTAATGATTTCTTGCTCGTTAAGTCTGCGGGAACATTGCACTTGCCGCTTCATGGGACGGTTCAGAAGGAACCGGTTGCCGATGGCTGCATAACTTTGCCCGGCAATGCTTAAACCAAACTGCACCCTGAATAAGTCAGGGTGCTCCTGCTTGGCCAGCAGTCGGCGGGGGTTGTCGGAAAGGTAGTTGATCCAGCGGTCGAGTTGGCCAGTGTGGAGCAGTATCTTGTCATTATATCCACTGGCGAACAACAGGCCTTGCTCGCGATTGTAACTTGAACGTGGCGGACGTGGCCGATGGGCTTGTTGTGGCGTTGACACAGCACACGGAACCTTTTCTCCCAACACGATGTGGCGATAGGACTTGTTGCAGCCGGCTTTGAAGCCCGCGATGACTTGCCCTAGGTGCTTGTCTATGCTTTCCCTCACAAAGAGGATGCCGTGCAGGTGATCGGGCATCATCTGTAGCGAGATGACATGAATCTCGGGATGACGTTCCTCGATAGAGTAGAAATTGTGTTGCACCTCCTTTCCCAGTTGGCTCAGGATGATGCGAGGCTCATCAGCGCTTCCTCTTGCGGCATCGCTTTTACCTGTTAGTTTTCCAAATAATGGACGACGGCTTTCAGTCACAAGTGTAATGAGATATACACACCTCTCCTGATAATTATGGTCAAGACAGCGGCGATGCATCGATGGCTTGCGCTCGCCAGCATAGGCCTTCTGCTTCTTAAAGGTGTCTCTATCCATTGTCGTTCTTGTTCTTCGTTCTTGTTGTTCTTGTTGTTTTTGTGTGTTGTGGCATTGCCACAACATACGGGACGGGTTATTATTCCTCGTCCTCGGCGCAGGGGGTGAGGGCGGTGGCGACATCGTTGAGGGCGGCGGTGGCGGCATCGTTGAGGGCGGCGGTGGCGGCGGCTTCGTATTGGTCGAGGGTGCGGGACTTGCGGATGGCCTTGAAGAGTTTGTGGCTGGTGCCGGGGAGGAAGGTCTGCCAGATGTCTTGCAGGTGGCGCACGAGCTGGGCTTCGCCGCCGTTGAGTTGCTCGGTGTAGCCATCCACAAGGAGGTCATGGAAACGGCGGTAATCATCGGGGGTGGCACTGGGTGCCAGCATACCAGGATTGGCGGCCAGCCCACTGCCCACCATCACGGCGGCGAGGGTGGGGTAGCGCTGGATGATATTCTCGATGTCTTGGACGGTACGCAGGCTTCCGTTATAGATGACAGGCCAAGGTAAGGTAGCTAATATCGCCTCAAATTGCTCGATGTCCAGCTCACCCTTGTATTGCTGCTTGCCCGTGCGGGGATGGATGGTGATGTTGACAGGCTTGATGATGTCCATCAGGGGCAGAATGTCGCGCCACTGGTCGTTGCTGTCCCAGCCGAGGCGCATCTTCACGCTATATTGCACGTCATCGATGGTGGCGAGGGCCTTGAACAAGGCCTCGGCCAGTTCGGGATAGGCCATCATACCCGAGCCCTTGCGGTGCAGGGCGATGGGCGGGAAGGGGCACCCCAGGTTGATGTCGATGCGGCGATAGCCCATCTGCTTGAGTGCATCCACCATCATCATGGCGTGATCGGGCTGGCAAGCCAGGATCTGTGGGATGAGGGTAATGCCCGTGTTGCGCTCGGGATCCACGTCACGCAGGTCCTTGCGCCTCACCTCGCCCCGCTCCACACGCATGAAGGGAGCATAATAGGCATCCACACCGCCAAACACGTCGTGCTGCGCCATGCGCCACACGTTATCGGTCACACCTTGCAGCGGAGCCGCAAGCACTGGTATCTTCTTGTTGTCCATGATCGTTATTTTTTGCGGAATATCTTCCGCTGGTTATTGTTTCGATGGTGAGCGTCTGGTAGATCAGGTCATAGGCTGTCGTTCCCGGGTTGTCGTTGCAGTCCTCAAGGAAGAAAGCGATATCACCGTCCATTGTGGCAATCATTGTCGAGTAGGCCGAGTAATTGCCGGTAACCTGGTAGCATTTCCAGCCCCAAGAGAAGTCGTCAGGCTCGTCATAGTCGCTGCTGTCCATCAACGGCTTGTAGTAAATGCCCACCCGCTGGCGCCCCTTGCCTCGTGGCACCGATTGCAGGGCGAGGTGCATGGTCCGCTGGTCACTGGTGCGCACGACGGGTACAATGAGCAGTTCGCCGTTGCAGGAGCAATTCTCACTGTAGGTTCCCGTTCCGACCTCGTTGCTGGTGGCCATCGTGCCCCATGTGCCGCTGGCATAGTCATAGATGTTGAACAGTCGCCCGCTGGTGTCTAAACGCTTTGAACGGCAGCTGAGCAGCACGTTGCCATCGGGCAGTTCCTCAACTTTGGACTCATCGCCCCACGGTGCGATGGTCGGTCTGGCTGCGGGTCCTCCTAGGGCATGCCATGACTGGCCAAGGTCGTCGCTGTAGAGAACGAGGCAACCAACCCCCATGGGCGCATCGATGGCTGAGTAGATGCGGTAATAATCTCCCTGCTTAATTCGGCGGCTCTGGCAGATGCGTCCGCTGGAAAAGAATATTCCGTTGACCTCAGGGCTGTCGGCAAAGATGCCATAGATGTCACTGGTCGCATCACTCTCGGTCCAGGTCAAGCCGCCATCATTGCTGGTATAACGGCCCACGCGCAAGGGCTCCTGTAACGTTGAGGAGAGAAAGCTCTGCTTGCCTGAGGCGCACATGATCAGAATCTGACCGGTTTCTCTATCCGCCACTGCCGCAGCATCTCCATGGCTATCATGGAAGCCTGCGCGCAGGCCGTCACCGTCGGCAATCATGATGGGGTCGCTCCACGTCTTGCCGCCATCCATGCTTGTCTTGCCCACGATGTCGATGCCCCAATTGCCGCCGATGTCATAATCGCTGCCGTGCCGGTCATCGGCAATGGCCAGCAACTGCCCGTCATGAAGTTGCACGATAGCGGGAATGCGGTAGTACTGCCCGCCTGCCACATCGGTGTCAAACACGTTGACCTGCTGTTGCGCAATTCCGTGTTGTGCAACAGCCAGTCCTGCCATGAGCAGGAGTTGTGCTATCAAATCGGTTCTCATATACAGGGTTAGAATCTGATGGTTGACAAAGGTACAGTTTTTTTTCATTCCAGCCCCGCAAAAAGAACGGAATCCTGCAAGAAATGGGACACGGGGACGGTTCTTTTGTCCCATTTTTTGCCATTGGACGTAAAAGTGGGACAAAAGAACCGTCCCCGTGTCCCACATAAAAGTTTTTTGGAAAAAAATTTGGTAGGTTGAGAAATTGGTTGTACCTTTGCAGTCGCTTTAAAGGAATGGCGGGATAGCTCAGTCGGTTAGAGCGTCGGATTCATAACCCGGAGGTCCTGAGTTCAATTCTCAGTCCCGCTACTTTCAAGGGGTCGTACCAGTTGGTGCGGCCCCTTGAAGTTTAGAGTTTGATTATTTTTTAAATCGTCCCAAATGGTTTGTGTTGGAGCGGTTTTGCGCACCACGAACACGGCTTTGACCAAATTTCTGTGTATATCTTATCTGTAAAGATATGTTGTTCGTTTGGGGCTTTTCTCTATATGCGTATGATTCAGTATTATAGTGATATGCTGGCCTGTAATTCAGTAGGTTAAATGCGTCAACACTAATAGTTCCACCAAATTTGAATTCCTTGCTGAAAGACGCGCTGAGCAAATGCTTGTGGTGCCCTACTCTCAATACTCCTCTTAACGGCGTATAGTAGTTATAACTCAATGTGGCCCTGATACCACCTCTGGAAGAAAGATTGAAGAAATTGCGAATCCCCGCTTCTCCACCCCATGTCTTGTAACTTACATCCTGGCCATCAATTGTGCCTTGGTCCCGGTCATAATCAGCGGCGGCATTTAACGACATTCGCCAGATTCCGTTAAAAAATACCTTTTCTACGTTGCAATAGAGTGAGAATGACTGCTCGTTTCCATAATTTGCCACACTGCTCACTGTGGTATTGTTCTCAGCGAGAAAACGATACTCACTGAAGGCATCAGAGCCATAGCTATAAGACGCTCCTATCATATAATCACCAAGAAACCTATAACTCAAATCCATATCACTGTAAATCATCGGCTTAAGATAAATGTTTCCCATGCTATAGGTATTCTCTGAGGTCCATATCTTAAATGGATTCAAATAATTATAAAAAGGTCGCACAATAGAACGGGACAAGTCCAATGCAATTCTGTGGTTGCCATTCGCCAAATCAACCAATAAGCTTAATCGTGGAAAACAATTCCAATAATTGCGATTGAATTTCTCATTTGAACTCACTTGATGGCCCTTGACATTTGTATTCTCGGCACGCAATCCCAGTGTGGTGCTGATCACATCGCTCCACTTTCTGTCATACGTCATGTATAAGGCATTCACCTTTTCATCATACTCAAACAGATTGCTGCTTCCCTCGTTTTTTACATATTCCTTTCCATTGTGATCATAGCGGACAAAATCATTAGAGAGATGTGAGGCATCAAACTCATACCCAGACTCAAGGGAACTGCCATCATTATAAGAGTGGTTATAACTTCCCTTAAACTCATAACCATAGCTATCTACGGTAGTGTTTTGCTGAAAAAGAGAATACGGAACAAGTTCGTGTGAATCTACTCCACTTGCATACTCCATTGTTCCCATAGTAGCGTTTACCGATGAGGAATAATTTGCACTCACATCTAAATTGCTTCCTTTATCATCAGTTTTAAGATTATAATATGCCACGATACTCATTTCTGGCTTTCTGTAGGGATTTTCGATTTCAGCGTATGACTTTGAATACTTGTCAATTGTACCTCTAAGATAGTTTGAACTTGTAGTCGCCGATTTACTGTTGCTTTCAGAGCCTCCGATATGGAATGAAGTTCCCAGGGTACTTCGCTTTGTCAAGTCATACGATAGACTGATATTTCCATACAAAAAGTGGCCAGTAGTCTGACTATTGCTGGAATTAAGAATATCTGTATAACTGTCTCTATAATTATAGGTCGTCTCCTTCTCCGTTTGCGAATTGTAATACTGATAACTCAGATTGGCCGAGGCATTCAATTTATTCTTTGAATAGCCTAAATACAAACTCGCCCTTGGCGTTATTCTCTCTCCAAGATATGTTGCGCTCACGCTTGCGCTTCCCGTTAGTCCCTCATTAGGATTCTTCTTCATTACAATATTCACAATGCCTCCTGTAGTCGATGCCTTGTGAGAACTATTTGGAGACATGATAATCTCTATCTTATCAATCCTATCAGCAGGTACTGAACGCAACATCTCCATCAATGAGACGTTGTTCATTAGTGGCTTTCTGCCATTAATATATATCATGGATGTACCCTTGCCTAATATACTGACGGTATTGTTCTCTACGCTTACCAACGGAGCATATCGCAGTAATTCATAACTGTCAATACCCACAAGCTCAGAAGGACTTGGCTTATATATGAATTTACCAGGTTCTTGCTTTAGTCTAGCAGCGGAAGCGGAAACTACCACTCCATTAAGCCGCGTTGCATCTGGCTGCATCTTGATGGTGCCGACGTTGTCGCGGCTGCACAGGCGATAGGCGGGCTTGTAACCGACGTAGGTGATGCGGGCAATGACTTTGCCGTGGTCGTTAGGGATGACGAAGCGGCCACTCTCGTTGGTCACACCGCCGCCCACCATCGATGAGTCGGCGGGGCTGAGTAAGGTGACGTTAGCGTAGGGCAACGGCAAGTTGTTCTCGTCAACCACCATGCCCTTCAAGTGGTGCTCGGTCTTGTGGATGCACTCCACATAGATATCGTTGTCATCACCCTGGATCATCTGGATAGGATAGAAACCTATGATCTGGCGAATGGCATCAGGAACAGGTTTGTTCTTGACGTTGGTGGTAATAGTAAAATCCTCCAGTTCGTTGTAGATAAACACAATCTTGTGGTTGCCGGTCTGCTGCTGGATATACTTCAGCGCGTCGCTCATCGACACGTTCTGGAAGTTACGGGTTATGCGCTGCGCCGTTGCAGTGTTCACCTGAACAAACAATAACAATATGATGAATAAAAGACGTTTCATTCCTTCTTGTATTGATCTGGCAGGAAGTACATAAATAGATTACAAGTATAAATTAGAAACTGCCTGTATCGGAATCCTTGTTCTGTAGTTTTCGACTAATCTTGTAATTCTTACCTGTAGAGAAGTCGTAACTGAAACCGAGGACAAACATCGACTTATTGTCGTCAATCCAGGTTTTATATGTACTTTGCAGAATGCTTGTTGGCATGCTATAGCCTGAATAACGTGATCGAGTGAAAATCCAATAGTCAGCGGCGAAGATGCGCCAGTTCTTGTTTTGCCAAAAAATTTGTAGGTGAGATTTGTTCTCGCCGGCATCCAGTGTGGATCCATTGAGGCGTTTTGACACGATGTTCCCTACATAGGAGGCTCCCCAGTTGCCCTTCCGGAACTGAATGGCATAGTAGAGCGGTGCCCACGTATGATGGTAGTGTCCGATAATGGGGCTACTGACCGTTTGACGAGAGACGTAGCCCCGAATGGCCACCGTCAGCACCTGACTCTTAAAGGGGCTAATGACCAACATGTATGACCCACCCAAATCACTGCTATAGTTGGCATTTTCGTTCGTGCCCACAATATATTGCAGGCCGTTAATCTCTTGCTGGGTATAATAGCGGTTGATAGGAGAATCGGAATATGAATAGTATAGTCCAACTTGGGTTTGTAACCAGCCGAGGTTCCACTTGTGGATAAGTTCCGACCGATAAGTGTTATAACTTTTCAGATACGGGTTGCCAATTCTCAGCACTCCAGGAATGACGAGGCTGGCATTGTTGCTGAGTTGTGAGATAGGGGGCGTATTCGATTTTGACGAGGTAACCCACTGAAGGCTCATCGTCTTTGATAGATTAGTACTCAGGATGAGTTTTGGTGTGAAGAGCCAATGAGAGTCGTGAGCATCAGTATTGTCTTGGGTCACTTGTGTGGCTCCTGCACCGATACGGTACATCAATTTTCCGAGATTGCCACTATACTCGGCATACATATAGTGCTGATAACTGGCTGATGAGTATTCATAGTCCTCATAGCCTGAAAGCACGTTACTTATGGTGGCATTCGAGCGTCCAAACGATCCACGATAGCCCAGGCTTAGGTTGCCCTTTTCCCACTTCTTCGTATAAGCCAATTCACCAATAAAGGAGTACTTGTTGTTTTGCTGCTCTTTGTTGTCTGACAGCCATACCTCACCATCGTTGACAGCAACCTCCTCAGCCCAGTTCTTGCTGCTGTTGTGATAATAGGTTCCCACGAGGTCAATCGACAGGTCCTGATTCTTAGGCAGAGTTTTCTGGACATATACGTTCAGGTCTGGACCGAATGTGCTCATACGGCTGCCAAATTCACCTTTCCCTGCAATAGAAGTGTTAAGTGTTGATGTGTTTTGAATATCACTCTGTCCATCGCTATGCCTGTGGCTGAAGTGGGGCGTTGCCACAATTTGTACCGCTATGTCGTCAGATTTGTTGTAGGTGTACTTGATGACGGGGTCGTTCCAAGTATAGCCAAATTTGTCGTGGGTCTTTTTTTGATAGTTGTAATGAACAGGAGACGCTGGTGCTGCGTCGTCGGGAAGGTACCTTTGCAGTGTATAGTCGTAAGTCTGCTCACCAAAGCGCTTTGAATAGTCTCTCATGTTGAACGAATAAGAGAGTGAAAACTGATGGTTGCCCGAAGTCAGGTTCAGGTAGGCCTCATCGTTTGTAAAGCCCGTCGTGAAGGCTGTACTTGCCTCGATGCCTGCATTGATGCCAGTCTCCATCCGCTTGGTAATCACGTTGATGAGTGTTCCGGCTTCGGCATAGCGGGCTGGTGGAATGTTGTAATATTCTACCCTTGAGATCTTGTCTGCAGGAATGCCTTTTAAGTCAATGTCTGATGCTGCTACGCCATTGATCAGTATCTTCACGCTGCCGCCGTCCATTCGCTGAATCTTATTGCTCACCGGATCGATTTTCAGGTCTTCAACGTGTTCCAGCAGGTCACGGACATTGCGGGCTTGCCTTATTTGCTCAATAGTGAAGGTATGGACTGACTTATCCACATAGTTCATGATACGGGTGCCCTCTACTGTCACACCGTTGATGATATACTCAGCAGGTCGCATCTGGATTGTGCCAATATCGCCAGCCTCGCAATTACGATAGTAGGTGCGATAGCCGACAAAACTGCACTTTACGACGACACGTTTGGCCTCAGTAGGAATCACAAAGCGGCCGCTCTCATTGCTGACGCCTCCTGTGAGCAGCGTTGAGTCGGCAGGGTTAAGAATAGCAATGGTTGCATATGCCAATGGCTGGCCTTGTTCATCGACGATGGTGCCCTTGAGGCGGTGCTCAGTCTTGTTGATGCATTCCACATAGATATCGTTGTTATCACCCTGGATCATCTGGATGGGATAAAAACCTATGATCTGGCGAATGGCTTCAGGAACAGGTTTGTTCTTGACATGGGTGGTAACAGTGAAGTCTTCCAGTTCGTTGTAGATAAACACGATCTTGTGGTTGCCGGTCTGCTGCTGGATATACTTCAGTGCATCGCTCATCGACACGTTCTGGAAGTTGCGGGTGATGCGCTGCGGGTGTGCTATGCCTGCCAGGGAGCACAGCAATAGTATCATGGTAAAAAGTCTTTTCATCACTTGCCCTCCTGTGCTGATTCAACAATGAGTTTGTTACCCTCACGAGAGATGCTGAGCGACTCGAAGTGGGACAGCATGTCCACGACCATGTCGAGAGAATAGTCCGGCTCCCACTCATAATAGAGACGCAACGAGCGCACTTCGTCGGTGCGGTATTCCACGTCAACATGGTAATAGGCAGCGAGTTCGGCCAGCATCTGCTCCAGCGGCACGTTGTCATAGAGCCGGGGCTCGGCCATGACAGTTAGCGTGTCGGTCGATTGCTGAATGGCCTCTGGAGTCTCGTCGGCAGTGATGGCAGGGGCTTCAGGCTTGACAGCAGCGGTCTCCTCTGTCGTCTGCTTTTGCAGGCCGAAGAAACCTGTCTTGACGGCAGCGTATGAGACTCCGAAGAGAACCAAAGCAATCGCGGCGGTCGCTGCCACCTTGCGCCACAAGGGAATAATGGTGGCACGAGGACGTTGTGACTGGGCCAGACGTTGCCATTCGGTATCGATGGTCTCGCCACTCACCTCGGGTGACGGGGCGGTGCTCTTGACTTTCGCCATCAGTGTATAAAGTTCACGGCACTCGTCATCGGCAAGGATCTCTTGCCATTGTGCCTCGCTGTAACGCTCGGGTTGTTCCAGCATCTGGAATAGTAAATCGGTCTTGTTCATTGCTGCTTAGTTTTTAGTTTTAAGTTGTAAGTTTTAAGTTGGCATCCGCCCTTCTTACACCTCAATAGTCTGTTAGCGTTTGACGTAATTGACGGAGTGCGCTGTGCAGGTGCTTGTAGATGGTAGTATGGCTCACACCCAGGCGCCGAGCGACCTCGGTCAAGGCTACACCTTCATGAAAATGCAGGCGTATCACCTCTCGGCACACAGGCGGGACCAGAGCATCGATGCCCTTGCTGAGCACTTCGATTTCGCGCTCGAGCTCCTCGGGCGATGTCTGTTCCGCTACAGTGTCAGGAATGAGGTACTGCTGCAACTGGGCATGCAGCCGGCGGTCACGCATCACGTTCAGGCACTGGTTGCGCACGCATGACAACAGATAAGGCAAGACGGTCGTTTCACGCAGTTCAGTTTGTTCCACAAGCAACTTGGCAAAGACGTCGTGCACAACGTCCTTGCTGTCGTCATCGTCGTGCAACAGCAGGTAAGCCAGCCGATGCATCGCACTGTAATGCTGCCTGAACAACCCCTCGATATGTCTTTCTCTGTCTGTCATACACTCTATATACACACAGAAACCGATTTTTTAAACCCTTCGAGAAATTATTTTTCGATTTTTATCACTCGGTATCAGTTTTGTCGATACGTTGTCAAATTGATGCAAATATACTTGAAGTAACGTAAAACGGCAACACCTATAAGTGACTTGTCCCTGTTTATTGTTTACAATTTTGAGAACCTATTTCAGGACAAGCCGGTTTACTTTTTTTATCACAACTGGTCTATAAATCGGGAATTGTATCTAAATTTGCAATACTTTATTCCGAATATTACAATCACAATAACACCTGGATTATGAGCAAAAAAAATTTATTCATCGTTTGTTCGCTATTGTTGTGTACATTGTCGCTGCATGCGCAGCGTGTCCAAGTGCTTGATAACAATGGCATGCCTGTACCTTTTGTGACCGCCACAACCCCTGAGGGAAAATA
>JAFTEU010000101.1 GCA_017453505.1 Muribaculaceae bacterium
CTTATAAATAATATCTTAGCGGCTTGGCGGCTTAGCGTGAGATTGAGTCGCTGAAGAGTCACTGCCAATGCCCCAATGTTTAAGCACCGTTAAAAATCGAGGACACCGTGTCAGGTTTTTAAACTATTTTAAACTAAAAACTGACAAAATGTCAGTTTCTTGCCAAAAACAATAAGTCTAGAATTATTACTGTCCGGTAAAAGCGTCGAAGACGCAAGCGGTTCGAAGAACCGATTTCTATGAGAAAGACCATGCAAGACCGTCGGAGACGGTCGCAGCTTGGTCCAGGAGTCTATGATGAAAGTGCGTCGAAGACGAACTTTGTGATTGACAGTCGTCTGAAGGACGTGGAAGTAACTTTTCAGGGTCAACTGCTATATCGTTCCCATTGATTATCGCTACTCCAGGATGTTGACCGTCATCATGTAGCGGTCACCCGCGGCATCGGTATAGATGATGCGGCTGTCACGGCATGCTGGGGCCGACGCTTGCTGGTCGGGAGGTGTCAAGTGGGTCATCCAGGAGCCGTCGGCCCGCAGCAGCACCAGGCGCGAGCGGGTCATCGTCATGCCGTCGTAGGCCGCATCCTGGGCCACCAGATGCTCGTCGTCAAGCCAGCACGGCATCTCGTAGTCACCCACCATCGCCAGCACCTGGCCACGCAGGTCGATGACCACAATGCCCTTGCCCGGGGCAAAGAACGCGATGCGGCGGCCATCGGGCGAGAGCGAGGGCCACAAGTACCCTATCCTGGCATCCACCGGCGAGAAGACACGCTCCACCCCATCGACGATGGCATGGATGCGTTTCCCCTGGACCCACACAGTGCCATCTGGCGCAGCCGTGACATCATCAACAACCTCCAGCCGGGTAACCGAGGTCACCTCCACCTGTTGCGCCACCGCCGGCATCACCACCGCCAGCACCGCCATCAGCATCAACACCACCCTCATCCCCTATAATCCTATAATCCCATACACCTATACACCTATACACTATACACCTATACACCTATACACCTATACACCATACACCCATACACCTACATCTTAAAATTCCGATAAGTCACCTGGTTCTTCTTCACCTTCACCTTGACCTTCTCGACCAGCTGGTCATCGTAGTACAGTTCCAGGCGGTACTTCTCGGCAGGCAGGTCGGTGAACACAAACACGCCGTTGTCGCGGTTGTCCAGCGTGTAGATGCGGCACAGCGCGCCACGGTCATTATACAGGCGCAGCATCGCCCCGTTGACCGGTTGCAGCTCATCCTCGCCGAAGAGGCGCCGATCCTCGTCAGCACGCGTCTCATTGCTCCAGCGCACGGTGCCGGCAATCACGCCCTGCTTGTGCGCCTTGTGCAGGCCGAAGTACTCGTCGATGCCCAGCGACTGGTTCCAGGCCTCCAACCAGCAGTAGCTGTCGTTGAGCAGACGCTCTCGCTCGGGCAGGTAGTCGTGGAAGGAGCCCTCACTCAAGAAGCCCGGCAGCTTGTTGAAGCGCAGCACGCCCAGGCCCACCTTATAGCCCCAATCATAGAACGACCAGTCGCCGCGGCTGCGCTCGGGGTGTGTCCACACGGTGAGCGCGTTCTTGACGGCATATTTCATCACCAGATCACTGAGCTTGAGGCTGCCCTCCACTGCAGGCTTGCCATCCCAGCCGCGGAACAGTCCCAGCGGGAAGTTGATGCGCTTATCGATGCCTGTGGCATTGCTGTGGATGGAAAAGAAGATGTCGGCACCGCTGTTGGCGGCCAGCGACACGATCTCAAACAGGTCCAGGTCATCCTCAGTGAAGTTGGTCGTGCGCGAGATGGCGGTCTCGTAGCCCTTGTTGCCCAGGATTTCGACCAGCGCCAGGCCCTTGGTCAGGTTAGAGTTGGACTCATAGTAGTGCAGCGTGTCCTGCTCGCCGATGACCCACGTGGGCACATGGCGGTCGTCACTGTCATGGCCGCCGTGGCCCGGATTGATGAACACGCGCGGCACGTCCCACTTGCCGCCCTCGCGCTTCACCTTCTCGGTCTTGCCGTCGATGGGCAACACCTTGCGGCCCTCGGCCGCCGGAGCATCCAGCTCAAGCTGGCGCACCTCGCCGCTGTAGAGCAGCGTGTAGACCACCTTATTGCCTGCCACACAGGGTTGCACGGCACGCTCGCCTTGCGGCGAGATGGGTTTGCACACCTCGCCATCGACCGACAGCAGCCAGATGCGGCTGCCGTTGGTGCGCGTGTTGCCGGCATTGCTCATGGCAATGATGTAGTAGTTGTTGTACCAGCAAGGCATCAGGAACTGTCCCAGATCGGCCAGAATCTGGCCGTCCAGGCTGCAGACATACAGTCCGCGCCCCGCAGCCTCAAACAGCACCCGCTTGCCATCGGGCGAGAGCGAGGCCCACAGGTAGCCGTTGCTGTCCTTGACAGGGCGCAGCGTCCGGCTATTGCCCGCCTCATCCACCACATAGAGGGCATCACCGCTGGTATAGCAGTAAGCGCCCGCTTGCTTGTTGCTCAGGTAGCGCTGGCGCTCACCATTGATCACGACACCGCCCCCCGTGCTGTGCAACGGCTGCACACGGCCACGCTGAGCCTTGAGCACCACGCGGTCACGGCCCGTCGACGGGTCATAGCAGTGTCCCTCACGGTAGAGCAGGTTGCGCTTGCGCGCCTGCTGCGTGACATAGTACACCTTGCCATCGTCACTCAGGATGGCATCAAAACCCGGATACCCCTTGCTGGCGACAGTCGTCACCTGGCCCGTGTAGAGGTTCTTGAGCTGCAAGCTGGTTCCCTCGGTGGGCGAGTAGAGCAACCACTGCCCGTCGGGGGTCATCTGGGGAAAAAAGCCGCAACTGTCCACCAGGGTCTTGGCGCTGCCATGCTTCACGCCCACCGCCATCGTGCTCATGGCACACAGGCACAACAATGATATCAATAAGTAGATTCGTCTCATAATCGATTGATTTTGCCTTCTTTTTATTCTTATCAGGCAAAGGTACAGAAAAGTTTTCACATCACGATTCCCGCTGTCATTATTTTTCAACACACCTGCGTCTCATCAACCGCTCGAACTCATCCACCGACACCCAAAAACCAGCACCCGCACCCCGTTTTGAACAACAAGAATGCGGATGCCTAATTCCTAATTCCTAATTTCTAATTCCTAATTCCTAATTAATTCCAGACGCCGCTCAGCAAGAAGTCGATCAGCGTCGTCACGTCATCGATGCTCACGTGACCGCTCTGGTCGCAGTCGGCCGCGGCCGGTGCCGTTGCCCCACTGAGCAGGAGGTCGATCAGCGTCGTCACGTCATCGATGTTCACATTGCCGCTGCCATCCACGTCGCCGCGCAAGCTGGAAACGCCCTCATAGGGCACCCACTCATTGGTCGTCCAGATCCATTGCAGGATATTCCAATACTTGGCTCCAGCCTGGCTGACCTGGCTGGCGGTGATGACATTGCCGTCAACCCGGTCGTCCTCGACGTTGTCATTGACGTAGGTGTAGATGGTTCCAGTGGCATTTGCGGTGCAGGTGGGCAGGCCGTTGACCAGCTGACCCATGGCATCGGCCTTGATCTGATTGTAGAAAATCGTCAACTCAAGCAGCGCGGGGCAATTGTTCACGTTCAAGCTCGTGAGCCGGTTCTTCTGGACATACAATGTGGTGAGATTGCTGTGACCGCTGGCATCGAGGGTGGTCAACAGGTTATCTGGGGCATACAACCTCTCAAGGGCATCGCAGCCGCTGATGTCGATACTGGTCAACTGATTGGCATTTGCCCAGATGTCTTTAAGCTCAGGATGAGTGCCGAGGGTGAATTGCGAGAGCTGATTATTGTTGATGGCTACTTGGTAGAGTTTGCTGAAGCGGCTGACGTCGATGGTGCCCGTCATCTGGTTATAGCTGCAATCCAGCGAGAAGAAGTCAGCCGAGGCGGCACTCAGGTCCAGGCAGGACAACTTGTTGTTATTGCACCACAACAATTCAAGACTCGGACAATGGCTGACATCCAGACTTGTCAACTGGTTCTGATTGCAATAGAGTCGTTTAAGCGATGATAAAGTCGAGAGGTCAATGCTGGTCAAGCTGTTGTTGTAGCAAAACAGGTATTCCAGGGCGGTACACCCGGTGACATCCAGGTTGATGAGTTGAGCATTGTAGCAATTGATTTCTTGGAGTTGGGTATTGCCCGCCAGCAGCAATGTCTGCAACGGTAAGTTGTTGTCGGCATCGCTACTGGATTTGTAAAAAGAGGTCAACTGGTTGTTGCGGGCATAGATGTGGACCAGATTGTCCAGGCCGGTGAGATACAGATTGGTGATGGCGCAGTCCTCACAGTCCAGATAGGTCAAGGCAGTGCAGGTGGTCAGGCCAGTAATCGCGGTGAGGGGGGAGTTGTAGAAGCACCTCAGCTCCTCCAGGGCTCGGCAGCCTGTCACCTTGAGCGTGCTGAGGTTGTTTCTGGAGCATGTCAGCTTCTGCAAGCTATTGAAGGCCGCCACGTCCAGCGAGGTCAATGCACATCGAGAGCAATCGAGTTGCTTCATCGCCTTGCAGTCCGAGATACCCGTGATCTCGGTCAGATTCGGGTTGTCGTAGCAATTCAGCGTCTCCAGGGCTGTGCAACCAGTGACGTTGAAGGCGCTCAAAGCACCGTTGGCACAGGCATCAACACTGGTGAGCTCCGCGTTGTCGTCAAGCCACAGTTGCCACAGGGTGGAACTGTTGTTGAGCGTGAAGCTGGTGAGATTGTTGTCCGAGGCGACGATGCGCTTCAATTTGCTGAAGCCTTGCACCGCACTCAGGTCAGTCAGCGCGCAACTGTAGCAGATCAGCTCCTGCATGGCCGTGCAGGCGGCCAGACCCGAGACTTCGGTAAGGTTACTGTTGTTGGAGCAATCCAGCGTCTTCAATGCGGTGCAACCGCCAACTTCCAGCGATGTCAGGCCGCAGGCGTCGCACTCGAGAGAGGTGAGCGACTTGTTGCTGTTCAGCCACAGGGTGGTCAACGACCGCTTGCTGCTGATGTCGAGCGTAGTGAGGCTGTTGTAACTGGCCAGCAGGGTTTGCAGGCTTGTCAAG
This sequence comes from Muribaculaceae bacterium, assembly GCA_017453505.1. GTDB lineage: Bacteria > Bacteroidota > Bacteroidia > Bacteroidales > Muribaculaceae > Sodaliphilus. Next base: position 5,084 of record JAFTEU010000101.1, read on the forward strand.
CTGCTGAGGGCACTCAGGTCGCTGATGGCGCAGTTCTCACAGTCCAGATAGGTCAGCTTGGTACAGGAATCCAGGCCCGAGATGCTGGTGAGATTAGGGTTATTAAAGCACCTGAGCCTATTCAACGAGGTGCAATTGGACACGTTGAAGTTAGTCAGTGCGTTGCGATAGCAATTGACGGTCACTAGATTTGGGTTCTCATGTACCCACAACGTCCTCAAGGCGCTGTGGTCGTTCACCACCAGCGTAGTCAGCTTGTTGTAGTGCAGATAGAGCTGCTCCAGCACGGTACAGTTGTCCAGGCCGGTGATCGAGGTGAGCTGGTTGCGGTAAACGTTGAGGTAGAGCAACTTGGTGTTCTTGCTCACATCGATGGTGGTGAGGTTGTTGCTATAACAACTCAGGCGAGTCAGCTCGGTGAAGTACTCCACGCCCTTCATGTTGCTGATGCTCTTGTTGTTCACCTCCAGTGTGGTGCGGGCATTGAGCTGGGCCGTGGTGATCGTGCCGCTCGGGTACTCGCTCAGCAGGTAGGAGCGGAAGTTCGCGTCAGGGAAATTGGTGCTGTTGATGGTGACATCGGCGCGAGCCGCAAGCGATGCCGCCAACACAGCCACAAGCATGAATATCAACTTTTTCATGATCGTATATTTTTTAGAGAGTTAATAACTGAGCTTCGCAAGCAGATAGCCTGCTCACTGTAAAATGTTTAAGGGTCAAAGAATTGCCTCTTAAAAAACTGAAGAAATTCCAGCAAAAGCCACCATCTGGCATTTCAAAGTCCATCTTTAACCATTAACCTTTATCCTTTAACCTCAAGTTTCTAAAGGGGACTTCTATAAATTACCGAAATGTTAATCTTTTAGTTGACCAGATTTTGTTTCTTTTTGGCTCCTTTTGCCTTATCTTCTTGGACCATAGCTCGCTATGCTCCTGCGAAGTTAAGTCAAAATCTGCTCAAAAATAAATCAAAATCAATGTCAAGCTAATTTATAGAAGCCCCCTAAAGGGGTTCAGCCACTTTAGAAACTTGAATAAATTACTGATCAATGGCGGTTGCGTTGCGGTTTCTCGAGCACAAGACTCTTGTCGTCAACGAGATTCGGCATGCCGTCGGCACCGGCAGCGGCGCTAGAGAGCATAGCCCTTGAGGGCCAATGACCTGAGAGCAGGTAGTCGATGAGGGCCGTCACATCGTCAATCGAGATGTTGCCGTTCAAGTCGACATCGGCACCCTGCAGGTTGACATCTGAGTTGGAGCCCAGCAGGTAGTCGATCAAGGCTGTCACGTCATCAATCGAGACGGTGCCGTCACCGTCCACGTCGCCGCGCGTGAAGGCCGTGCCTGGATAGGCTTCCCAGTGGTTTGTATCCCAGTTCCAGCAATAAACATCCCAATACTTGGCTGCGGCCTGGGCAACCTGGCTGGCGGTGATCACGTTCCTCTCGACACGCTCCGATTCGGGGTGATTCTCCACGATGGCATAGAGCGCTCCACGGTCATCGGCACTGAGGGTGGGCAAGTCATCGACAACGCGTCCCATCGGGCCGGCTGTGAGAATATTGTTGTAAATCGGCAGTGCCCTCAGCGATGGGCAATTGCTCACGTTCAGGCTGGTGAGCTGGTTGTAGTGGACATACAAGCCGGTGAGGGCGCTCAGGCCACTCACGTCGAGCGTGCTGAACTGGTTCTGATGGAGATATAGCGTTTCAAGCGCACTACAGCCGCTGACGTCGATGCTGGTCAACTGATTATTCTGGCCAAAGATTAAGTTTAAGCTGGGATGGTTGCCCAGAATCAACTGCGAAATCTTATTATCTGAGCAGGCCAGCTCTTTAAGCGCATTGAACCTGCTCATGTCGATGGTGCCTTCTATCTGGTTATCACGGCAGTCCAGCGAGAGGAAGTCATCAGAGCAGTGGCTCATGTCCACGCTGGTCAGCAGGTTGCCGTTACACCATAGGTAAACGAGTTTGGGATTGTTTGTGAGGTTCAGCTCTGGCAGTTGGTTGGAATTGCAGAGGAGATACTCGAGATCGGGGCAAGAGTTGAGGTCCAGACTGCTGAGTGCATTGTTGCGGCAATCGATAGAAATCAGTTTGCTACAATTAATGACCTCGAGCGTGGTCAGCGCGCAGTTGTAACAAGCCAAATCGATGAGTTCCTGGTTATTGCTGACTACCAGCGTGGTCAACGCGTGCTTATTCGCGACTTCAAGGTAGGTGAACTGGTTGTCACTGCACCACAGCTCCTGCAAATCGCTCATGTTGCTCACGTTCAGGTCGGACAAGCCGCAATTGGAACACTCCAGATAGCCAATCTTGGTACAATCCGCCAGACCGGTGATGGCGCCCAGGTTAGGGTTATTCCTGCAGTTGAGAACTAGCAAGCTGGTGAGGCCTGTCAAGTTGAGCCCTGTCAGCGGGTTGTTGTAGCAATACAGGCTCGTGAGTCCGGGGCAGAAGGTCATGTCAAGCGAGGACACAGCACAGAAGTCACAGGCAAACCAGTCGAGGGCAGTGCAGTCGGTCAATCCGGCAATCTGTGCAAGTGATGGGTTACTCTGGCAATCTAAGTGTTCAAGCGCACTGCAGCCAGTAACATCAAGCGAGGTCAAAGCATTATTGCTGCAATCGAGCCAGGTCAAGCCCTTGTTGTCCTTCACGCGCAGGGTGCTCAATTGACTCTTGTGGGTCACCTCGAGCGAAGTGAGCTGGTTGTTGCGGGCCCACAGCGTCTGCAGGCCCTGCATGTTGTTCACGCCCGGCAGTTCGGCAATGGCGCAGGCCTCACAGTCCAGATAGGTCAGTGCGGTGCAATTGGCCAGGCCAGTGATGGTTGTCAGGTTGGCGTTGTAGTAGCACTTCAGGGTACTTAATGCCGTGCAGCCTGTCACCTTGAGCGTTGTCAGGTTCTCGCTGTAGCAGTTGAGTTCGGTCAATTGGGTGTCGCCGCCCACTTTCAGGTTTGTAAGGCTGCCGCTGTGGCTGGTCTCCAGGGTGGTGATCTTGGTATTGCCCGCCAGCAACGTCTCGAGGGAGGTCATGCTCTTAACGACGCTCAAGTCGCCGAATGACGTGTCCTCGACATCCAGCCAGGTCAATGCCGTGCAGTCCGCCAGGCCAGTGATGCTCGTCAAGTTATAGTTGTTATAGATCTTGAGTTGCTTCAGGGCTGTACAGCCCGTCACATCGACGTTGGTCAACGCATTGCGCCAGCAGTAGAGGCCTGTCAGGTTGGGATTCTGATTTACCCATAACGTCCTCAAGGCGCTGTGGCTGCTCACCGAAACAGTAGTCAGCTGGTTGTAGTGCAGGTAGAGCTGCTCCAGCGCGGTACAGTTGTCCAGGCCGGTGATCGAGGTGAGCTGGTTGCGGTAAACGTTGAGGTAGAGCAACTTGGTGTTCCTGCTCACATCGATGGTGGTCAAGTTGTTGCTATAACAACTCAGGCGAGTCAGCTCGGTGAAGTACTCCACGCCCTTCATGTCACTGATGCTCTTGTTGTTCACCTCAAGCGTGGTGCGAGCATTGAGCTGGGCCGTGGTGATAGTGCCGCTGGGGTACTCGCTCAGCAGATAGGAGCGGAAGTTCGCGTCAGGGAAATTGGTGCTGTTGATGGTCACATCGGCACGCGCGGCAAGCGCTGCCGTCAACACAGTCAGAATGAGAAGTAATGCTTTTTTCATAATCCTAATATCTTTAAAGTGGATAATCTGATGACTTTGCTCTTACGATTTGGGTAATTATTGCCAACAAAGGTAATAATCATTTACCAAATAAACAAGAAAAGAATAAAAAAAGTATTAATCAAGTTTTTTTCATAGCCGTTCGGCCTAATCGTTTATTCGTATCTATTCAGCCAAAACGTCTGATCACAAAATCACGCTAAGCCGTTAAGTCACAAAGTTTTTAATATTAAGGATTTTATCATTGGTCATCTACAAGAATTCGGGAATTACATATCAGTGTCAAGACATCAATGAATGCCTGGAAAATATAATGTAAGCACCTTATAAATAATATCTTAGCAACTTGGCGGCTTTGCGTGAGGTTAAGTCGCTGAATAATCTCGATCGGTTACATGCGACTGTACAAGCTGAGAATACCCCAAAAGGCCGGCTGTGCTTTTTGACATGGTGGAAAGGTGTGGCCACGTCGTATATTTGCAGCCAGAAAAAAACTCAAAAACCAAACCAAAACCAAAACCAAAATGAAAACCACACTGAACATATCGGTTGACACCGACACGCTCGCCCTGGTGGCCGCATCGCTCAAGAGCAGTGAGCTGGGACGGCTGTTCAAGGCCCTCGCTGCGCACGCCTGTGGCGAGGATGCCGAGCAGCACCTGAACAACTCGGGGCTGAGGCTCGCCTTCGCCCTGTTGAGCCCGCCCATCGGCGATGCCCGCCACCGCCTGGAGACCCTGCGAGCCAACGGTGCCAGGGGCGGCCGTCCCCGCAAGAACGAGGAGCCTACCGGCACTCAAGCAGATGCCGAGACCCCCACCACGGGTTCAACGGTGGATATGGCAAAAAAAACCAAAAAAGAAACCCTTTCCCCCACACCCCCTAACAAAGAAAAAATAAAAAAAAATAATAATATAACTCTCTCACCAGGCGCGTGCACGAGTGAAGCAGAAAAACCATCCACAGGCAGCGCCCTGCCGCCACCCACGGCAGTCATCGAGTGGGACGACCTGCAGGAGCGCATGCTGCAAGAACAGCCCTGGCTGCAGCAGCTGTGCATGACGCGCCGCATCACCGAGGCCGACATGGCCATGTATATCATGGACTTTATCGCCTACTTGAGGGAGCGGGACCTGCGTGAGTCATTGACGCATGCCAAGGTCCACTTCGTGAACCAGCTACCATACATCATCAAACAATATAAAACCAACCAGAACCATGAAACACACAGTAAAAACCGTCAAGAATTTATTGCCGCCAACCCTGTCGCACGCCGCGAATATGAACGAGAAGCCCGCCGTCAGGAAGTGTGCCGCGCTATCGCCGAGGTTGCAGCCGAGGGTCAACGCCCTGCTGTCGTCCCATTCTAGCCTGGACTCCCTCATGCGCGTCATGAACCCCGAGCTGCAGCAATACTGCGCCGAGCACAAGGACAGGGCCTACTTCGGCACAGCCCCTACCCTAGTGATACTGCGCCAAGCCTATCATGACGAGGCGGCGACGATGTGGCTGCTGCCTCAGCTCTATGACCTGTGCGAGTATTGCGGTGTCAAGGAGAAACTGGACAAGAACCAGCTCAAGCAACTGGCACGCGCCATTGCCAGCGAGTTCGGCTTCCTGAAGGTGAGCGAGATCATGCTGTTCCTGCACCACTTCAAGGCAGGCAGGTATGGCCGCTTCTATGGTGCCATCGACCCCATGATCATCATCATGGCACTGCGCCACGACTTCATGCACGAGCGCGCCGCCGCCATTGAGAAGCGCGAGAGTGCCGAGCGCCAGGCCGAGTGGGATGCCCACTGCCGTCTGGTCGCCAAGCAGCGCGCCGAGGCCCGTGCCGCTGGCCGCCCGATGTATCCCCGCATGGACACGTCACCCGACACGCACTCATGAAAAAAGAGAGCATGGTGGACTACCACGATGCTCTCTCAATCATTGCTATGAATAAACCTGATTTCAGTCTTTGGTTATGCTAAATGATATCAGAAGTATCTAAAACACTAGAGGCTCCAGCTCATCCAGAGCATCTAGACTGCGGTTTACTGCACGGCGCTGAACATGGCGCCAATGGCATCAACAGCGCCATTGATGCTTGCATAGATGCAAGAAACAAGGCCGATGAAGATGATGCCCAGCACACACAGGATCATGCCCGTGCGCTCGGTCCAGTGGCTCTTGAACGCGGGAATCACGCACTCATCCTGACGGATGAACATCGCCTTGACCACCAGCAAGTAGTAGTACAGGGAGATGATGGTGTTGACCAGCGCGATGAGTACCAGCGCATAGATGGCCACCGAGCCCTGATGGCAAGCGCCCACAAAGATGAAGAACTTGCTGAAGAAGCCCGCAAACGGGGGAATACCACCCAGCGAGAACATGGCAAGCATCATCGTGAAGGCCAGCCAGGGGTTGGTCTTGAACAGGCCGTTGTAGTCGTCCATGGTGACCTTACCAGTCTGGCGCTCGATCGCAGCGATCACGCCGAAGGCGGCGAGGTTGCTGAAGATGTAAACCAGCACATAGTAGATCATCGAGGACATGCCCATCACGTTAACGGCAATGACACCGAGCATGATGTAACCGGCCTGGGAGATCGACGAGAACGCCAGGAAGCGCTTGAGGTTGCGCTGACGGATGGCGAACAGGTTACCCAGCGTGATGGTGAGGATGATGACTGCATAGAGCATCCACTCCCACACCTGACTGTAGGCAGCGCCGAAGACCTGCACCAGAATCACCAGGAACGAGAAGGCGGCAGCACCCTTGCTGATGACCGACAGATAGCTGGTCACAGCAGTGGGAGCACCCTGATAAACGTCGGCCGTCCACAGGTGGAAGGGAACAAGCGAGAGCTTGAAGCCCACACCGGCGATGACAAAGGCCAGCGCAGCGATCAGCAGCGCCGAGTGGTTGCCGGTGAGCGCGGTGGCGATATCCTTAAAGTAGAGCGTACCACTCATGCCATAGACAAAGGAGATGCCCAGCAGGAAGATCGCCGACGAGAAGATGGCCGTGAAGATGTACTTGGCAGCGGCCTCATGCGACTCGTAGTAGCGCTTCTCAAAGGCTGCCAGGGCAGCGATGGGCAGCGAGGCGGTCTCGAGACCGATGACAAACAGCAGGAAGTGGCGTGCCGAGATCATGAAGAACATGCCCAGCAACGTCAACATCGTCAAGTAGTAGAACTCGCCGCGACGGACGCTGACAAAGTCACTGTTGGTCCACTTGACGGCCTGCAGCAGCACCAGCACGACACCCACGTTGAGGATGTTCTTCATCACCCAGGTGGGAGCGTTGGACTGGAACATGCCGCCAAAGGCCTCGCCCTCCCCAGCGGGGAAGCAGAAGCAGTATATCGTGTAGAGCGCCATCATGATGACCGAGAAAACGGGCAAATAACGCTGAGAGCGCTCCGGCATGAAAGTGTCATAGATGAAAACGAGCAGGATAACCAGCAACAGGCCTATCTCCTGCGGCATCAACAAGAATTGTGAATAATCCATCATATCTGTATTATGCAATTTTTATCAGGTTAAACACTTTCATTTATCACAGGGCAGCCTGCAGGGCCTTGACAACGGGCTCAAAGCTGCTGCTGATGATGTTCACAAAGAAGTTGGGGAAGCAGCCGATGGCTGCCACGGCCAGAATCAGCGTGGTGGTCGAGAGGCGCTCCTCCCAGCTGGCGTCGGTCAACGTGCGGTGATGCTCATCCTGCACCTCGCCGAAGAGCAACTTGGCGACAACGCGCAGGATATAGACAGCCGTCACGACAATCGAGGTGGTCGCCATGATGGTGAGCACGCGGTGGAACATGTCGGTGTGCTGGAACGAGCCGAAGAAGATGGTCATCTCGGCAGCGAAACCACTCAGACCCGGCAGACCCAACGATGCCAGACCGGCGATCACGTAGCCCACGCCCAGGTAGGGCATGATGTGCATCATGCCACCCATGTCGCGGATGTCGCGGGTGTGGGTGCGGCCATAGATCATACCGATCAGGGCAAAGAACAAGGCCGTCATCAGACCGTGTGACAACATCTGCAGCACGGCACCGGTCATCGCGGTGGTGTTGAACATCAAGATGGCAAACAGTACCATACCGCAGTGGCTAACGCTGGAATAAGCGTTGATGTACTTGAGGTCGGTCTGCACACAGGCGCTCAACGCACCATAGACGATGCTGAAGCCCGTCAACAGCAGGAAAATCCAAGCCAACTCATTAGCGGCAAACGGCATCAGGTAGATGGCGATGCGGAAGCAGCCGTAACCACCGAGCTTCATCAGCACACCGGCGTGGAGCATCGACACCGCGGTGGGCGCCGAGGCATGACCGTCGGGCGACCATGTGTGGAAGGGGAACATGGCACCCAGCACGCCGAAGCCGACAAACGTCAGCGGGAACAGCACGTACTGCCAGTTGTGGGGAATCGCATTGTTATGAGCGATGTCCAGGATGTTCATCGTCAAGTTGCCGTCGGCTGCCGAGTGGAAGTAGATACCAATCAGGCCGAGCATCAGGAAGGCCGAGCCACCCATCAGCATCAGCGTCAGCTTCATGGCACTGTAGTTCTTGTTGCCGCTGCCCCACACGCCGATCAACAGGTACATGGGAATCAGAGCGACCTCATAGAACATGAACATCGTGAACAGGTCGATCGAGATAAAGAAGCCGAACACACCCGTGGACAACAGGAAGAACCACAAGAAGAACTGCTTGGGCAGCGGGTTCATCTTCCACGAGGCGAACACACCGGCGAACACGATGAACGCCGACAGCAGGATCATCACCACGCTCACGCCGTCAACACCCAGCGCCAGCTTGATGTTGAACGGGGCATACCACGACACGTCGGTGCGCAGGATCATCTCGCTGGTGTCACCGGCACCGCGGGCTTGCAGGAAGATGCTCACCAGCCAGATGGCCAGTACCATCAACACGCTCGCGCCGCAGACGGCAACGGTCCTGATGGCCTTGATGCCGCGATTGCTGCACAGGGCCAGGCCTCCAAGTGTCAACAGAGGCACGATCACAAAGTAAATCAGTATATTATTGAAAATTTCCATTGTATATCCTTTCTATTTTGTCAAGACCGTTGTTGTTTAGAAGATTACACAAATCATCGTGACTGCGGCCAGCAACAAGGCACCAATCAGGTAGATGAACACATATCCCTGGATGCTGCCCGACTGCAGGCGGCGCACACCGTACGATACCGACTGGGTAGCGTCGGCCAGCAGGTTCATGAAGCCGTCGATGATGTGACGGTCGAACCAAGCGATGGGCACACAGATGGCTTGGAAGATCACCTTGTGGGTGATGAACTGGTAGAGCTCATCCATGTAGAAGCGCTTGTAGCTCGCTGTCCACAGGCCGCGCATCGCGTTAGCCATGCGCTCGGGCAGCGGGTTCTCCTTGTAGTACATCACCGTGGCCAGGCCGATGCCCACCAGGGCAACAGCGACGCTCGAGCCGGCCACCGTCCAGTCGATGGAGGTGTGCAGGTGATGGCCGTCCCAGGTGACCATGTCATGGAAGGGGACGAAACCGGCGACCACCGAGATGCATGACAGGATGATCAACGGCAGCGTCATCGTCCAGGGCTGATCCTTGGGAGCGTGATGCTCGTCGTGAACCTCATGTTTCTTCCAGAAGAAGATGAGGTAGTAGATGCGGAACATGTAGAAGGCGGTCATGCAAGCCACCATCGACATCCACAGGCCCCAACCCAGGCCGCGGTGATAAGCAGCGACCAGGATCTCGTCCTTGGACCAGAAGCCGGCAAACGGGGGAATACCCGCAATAGCCAGACAGCCGATCAGGAAGGCAATGCTGGTGATGGGCATGAACTTGTGCAGGCCGTGCATCTTGCTGTTCTCGTTGCTGTGAACGGCATGGATGATGGCACCAGCGCACAGGAAGAGCAACGCCTTGAACATAGCGTGGGTGAACAGGTGGAACATCGACGCCATGTAACCCAGGCCGTAGCCCTCGTGAATCTCGATGAGCGAGTTGTTGTTCGACGAAACGGCCAGCGAGGTCATCATAAAAGCGATCTGCGAGATGGTCGAGAAGGCCAGTGCACGCTTGATGTCGCTCTGGGTGCAGGCAATCGCTGCGGCATAGAAGGCCGTGAACGCGCCGACAACCAGAATGACGTTCATCGCACCCTGCACGAGCACATAGAGCGGGAATAACCTTGCCACCAGGAACACACCAGCGACAACCATGGTAGCGGCGTGAATCAAGGCCGACACGGGGGTGGGACCCTCCATAGCATCGGGCAGCCAGATGTGCAACGGGTACATCGCACTCTTGCCCGCGCCGCCAATGAAGATGAACGTCAGGGCCCATGCCATGACCGAGCAACCCATGAAGGTGGCACCACCGGCAGTGCTGATGGCGCTCTGGGCCGTCTCGAGGCTACCCGACATCGTGGGCCCGAAGACCAGCTTGTCGAAGTCGAACGTGCCGGTGTAATAGCTCAGGATCATGATACCCAACAGGAAGAACAGGTCGGCCAGACGGGTGACGATGAAGGCCTTCTTGTTGGCATGGTTGGCCGCAGGCGATGAATAATAGAAACCGATGAGCAGGTAGGACGACAGACCCACCATCTCAAAGAAGATGAAAATCTGGAAAATGTTGGTAGCCACCACAAGACCCAGCATCGAGAAGGTGAACAGGGCCAGGAAGGCATAGTAACGCTGGAATCCCTTCTCGGCGTTGCCGTCATGGTCGCTCATGTACCCGAGGCTGTAGAGGTGCACCATCAACGATACCGTGGTGATGACCACAAGCATCATTGCGGCGATGGGGTCAACCAGGACACCCATGCGCACCACCAGCGTGTCGGTAAACGACAACCAGGCGGGATTGGCGACAACGACGGCTTGACGCACGCCATCGACCATCTGGCCCTGGCCGCTACCGAAGAAATAGGTCAACGCCACGCCATAGGCCAGGATCGTGTCAACGAGCATGGCCAGCACGCCAATCACACCCGTGATTTTTCTACCCATTTTCACCCCGGCGAGTCCCAGGAACAGGAACATGAACAGGGGCAATGCTACAACTACTATTGCTAAACTAAGTGGCATAATCGTTAGAATTTCAGTTTAGTGATTTGGTTGATGTCCACGTTCTTGGCAATGCGGAACACATTGATGATGATGGCAATGGCAAGAGCGGTCTCGGCAGCAGCGATGGCAATCGCGAACAGCGAGAAGAACATGCCTTCCATCTGACCAGGGAACAGGTAACGGTTAAACACCACAAAGTTGATATCCACCGAGTTGAGCATCAACTCCAGCGAAATCATGATCGCAATCATGTTCTTGCGCGTGATGAATCCGTAAACACCGCAGCCAAACATGATCAGGCTGGGGATGAGATACATAAATAATGTCAGATCCATAATCTTAATCCATGTTTAGCGGCGACGGGCAATAACCACACCTCCAATGATACAAGCCAATAACAACACACTGATGGCCTCAAAAGGCAACAGATAGCCAAACTTGTCGGTACTCAACAGGAAATGGCCGATCTTTTCCATATTGACGTCCACCCCACTGCTGAGCAATCGTCCGCCGAAGTCGGCATAGCTGAACAGAGCGTAGCCGCAGACGGCTACACCCGCCAGTGCTGCCGCCAGTCCCAGCCAGCGACGCTGCGTGGCCAGTGCCTCGGCATCCTTGCCGGGCTGCTGCGTGAGCATGATGGCAAACACAAACAGCACCAGGATACCGCCGGCATAGACGGCAATCTGTACCGCTCCCAGGAACTGGTAGTCCATCTGGAAGTAGATGATGGCTGTGGCAAAGAGCACAAACAGCAGATAGGTTGCCGAGCGCAGGATCTTGCGCGTGGTGACCGTCAGCACCGAGAAGACGATGATGGCGATGGCAACGATAAAATACAAAATGATGTTACCTACTGATTCCATTATTCTTTGTTTTCTTTAGGTTTTTCTTCGTGGGTCGCTTCGGCAGCGGGCTTAGCGGCTGCGGGAGCAGCGGGCTTGGCAGCAGGTGCGGGAGCAGGAGCGGGTTCGTCCTTCTCGGGCAGGTAGTTGAGCTGCTTGTGGAGCTTCTCGCGCGTGAAAACGGCCTGCTCAAAGTCGTTGCTGAAACGGATCGCGTTGGTGGGACACACCTGTACACACAGGCCGCAGAAGGTGCAACTTCCCAGGTCATACATGTACTTGTCGAGCTTCATTTTCTTCTTGCCGTCAGGCAGTTCCACCATGCGCTTGGTGATGCTGATGGTCTGGTTGGGGCAGTTGCGCTCACAGCTGCCGCAAGCGATACACTTGTGGCCGCCGTTGTCGTCATAGATGAACTCCAGCGTAGCCCTGAAGCGCTCCGGGATGTGCAGCTCGGCGCGGTTCTCGGGATACTGCTCGGTCACCTTGGGGGTCACCAGCTCCATGCCGGTCACCTCCATGCCCTTGATCAGGCTGTAAAAGCCCTTGAAGATTGAGACGAAATACTCCTTAATGTTCATAATATAAAATGTATTCTTTTAATCTAAACACTTCGCGTTAGCGTTCCACCTGGCCGCCCAGGATGTCGAGCAGCTCGGTGGTGATGCCCTGCTGACGCAGTTTGTTGTACTCCAGTTGCAGCTCGTCGAGCAGCTCCTTGGCGTTGTCGCTGGCCGCCTGCATCGCCATCACGCGCGCGCTCTGTTCACTGGCCGCGCTCTGGATGAAGACATTCTGGAGCATCGACTTGATGTGCAGGGGCAGCACGGTGTTGAAGATGGTGTTGGCGTCCGGCTCGAACAGGCAGGGGCTGTTGGCGGCACGGGGGTCAACATTGTCGGCAAGGCCCTGGTAGCTCACGGGGAGCAACTGCTCGCGCGTGAACACCTGCTTGCCCGTGGAGATGAAGTGCATGTAGAGCATCTCCACGCGGTCAAACGTGTGCTCCAGGAAGCGCTGCTTCATCAGGTCGGTGAAGGTGTACAGGTCCTCGCTGCCGCTGCGGGTGTTGAGGGCCACGCGCTCCATCTGGATATCCTTGCCGGCTATTTTCTCGACCGCCTTGGTCATCTTCTTGCCCACAGGCACGACGGTGATGCCCACCTGCTGGCCGTACTCGCGTCGCACCTCCTGGATGCTCTGGAGCAACTGCTTGAAGATGTTGACGTTGAAGCCGCCACACAGGCCGTCGTCGCTACCGAATACCACAAGTGCGACACGCTGCACATCGCGCTCGGCGATGAGCGGGGAGTCAAACTGCTGGTCGGTCACCAGCAGGTGGCTGATGACGTGCTGCACCATGTGGCGGTAGGGAGACAGGCGCTGCAACTGGCCGGTGGCCTTGCGCATCTTGGACGACGAGATCATCTTCATGGCACTCGTTGTCTTCTGCGTCGAGGCTACCGAGCCTATTCGCGTCTTGAGTTCTCTTAATGTTGACATCTTGCGAACTTAATGATTTCTTCGTTCAAGGTGATTAACTGGCGGCACCCTGGGTGTAACGGGCGGCGACCTCGGCGGCGGCAGCCTTGAGCTTAGCCATCACGTCGTCGTCGATCTTACCGGTGCGCAGCACGTCGAGGACATCCTGCTGGTGCTTGCCGCGCAGGTACTGGATGAACAGCTTCTCAAACTCGCCCACCTTCTCCAGGGGCACGTCGCGCAACAGGCCGTTCACACCGCAATAGATGATGGCTACCTGCTCCTCGACCTGCATGGGTGTGTACTGGGGCTGCACGAGCAGGCGCTCGTTCTTGCGGCCCGTGTCGATGGTGCGGGCGGTAACGGGGTCGATGTCGCCACCAAACTTGGTGAAGGCCTCGAGCTCACGGTACTGCGCCTGAGCGATCTTGAGGGTACCTGCTACCTTCTTCATACACTTGATCTGAGCGTTACCGCCGACACGCGATACCGAGATACCCACGTTCACGGCCGGGCGGATACCCGAGTTGAACAGGGCCGACTCCAGATAGATCTGGCCGTCGGTGATCGAGATCACGTTGGTGGGGATATAGGCGCTCACGTCGCCGGCCTGGGTCTCGATGATGGGAAGTGCCGTCAACGAGCCGCCGCCCTTGACGATGGGCTTGAGGGGCTCGGGCAGGTCGTTCATCACGCTGGCCACTGCCTGGTTCTCGTTGATCTTGGCGGCGCGTTCCAGCAGGCGGCTGTGCAGATAGAAGATATCGCCGGGATAAGCCTCGCGGCCCGAGGGGCGCTTGAGGATCAGCGAGATCTCACGATAGGCGACAGCATGCTTGGACAAGTCGTCATAGATCACGAGCGCGTCACGACCGGTGTCACGGAAGTATTCACCGATGGCAGCGCCGGCAAACGGTGCGTAGTAGCGCATCGAAGCCGAGTCGGCAGCGGTGGCAGCCACGACGATGGTATAGGGCAGCGCGCCGCTCTCCTCGAGCTTGTTGACCAGTGCGGCAACGGTCGAAGCCTTCTGGCCGATGGCGACATAGATGCAATATACCGGCTTGCCAGCCTCAAAGTTGGCACGCTGGTTGATGATGGTGTCCACCGCGATGGCGGTCTTGCCGATCTGGCGGTCACCGATGATGAGCTCACGCTGGCCACGGCCGATGGGGATCATCGAGTCGATGGCCTTGAGGCCCGTCTGCAACGGCTGGTTCACGGGCTGGCGGAAGATGACGCCGGGAGCCTTGCGCTCCAGCGGCAGACGCAGCTTCTTGCCCTCGATGTTTCCCTTGCCGTCGATGGGCTTGGCCAGGACGTTGATCACGCGGCCCAGCAGCCCCTCACCCACCTCGATGGAAGCGATTTCACCCGTGCGGCGAACCTTCATGTTCTCGGTCACGGTGTCGACCTCATCGAGCAGGATGATACCCACGTCGCTCTCCTCCAGGTTCATGGCGACACCGGTCACGCCGTTCTCGAACTGCACGAGCTCGTTGGCCTCGACATTGTGCAGGCCATAGGCATGAGCCACGCCGTCACCCACCTCCAGGACGGTGCCTTCTTCCTCAAAGGCCACCTGACGCTTGGCGATGTCATCGACGAGCTGCTGCTTCAGTATATCAGATATTTCACTGGGATTAATCATCTCTATTAATCTTCTTGAGTCAATTATTTCTTTTGCAATTGCAATCGCAATTCGTTCAATTCTCTCTTTACCGACGCGTCAAGCACCAGGCCGTTGATCGTCACGGTGAACCCACCGATCAACTCCGGGTCGATGACCTGCTCGATCTCGAGCGACATCGCGCCCAGGCGCTTCTTCACGATATCGATAATGGCATTGACCTCGGCCTCGGGCATGGGGACAGCGGTGGTGATGACCACATGGGCTATCTCGTGGGCCTCACGGTAGAGATCGACGTAGGCGAGGGAGATCTTCTGCAAGTACTCGGCGCGGCCATTGCGCACGCACAGCAGCAGGAACTTGTCCAGCGAGCTGCCGGGCCTGCCGCCCACGAGCTTGAGCATGAAGGCCCCCTTATCCTCGTCAGAGATTTCGGGGTTGAGCACCGCGCGCTTGAGTTCGTCGATAGCGGTGTAGCGGAAGCTGAGCGACTTCAGGAGCTCATAGATTTCCTGAGCGTCACCGTTCTCGACGGCGTACTTGTACAACGCTTTGGCGTATCGGCGTGGAATCAGTCCGTCACTCATATCGCGTTAGTTTTTAGTCTCAACCTCACTCAGATATTGGTCAACAAGCGCCTTCTGGGCATCATCGCTGGCAATATTGCGTCGGATGACCTTCTCGGCGATCTGCAGCGCCAGGTCACCGACCTCGCTGCGCAGTTGCTTCTCGGCCTCCTTGCGTGCCTGCTCAAGTGAAACTTGAGCGGCATCGGTCACCTTCTTGGCCTCGTCGGCAGCCTCGCCGCGAGCCTTCTCGATGAGCTCGTTGCGCATCTTGGCAGCCTCGCGCAGGATCTCAGCCTGCTCGTTACGGGCTTCGGCAAGCAACTTGTCCGCCTCGGCCTTGGCGTTGTCCAGATGCGACTTGGCCTCCTGTGCATAGGCCACGCCCTTGTCGATCAAGTCGGCACGTTCCTCCATACTCTTGATGATGAAGGGCCACGCCCACTTGGCAAGGATGCCAAAGAGGCACAGGAATGCGATGAACATCCAGAATGCCAGGCCAAATTCAGGCTTGAAAAGTTCCATCTGGTAAACCGGTTAAGGGTTGATTACTGGATGAAGATAGCAAGGATGCAGACGATGAGCGCAAAGAAGGCAACACCCTCGATCAGGGCGGCGATCACGATCATGTTGCTACGGATGTCACCGGTCGATTCGGGCTGACGTGCGATAGCCTCCATGGCACTGCCACCGATCCTACCAATACCGATACCTGCTGCGATAGCTGCGATACCTGCTCCAATTGCTGCGCCAAGGTTGGCCATAGCATCTAATAAAATCATGTCTAACATAGTCGTAAAGTTTTTTTGTTTGTTATTGTTTTGTTTTAATTTTAATTCAGTTTAAAATGGGTTGCCATGTTGTCGATCCTTGCAGGCGGCCACTGCCGGCGTCGCTCACTCGTGGTGGGCGTGGACGTGGGCCATCGAGATGAACATGGTCGAGAGGATGGTGAACACATAGGCCTGGATGAAACTTACCAGGGTGTCCAGAATGAGCATGAACAGCGACAAGAGCACCGACAGTACCGTCATGCCGCCGCCAACGGCTGCACCGAACATGCTGCCGAAGATGAAGATCAACAGCATGAACACGATCACCACCATGTGACCGCCCATCATGTTGGCAAAGAGACGGATCATCAATGCGATGGGCTTGGTGAAGATGCCGAACAGCTCGATAATCTGCATCAGGGGCACCGGGCACTTGAGCGCCGTGGGCACCTCGGGCCAGAACATCTCCTTCCAGTAGTGCTTGGTACCCGTGAGGTTGGTCACCAGGAAGGTGATCACGGCCAGGACAGCGGTCACGGCCAGGTTACCCGTCAGGTTAGCGCCACCGGGGAAGATCACGATCAGGCCCAGCAGGTTCATGGTCAGGATAAAGAAGAATACCGTCAACAGGTAGGGGCCATACTTGGGCGCCTCCTTGCCCATGATGGGGCGGATGGTGTCGGTATAGACAAAGTCCACCACCACCTCGAGGGCTGCGGTAAAGCGGCGCGGTGCCTTCATTCCGTTTTTCTTGTACCAGTTCTTGATCTTGAAGACCACCAGCAGCACCACGAGGGCGGCAATCAGGATGCCGGCGACATTCTTGGTGATGGAGAGGTCCACGGGACGGTACTGGCTGCCGTCGGGCAGGATCTGGACAACCTTGTTGTTGTAGTCCCCACCCTGGGCGATCTGGAACCCGTCATACTGGGCGCCATCGGCCAGACGGCACGACATGAAAGCATGCCACGAGCCGTCCTGGGCGCGCACGATGACCGGTAACGGGATGCGCTTGCTATGCGAGAAGGGCACCTCCCAGCCATAGGAGTCACCCAGGTGCTCAAAGATGATCTCCTGGGCATTCACCTCATGCATCTGGCCATCGCTGTGATGGGCGGCCTCGGCATAGCCGAGCGCCATCAGCACGATGACGGCAACTGCGATGATTGCTGCGATTGCTTTCTTCATAGTCTTGCGTTAATAGAGGCAAACCGACACCACATTATCTTTTACATCGGCCACACCGCCGTGAATCTCACGCTCCACGGTGTTGCCATCGGCCACATAGCTCATCTTGCCGGCCTTGAGGGCGGCGATGAGCGCGGCATGGTTATTGAGCACCTGGAACTGTCCCATGACGCCGGGCAGCGTCACCTGTTCGATGGTGCCTTCAAACTCGATTTGTTCAGCCGATATGATTTTGAGTGTCATGTTATATTAATAATGTATATTCAAGATTTGATACAGGTCGTGATTAGCTCTGCTCAAGCAGCTTCTTGCCCTTGGCGATAGCCTCGTCGATGGTGCCGACGCTCAGGAAGGCCTGCTCGGGCAGGTCGTCCACCTCACCGTCAAGGATCATCTTGAAGCCACGGATGGTCTCGGCCAGCGGTACCATCACACCGGGCAGACCGGTGAACTGCTCGGCCACAAAGAAGGGCTGCGACAGGAAGCGCTGTGCACGGCGGGCACGTGAAACGACCAGCTTGTCCTCGTCGCTCAACTCCTCGACACCGAGGATGGCGATGATGTCCTGCAGCTCATTATACTTCTGCAGCAGGTGGATCACACGCTGGGCCACGTCATAGTGCTCCTCGCCGATGATGTTCGGGTCCATGATGCGCGATGTCGAGGCCAGCGGGTCGACGGCCGGGTAGATACCCAGCTCGGCGATCTTGCGGCTGAGCACGCAGGTGGCGTCCAGGAAGTTGAACGTCGTGGCAGGTGCCGGGTCGGTCAAGTCGTCGGCCGGCACATACACGGCCTGTACCGAGGTGATACTGCCCGTCTTGGTCGAGGTGATGCGCTCCTGCAGCTTACCCATCTCACTGGCCAGTGTGGGCTGGTAACCCACGGCCGAGGGCATGCGGCCCAGCAGCGCCGATACCTCACTACCGGCCTGGGTGAAGCGGAAGATGTTGTCCATGAACAGCAGGATGTCCTTACCGCCGCCGTCCTGGTCGCGGAACTGCTCGGCCACCGTCAGGCCCGACAGGGCCACGCGCAGACGCGCGCCGGGAGGCTCGTTCATCTGGCCGAACACGAGGGTGGCCTGACTGCCGGCGACGGCCTTCATGTCCACGTCCTTGAGGTTCCACTCACCCTTCTCGAGACCCTCCTTGAACTTGTCACCATAGTTGATAACGCCGCTCTCGATCATCTCGCGCAGCAAGTCGTTACCCTCGCGGGTGCGCTCGCCCACACCAGTGAACACCGAGAAGCCGTTGTGGCCGTGGGCGATGTTGTGGATAAGCTCCATGATGAGCACCGTCTTGCCCACACCGGCACCGCCGAACAGACCGATCTTGCCACCCTTGGAGAAGGGCTCGATCAGGTCGATGACCTTGATACCCGTGTACAGGATCTCCTGCGAAATCGACAGGTCACTGAAGGGGGGAGCCGGCTGATGGATGGCTCGGCGAGAGCCCTCCTGCAACGGCTGCAGGTGGTCGATGCTCTGACCAATCACGTTGAGCAGGCGACCCTTGATCTGGTCACCGGTGGGGACGCTGATGGGCTGCCCCAGCGACTTCACGCGGGCACCGCGCTTCAAGCCGTCGGTACTGTCCATTGCGACGCAGCGCACGGTGTTCTCGCCGACGTGCTGCTCCACCTCCAGGATGAGTTCACTGCCATCGGGGCGCTGTACCGACAACGCGGTGTAGATGGGGGGACGTGATGCGCCCTCCTGCTCAAACGCGATATCGACAACAGGTCCGATAACTTGGGTTATTTTTCCAAAAGTTTCAGCCATAATACAATTATTGACTTTTAATGGTATTTATGATATTTATGTTTAGTCTATTTCATTTACTCATGCACCGAAGTACCACCCCTGGGTCACGATGATGGCCATCACCACCAGGTTGACCAGGCCGATGGGCATCAGGTAACGCCACTCCAGCGCCAGCATCTGGTCGATGCGCACGCGGGGGAACGACCAGCGGATCCAGAAGAAGATGAAGGTGATGAAGAAGGCCTTGCCCAGGAACCACACCACGCTGGGGATGTAGTCCATCACGTTGTTGAAGCCCTCCCATCCGGGGATGTGCAGGGGCATCCACCCGCCCAGGAAGAGCAGTGTGGCGATGCCCGACACGATGAACAGGTTGAGGTACTCGGCCAGGTAGAAGAAGCCGAAGTGGATGCCCGAGTACTCGGTGTGGTAACCGGCAGTGAGCTCGTGCTCGGCCTCGGGAAGGTCAAACGGGCCACGGTTGTTCTCGGCATTGGCAGCGATCATATATATAATGAACGCGAGAATGGCGGGCAGGTGGCCCTTGAACAGGAACCAGCCGTCCTGCTGCGCCTCGACGATGCCCGTGATCGACATGGTGCCGGCAAGGCAGACGATGGTCAGGATCGAGATGCCGCACGAGAGCTCGTAGCTGATCATCTGCGCACCGCTGCGCATAGCGCCGATGAGGGTATACTTGCTGTTACTCGACCAACCGGCCAGCAGGATGCCCAGCACACCGATTGAGGAAACGGCCACGATGAAGAAGACACCGATGTTCATGTCAATAATCTGGAGGCCCTTGCCCCAAGGCAGGCAGGCAAACGTCAGCATCGAGGCGATCAGCACCAGATAGGGCGCCAACTTGAAGAGGAACTTGTCGGTGTGCCACAGGGTGATCAGCTCCTTCTGCAGGATCTTGATCACGTCGGCAAACACCTGGAGCAAGCCCCACTTGCCCACGCGCATCGGGCCCAGGCGGCACTGGATCCAGCCGCAGACCTTGCGCTCGTAGAAGATGTAGAACATGGCGATAAGCGAGTAAGCGACCAGCAGGCCCACGGCCACCAGCACACACTCGATGGTCGTGGTGAGCCAGGACGGCATGAAGCCGTTCATCCAGTTGTCCAACCAATTAGTGACTGATGCGAAGTCAAACATATCTTATCTATCTTTTTAGTGATTTTTGTTCGTATGGATTAACTCGTTGATTAGCGGTCAATGTCGGGGATGACAAAGTCGAGCGACGCCGTGATGGTGATCAGGTCGGCGATCATGTTGTCACGGCACGTCAGGTCAACCACGCCGATCAGGTTGTAGCACGGCGACTGGAAGTGGACGCGCACCGGCTTGGTGTTGCCGTCACTCTCGATGTACACGCCGAAGGCTCCGCGGCTGGCCTCTACCTGCTGGTACCAGTGGCCGGCGGGCAGCTTCATCACCTTGGGCACCTTGGGGGCGCAGTACTCGCCCTGGATGCCCTCGGCCTCGAGCTTGTCGCAGGCCTGACGCAGGATCTTGATGCTCTGCTCCATCTCGCGCATGCGCACCATGTAGCGGTCCATCGAGTCACCGTTCCCATAGACGACCTCGTCGAAGTCAAACTCGTCATACAACGAGTAGGGGTTGGTCTTGCGCACGTCGCAGTGCCAACCGCTGGCACGGCCCGAGGGGCCGGTGATGGCATAGTCGATGGCATCCTGCTTGCTCAGGATGCCCACGCCCGTCATGCGGTTCACGGCGATGACATTGCCGGTGAACAGCTTGTGGTACTCGGCCAGGTTCTTCTCAATCACGTCACAGGCATGGCGCACGTCCTTGATGAAGTCCTCGTGCACGTCGGCCACCACGCCGCCGATGGTGCTGTAGCTCATCGACATGCGGGCACCGCAGGTGCGGTCAAAGATGTCATAGATCAACTCCCTCTCACGGAAGCCGTAGAAGAATGCCGTCGTGGCGCCCTGGTCCATCGTCAAGCAACCGTAGCTCAGCAGGTGGGACGACAAGCGCATGAGCTCGTCCATCATCAGGCGGATGAGCTCGGCACGGCGCGGCACCTCCAGGCCCAGGGCCTTCTCCACACACATGCACATGCAGTGGCGGTTGATGTGTGCCGCCATATAGTCCATGCGCTCGGTGTAGAGCAGCATCTGGGGATAGGTCAGCGACTCGCACATCTTCTCGATGCCGCGGTGGATGTAGCCGCTCACGACGTCCACCTTCTTGATGATCTCACCGTCAAGGCTGGCGCGGTAGCGCATCACGCCATGGGTGGAGGGGTGCTGCGGTCCCACGTTGATGACATACTCGTCGTCCTCAAACACCTTGCCGTCGACCTTCTTGACCTTGCCGTTCTCGTCCTCGACCCAGCGGCAGGTATAGTCCTCGTTGGTCTCGTCCTCGAGACGCAGGGGGTTGCTGGCGGGGTCATAGTCCTTGCGCAGGGGGTAGCCCACCCAGTCGGTGCGCAGGAACATGCGGCGCATGTCGGGGTGGCCGATGAACACGATGCCAAAGAAGTCATACACCTCGCGCTCCTGGAAATTGGCCACGGGCCACAGGTCCACCACGGAGTGCAGGCGCGGGTGCTCGCGGTCGGCGGTAGCCACCTTGACGTGCAGCAGCTCGTGGGTGCTTGTATTGGTCAGGTAATAAACACAGCCCAGGGCTTCGGTCCAGTCCATGCCGACGACGGCGCTCAGCACGTCGTAGTGCAGCTGGCTCTTCAACGCACGGGCCAGGTCGTGCCACTGAGCGTCATCGACGGTGACCATCGGGAACTCGCCCGTGGTGTCAACGGTGGCCTGTGGGCACAACTGTGTGATTTTGTTCTCTATCTCTGCCATATCTAATGGATTTTATCGGGTTTATTTGGTTTGGACCTTCAATTCGCCTCCGTCATACTGCAGGTCGAGCTTCTCCTTGCGGTTCACGCCGCCAAAGTACTTCTGCACCTTGATCTTGCGCTGCAGCTGCATCAGGGCATAGAAGAAGGCCTCGGGACGGGGCGGGCAGCCGGGCAGATAGACGTCAACGGGGATGATCTCGTCCACGCCCTTGACCACGCAGTAGCTGTTCTTGAACGGGCCGCCGCTCACGGTGCACGAGCCGCATGCGATGACATACTTGGGCTCGGCCATCTGCTCATACAGGCGCTTCAAGGCCGGTGCCATGCGGTAGTTGATGGTACCCTGGCACATGATGTAGTCGGCCTGGCGGGGGCTGTTGCGGGCCACCTCAAAGCCGTAGCGCGCCATGTCGTAGCGCGCGGCGCCCAGGCACATGAACTCGATAGCGCAGCAGCTGGTGCCGAAGCACAGCGGCCACAGCGAGTTGCTCACGCCCCAGTTCATCAACTGGTCCAGCTTGCCCACCACGATGTTGGTGCCACCGGCGCGCAGCTGCTCTACCAGACTGTCGATATACTCGTTGTCCTTGAAGTCCTCATGCTTCATCGACTTGATTTTCACTTCCATCTCAACGCTCCTTTCTTCCAGGCATAAGCCAGACCTAAAACCAGAATAACGAGGAAAGTGCCCACGGCCAGCAGCGCCTGGCTGCCGATGCCCTTGCAGATGGTTGCCCACGGGAACAGGAATACCGTCTCCACGTCAAACATCAGGAACAAGATGGCAAACAGGTAATAACCCACGTGATACTGGGCCATCGAGTCGCCACGGGTGGGGATACCGCACTCAAAGGGCTCGCCTTTCTTCTTTGTGTAACTGCGCGGCCCAATCAGCCACGCGATAACCAGGGCACCGACTACCAGCAACACACCGGTCAAGGCCGCTGTGATGGCGAGAGTCGAGCTCTGTACTCCGAAAATTGCTGAATCCATAAAAGAAATCTACTTGTTATGTTTTGTTTAATTTTTGGCAGGTTAATACATGTCAACGCACCAAACGCACTACTGCACAACAACTTACCGCCCGAAGGCGCAAGCAATTGCAACAGTGATGCCCTGAAATGCGGTGCAAATATACACATTTTTTAATTATCCACAAACCTTTTTCACTGCTATTTTTCGCACTTGTCAACAACTTCATTCACATTGCACGAGCAGCCCATTTTTCACATCGCTATCAAGCACGGCACCGGCCACCCCATTCAACGACTTTACCTCACGCAAAGCCGCCAAGCCGCGAAGTTTTAAAATGGTGCTCGCAAGTGCTCGCAAAAAAATAGCTTTGCGGCTTGGCGACTTAGCGTGAGGTTCAGTCGTCAGTTGCATCCGCGCACTTGGGGCCTCACGCAAAGCCGCAAAGCCGCGAAGTTTTTAAAGGAAGACAATAAGTACAATAAATACTATGCCATCCGGCGCGGTACTTGATTAAAAACAACTCGCACAACTCTAACAACTGGCTTCAGCCAACTGATTAGATCACGCAAAGTCGCTCAGTCGCGAAGTGTCTGATTATAATTGAATTGATAATTAATAGCTTAGCGTCTTTGCGACTTGGCGTGGGGCATTATTCGAATAGTAACCGTTGGCGCGTGTATGGTGCATGAAACTGAAATCACCTGCACCCGCCTCTATTGCTGCAGGGCCTTGATGGTGGCGATGGTGGTTTTCTTGCCGTGGCCGGGATAGACGATGGTGTCGTCGGGGAGGAGCTGCAGGATGTAGTCGATGGAGTCCATCAACTGGTCGTAATTGCCGCCGGCCAGGTTGGTGCTGCCGATGTCGTCGTCATAGACGGTGTCGCCCGAGAAGGCGATGCCCGCCTCCTGACAATAGAAGAACACCGAACCGGGAGAGTGCCCGGGCGTGTGGATGACCTTGAGGCTGTGGTTGCCGAAGCGGATCACCTCGCCGTCGGTGAGGTAATGCTCGGGCATGGGGATGTCATAGGGGTAAGTCCTGTAGATCTGCGCCAGGCGGATGGGCAGGTGTTCCCGCATGATCCACTCGTCGTCCTTGTGGACCTCAGGCAGCAGGCCGTAATGGTCGCGCATCAGGTCGTTGCCGTACAGGTGGTCGTGATGGGCATGGGTGAGCAGCAGGCGCACGGGGCGCAGCTTCTTCTGCTCGATGAACCGGATGAAGCGCTCGCGCTCGCCAGGCTTGTACACGCCGCAGTCGATGATGACGGCCTCGCCAGTCTCATCCCAGATGATGTGGGTACACTCCTCAAATAGGTTTGCTGTCACTTTATATACCTCTACCATAGTCCTTCATTACCCTAGTCCAACTTTATTGGCGCAAATATACACCATCTTGACGAGTTGGGAGGTGCCTTGACATAAAAATGTGATTCTCATGCCTGAAAATCATATCTTCCACGAGTAACCGTTGGGTAAAAACGCCTATTCCCAAACTCACGCAACGGCGCTAAGTTTTCCAAACAATCATATCAACAATCCGGTGTCTTGTGTCAACCCGCTCACTGTGAGGCGATAGCGGGATGATGAAGTGAAAATTTTGGATTTACTGATTTTTAATTGCTGATTATTTTGTACCTTTGCAGCCATGAAAAAAATGACATCATTAATATTGGCTGCCGGTGTGACGCTAGCCGCTGCATCAAGTCCGACGACAACGCCCAGCACGCTGGGCGACACGTTGTCGCTGGACGAGGTGACGGTAACGGCCATCAAGCAGAGCAGCGACCTGCGCAACCAGGCCACCACACTGACGGTCATCAAGCGCCAGGAGGCTGAACGCAACCAGGTGACATCGGTCAAGGCCGCGGCCGACCTGGTGCCCAACCTCTTCATCCCTGACTATGGCAGCCGGATGACATCGACGGTGTATGTCCGCGGCATCGGCACCCGCATCGATCAGCCCGCCGTGGGCCTGACCATCGACAACGTGCCGGTGATGACCAAGGAAAACTACGACTTTGACCTGATGGACATCTCGCGGCTGGAAATGATGCGCGGCCCGCAGAGCACCCTATACGGCCGCAACACCCTGGGCGGCCTGATGAACGTCTATACCCTGTCGCCCCTCAGCTACCAGGGCACCCGCGCCGTCATCGAGGGTGCCAACCATGGCACATGGCGCGTGGGAGCCAGCCACTACCGTCTGCTCAAGGAGGGCCTGGGTCTGTCGTTGTCGGCACAATACAACAGCACCAAGGGGGAGTTCACCAACCGCAACAACGGCCGGCGCTGCGACTGGGAGCACATGTTCAGCGCCCGGGCCAAGCTCGAGTGGCGCAGCCAGGACGGCTGGTACCTGAGCAATGTGGCCTCGGTGGCGGTGAGCCGCCAGGGAGGCTATCCCTATCAATGGGTCGAGACGGGCGAGATCGCCTATAACGACACTTGTTTCTACCGCCGCACGTCGGTCATGGACGGCTTAACGCTGAGGAAGGACTTTGACCGCCTCAGCCTGTCGAGCATCACCAGCTACCAGTATATCGACGACAACATGACGCTGGACCAGGACTTCACGCCCCGCGACTACTTCACCCTGACCCAGGCGCGCCGCGAGCACGCCGTGACCCAGGACCTGATCGCCCGCGGTCACCACAAGGCCGAGGGCTACAACTGGCTGGCTGGCGCCAGCGGCTTCTTCCGCCGCTACAAGATGAGCGCACCGGTCAATTTCCACGACTATGGCATCGATCAGCTGATCGAGAAGAACTTCAACGATGCCATGCCCAACTACCGCGTCACATGGGACACCCGCTCCTTCTTGCTGGGCAGTGACTTCACAAGCCCCAACTGGGGTGCCGCGCTGTATCACGAGTCGAGCTATAGCTGGGGGCAATGGACCGTCACCGCAGGGCTGCGCCTCGACTATGAACACGCCCGGCTGAATTATCACAGCGAGACCCACACGGGCTATAACATCCTGTATAGCTCAACGGGCGAGACATTTGCCCATGGAGCCATCGATATCGATGACCGCGCAACGCTCGACAAGGACTTCCTGGAGCTGCTGCCCAGCTTGAGTGTAAGCTGGCACCCCTGGGCCGGCAAGAACCACACCGTCTATCTCGCTGCCTCCCGCGGCAGCAAGGCCGGTGGCTTCAACACCCAGATGTTCAGCGATGTGCTGCAACAGCGGTTGATGAAGATGATGGGCATCGGCATCCAGTATGATATTGACAAGATGGTGGGCTACAAGCCCGAGAAGGCGTGGAACTATGAGTTGGGAGGGCACTTTGAGTGCTGGGATGCCCGTGTGCAGAGCGACCTGGGCCTCTTCTTCATGGACTGCCGCGACCGCCAGTTGACGGTATTCCCGCCGGGCACGACAACGGGGCGCATGATGACCAATGCGGGCAAGACCCACAGCTGGGGCGCAGAGTTCGCCATGGCGGTGGCTCCCACCGAGTTGACCCGCTTCAACTTCAGCTACGGCTTCACCCATGCTACATTCAAGGACTTTAACGACGGTAAGGTGGACCACAGCGGCCATCGGGTACCCTATGCCCCCATGCACACCCTGTTTGCCGAGGGCAGCCATTCCTTGAAGGTCAACGGTGACCGGGACAAGCTGCTCACCCTTGCCGCCAACGTGCGTGCCGTCGGGGACATCTACTGGGACGAGGCCAACACGATGAAGCAACCGCTGTATGCCCTGCTGGGCGCATCATTGACTTGGAAGCAGGCACATTACAGCTTGCAGCTATGGGGCCACAACCTGACTGGGACCAAGTATAACACGTTCTACTTTGTATCCATTCAGCATCACTTCCTGCAACGCGGCCACGGGCGCCAAGTGGGTGCCACCCTGCGCCTGACCCTCTAAGGGCTTTTTGTGAGAGCAGGAAGAAAATGCCGATAAACCTTTGCACGGTCAAGTAAAAACATATATATTTGCAGCCTAAAATTCATCAAGACATCTTGATAATTAGAATATTACATTTTTATAACGAATAATAAGACAAGCAACAATGAAGAAATTTTTCTCAATGTTATTCATCGCCACCCTGTTAGGTCTGGTGTTCACTGCCTGCGGCGATGACAAAGACGAACCCGAATTGCCCACCACACAGAACCTGGAGAGTGTGCACGAGAACCCGACCGACAGCTACTACGTGTTTGACATCGACATGAACACGAACAAGGGCACCATCTACATGCACAACATCCAGTTTGCCGGTGCGCCCCACAAGATGACCCTGCGTGTTGAAGTACCCGTGAGCCTGAACAGCAGCAAGGATGCCTATGTCATGGCGGGCACCGACCTGGTGGCCGACATGGAGATGCCGAGCGTAGGCTGGGTGCCGATGACCGATGAGAGATACCATCTCAACAACCTGACGTGCACGGTCAACCCGGGAGCCAAGTCATATTCCATCTCCTTTGAAGCCCACGGTGGCCACTTCAGCGACAGCGGCGACCTCACCGATGCTGCGCACCTTGAAGGATGACCCCATCGCTATAGATTATTGATTCAAGTTTCTATAGTAGCTGCGCCACTTTAAAAACTTGAGGTTAAAGGATAAAGGTTAATGGTTAATGAATAGGCCGCAATTGTGATTTCATAGAAAATTTCCCAAAGTTTGAGCGAAATATCATTAAACATTAACCCTTAACCATTATGCAGTGAGCAAGTTAACAACTTGCGAAACTTAAATTATTGAAAATGAATTGCACCATGAAAACTTGTGCAATTCATTTTTTTTGATTACGTTTGTAGCCTGAAGGTAAAAACCATTTAAACATCGGATGATATGAACAAGCCATTTTTATTATTTATTGCCGCACTAGCGCTGTGCCTGGCACTTGCCGCCTGTAGCGACAAGGACGATGAGCCCGGCATCACTCCCGCACCCGAGATCCTGTCAGAACTCACCGAGCAGACGGTGATAGTGAAAGCCCAAGGACTGGGTAGGGTCAGGCTCTATTATGGTGGTGACGAAGAGGTAGCGAACCCGACCTCTCTCTCGCGTGACTTTGTGAACTATACCGCACACTTCAAGGCAACCGCACAGCAACATGGCAAATCGGTCAGCAAGGTCGCCGAGAAGGAAATCCTGGTCCCCAAGACTGATGACCCACTCATCATGACGGCCTTCAGCGTCGTCGAGAGCGAGAACGATTCCACCTTCTTTGAGTTTGACATCAATCGCGTGCAACCGCCTAGCCGCATCATTGTGCGCAAGGCCAGGTTAAGCGACAGTGGCCCAGAGTTGCCCAGCTTTTATGTAACGCCGGCATTGACATTTGACAAGGGTACCGGCATCTTCACCTTCTCGGGGACCGACATCACGCCCAGCGTGAGAACCGGTGGCTCCTATGTCAGCCAGCCCGACAGCAAGGTGACGGACCTCGATTGCACGGTCAACATCAAGACGTTGACCTACTCAATACAGTTTGACTATCAGGGCAAGCACTTTGACTACAGCGGATCGATTTCCAAGACGTACCCCGTCCGCATCATCATTCACGGGTGATGATGACCGCATTTAACGTCATTTAAGATAAAAAACATGACAAATGGTGCAAGATTGAATGCACCATTTGTTTTTTCAATGTATCTTTGCCGCCGATATACAACAGACATCATACACAGACATGAAAAAGATTCTTTTATTGATAGCAGCAGTCGGGCTGCTCACGGGATTCATCTCATGCAGCGACGACGAGCCCAAGCGCGGCGACAGTGTGTTCACCGTCAACACCGCGATGATCAACCACATCGTCAACACCACGAGCGGCAGCGTCATCGGCATCAGCGACACGCACAACCGCCTCACGCTCGACACGCTCAAGCACACAGCAGTGCTCGAGCTCAACTACAATGACGGCAACGGCACCAGGAGCATCAGCCTGCAGGACATCAAGGCCACGGCCAAGCGGCTGGGCTTCTATGAGCTCACGGCCAGCGGCAACGGCCAGGTCAGGGACTTCAAGGGCTATGTGGACTTCAATGAGGGTTCACTGCGCTACCGCTACACCACGACCGACGGCATCCGCGTCATCTCGACCACGCCCGAGGTCTTCTTCCTCAAGACCAAGAACGTGATCACCTATGACGACACGACCAAGGCCACCACAATGGACGACGTGATGTACCAGTTCGAGGTCAGCCCGGTCACGGCAAGGGCCGTCATCAAGGTCATGGGCATCGTCCATGCCAAGGAGATGAAATACTTCACCAACATCACCGCCACGAGCGTTCCCGTGACGGTCACCGCCGACGGCTATTCCTTCCAGGGCCAGGACATTGCCACCACAGCCATGTTCCGCAACTGGACCGACAGCGTGGGCGTGCCGTCGATCAAGACAACAGACAAATACCCGTTCAAGACCTTCAACGCCAAGGTTGACCTGGCCAACGACACATTGGTGATCAACTACATGATCGGCAGCAGTGCCACCGTCGTGGCAAGCGGACGCACCTATCCCGACTACACCGCCTATTAATCAACCGTTTTATTCACTATCTGATATGAAAAAATCTTTCATCTATCTTTTTGCATTGCTGGCAGTCGTCATGTTCACCTCCTGTGGTAATGATGACGAGCCAGTCAACAAGCAGACGTTCACCTCGACCATCAACACGCGTGCCATTGAGGATGACGCAGTCGTCTTCTCGCAGGGTTCGGCCAGTGTCGAGGCCAACTTCACCAACATGACCATTCAATTCACCAGCGACTTCAAGGATGCCAATGGCCGCTCCCACTCCATCACCACTCCCGAGATGCCGATGACCTCGACAGTCGGCACGATATACAGCTTCGGCAGCGCTGCATCGACAATCGGTTCGGGTGCCGACAACCTGCGCGGTAATATCGACCTGGCAACGGGCATGATGTGGTACACCTTCACGCTCGACGGCAGCACGACGGTGGTCAGCACGACCCATCTGCTGTATGCCTACACGACGACAACGCTCACCAACCCCAGCAACGGCAATACCGGCGAAAACAACTCGTCGGCCTACCTGTTCGCGCTGAGTGCCACGGGCGAGTCCTGCATCATGCAGATCAGCAACTTCATGTCCTCACTGGGCAGCGGCGTCATCGATGCCGCCGAGCTGCAGTATAACGGCCTCAACGTGTTGCACACCCCGACGGGCTACGTCATCACTGCCGATGAAGTGGAGTCGTCCTACAAGGGCTTCTATACCCTCACCGACGTACACTTTGAGCTCGATGACCAATGCCGCGTCATCGAGGGTGCCTACAAGTGCAATGGTCTGGATTTCAAGGTCAACGGTGACCTCTTCCCCAAGGCCAACTAACGGCAGAAGAGAGAACAGACATCATCGCGTGACAACAGGCGGCTCCCGTTGTCACGTTTTTTTTCACGAGAGTCGTGGAAACTCAGCAAGACGGACCTCAGGGCCGTAACTATTAATCATCTGCCGAAAAACCTCACGCAAAGTCGCGAAGACGCTAAGTGTCTGATTATAATTGACTTCTGATAACTAACTTGTTGACGATAATTGGCGACAAGTATGAATAGATGCTTCGATTAGTCTATGATTAATCATTGTATTAAATTGATAATTAACAACTTAGCGTCTTTGCGACTTTGCGTGGGGCATTATTCGGTGAATGGTTGCTCATGGCCTTGAAATACTAAAAAAAGCATAAAAAAGAGCGGTTTTATAGCAAGTTGGCAGATTTTTTGCTAACTTTACGGCTCAAAATGTATTTTTATGGCAGCACGAGAGAAATATGACGAGTCACAAGTCGTTGAGCAGTTGCACAATCAAGCGACCTGCAAGGCGGCATTCGGTAAGGTGATCGAGCACTACAGCTCGCAGCTTTACTGGCAGATACGTCGCATGGTCATTGACCATGACGATGCCAACGACGTGCTGCAGAACACCTTCCTGAAAGCATGGACCAACATCGACAACTTCCGTGGCGATGCCAAGCTGTCGACGTGGCTCTACAAGATCGCCATCAACGAGTCGATCACGTTTGTCAACAAGAAGAAGGTGATGAACCAGCTCTCGATCGACGATGACGAGAGCTTCCTGGTCAACCAGCTGGAAAGCGACGAGTGGTTTGACGGCGACGAGGCCCAGTTGCAACTGCAGAAGGCCATCGCCACCCTGCCCGAGAAGCAGCGCCTGGTGTTCAACCTGCGCTACTATGACGAGATGAAATATGACGAGATGAGCGAGATTCTCGGCACCAGTGAGGGTGCCCTGAAAGCCTCTTATCACCATGCGGTGAAGAAGATAGAACAATTTTTGGGCGAAAGGGAATAATTTTTGATGACACCGATTAAACTTTTTTGACATTCAATAGTCAAATAGGCGTTATGAAACGAGAAGACTCCACAATATTGAACAAATACGGTAAGGATTCAGGCTTTAAAGTGCCTGAGAATTACTTTGAAGATTTCAACAGCCGGATGCTCGACATGCTGCCCGAGGTTGAGATTACCCCCGTTGACACCAAGCCGTCGATGTGGCAGCGCGTCAAGCCTTTCGCCTACATGGCCGCGATGTTTGCAGGTGTGTGGTGCATGATGTCGGTGTTCAGCCACTTCACCGATGCCAACAACCTGAACGGTGTCCGTGCCGTGGCCGAGAAGCTGCACGATGACAATGGCAACATCGACGACTTCATGATGAGTGGGTCGGTGAGTGACTATGACATCATCAGCTACGAGGACTCGGTGGCCATGAGCAATGAGGAGGGTAGCTTTGATGAAGAATAATTAATGTGAGGAGGACCAAGTGATGAAAAGAATAGTTTCCATACTGATTCTGACACTGACCATCGCGACGACAGCCCTGGCCCAAGGCAGCGGCGGCAGCCGCACGAGATTTGCCACGGACATGTACCAGGCCAAGCATGAGATGATCATCGAGGAACTGGGCCTGACCCAGACCCAACAACGCCAGTTCATGCCGCTCTACGAGCAGATGGAACGCGAGATCTATCAGGTGAACCGCAACGCACGAGCGCTGGCAAACGAGGTCGAGAAGAAGAAAAACCCCACTGACAAGGACTATGAGGCCGCCGCATCGGCCCTGTCACGCACCCGCATTCAGGAGGGTGAAATCGAAGCCAAGTACTTTGAGAAATTCTCCAAGATCCTGTCCAAGAAGCAACTCTTCCAGCTCAAGCAGGCCGAGATGAAGTTCACACGAGAGATGCTCTCCAAGAAAAAGAAGAAATGACATATCACTTCCTTCAGGGAAGACAAAATATACCGTTCCGCGATATCCCCACCATGGTTCGCGGAACTTTTTTTCGGTCAATACATTTGCATCCACCAGAAATATGATTATCTTTGCCACTGACAATGAAACGCTTGGACAAGGCATACTGGTCGGCATGGGTGCTGCTGTCGGTGTTTATACCGATGGTGCTGCTCTCGTCGCTGCATGTCCATCCCGAATTACTTGTTGACGGTCAACCCTGCCACGAGTGTATCGACCACACCGTCCACAACGGCCACATCGCCGCCATCAAGGCATCGGTAGATTGCCCGTTGTGTGCCTTCCAGAGCAACGCCTATCAGCCCGAGGACGAAGTCCAGATCCACTACAGCCAACCCTGCTGCCGCGTGAAGACGTATCGGGCCGTGCCCTTGACCGTCGCTGGTTTCCAGAGCATGAAGCAGAGCCGTGCCCCACCCTTTACATTCTGTGCTTAAATCACCTTTTTCCTCTATCCACACCTGTTTTTTACACTATTATTCATCTTTTTAAGGGGCTTCTATAAATTAGCTTGACATTGATTTTGATTTATTTTTGAGCAGATTTTGACTTAACTTCGCAGGAGCATAGCGAGCTATGGTCCAAGAAGATAAGGCAAAAGGTGCCAAAAAGAAACAAAATCTGGTCAACTAA
>JAFTEU010000102.1 GCA_017453505.1 Muribaculaceae bacterium
ACCAGCCAATTAAACAAATTTTATTATATAAAAATACGTTAAATACAAATAAATATCCGCAATTAGAAGAGAAAATGCAAAAATAGGCTGCCGAATGGCAGCACAAAACTTATCATTAACTTAACAGCCTAGGACGGTTCTAGTGGTTGTATTCATTAACGTAGCGGTAGATGCTCAAGACGACTGTCCTGGCCTCATCCATGTCACCGCTCTTGACCTGGGCATAGATGTACTTGTGGTCGGGAATGGCGGTCTCAATGATGACTTGGGAAGCCTTGCCGAAGTAGGGTGTAGCCGAATTATTCAACGTGGCACCGATAAAGTCTTTAAACAGCACCTTCACACCATTCACAACCATAAAACCGGGATAGAAGTAAATGGGATCCTCTGTGAAATAAAGGTGATGGATGGGCTTGCCGTAGAGGTTGACAATCTGCTGTCGGTACTGTTTACTGCGATCCTTACTGGTCATAGAATCATCAGGCAAGGATTTGGCATCGCGCCTGACGTATAACAAGAATGCCAGCAACAGTAACAAGCCGATGCCCAATATAATCAATATGCCAGTTAATTCCTCCGAATTATTCATTGATTACTTGGGCTGGTCAATGCCACGCATGGTGAGGGCGATGCGGCCGCGTTCCATGTCGATGCCGCTAACGGCGACACGCACGTGCTGGTGGACGTGGACCTGGCGGGCTGGAGGCAGGCCGCGCTGGGGCATCTGGGAAACGTGGACGAGGCCGTCCTTGTGGATGCCCAGGTCAACGAAGGCACCAAACTGGGTCACGTTGGTGACGATGCCGTTGAGCTCCATGCCTTCGCGCAGATCCTTGATATCGTTGACGCTGTCGTCAAATTCCCATACCTGCACCGTCGAGCGCGGGTCGCGCCCCGGCTTCTCCAGCTCACTCATGATGTCGCGCAGGGTGGGCTCGCCCACGTCCTGCGACAGGTAGCGTTGCAGGTCAATCTTGTCGCGCTGCGCCTTGTCGTTGATCAGGTCGGCAATGCTGCAACCGCAGTCACGGGCCATCTGCTGCACCAGAGCATAACGCTCAGGGTGCACGGCACTGTTGTCCAGCGGGTTGCTACTCTCGGGCACGCGCAGGAAGCCTGCGGCCTGCTCATAGGTCTTGGGACCCAATTTGGGCACCTTCAAGAGCTGCTGGCGCGACGTGAAGTGGCCGTTGGCGGCACGGAAATCAACAATATTCTGGGCCAGAGTGGGGCCAAGGCCAGCAATATAGGTGAGGAGTTCCTTGGAAGCGGTGTTGACATTCACACCCACGCTGTTGACACAGCTTTGAACGGTAAAATCGAGAGCCTCCTTGAGGCGGGTCTGATCCACGTCGTGCTGATACTGGCCCACGCCGATCGATTTGGGGTCAATTTTCACCAGTTCGGCCAGCGGGTCAAGCAACCTGCGCCCTATGGAAACGGCACCGCGCACGGTCACGTCCTTATCGGGGAACTCGTCACGGGCAATCTTGCTGGCGCTGTAGATTGAAGCTCCGTTCTCGCTCACGACAAACACGTCGACAGGGCGGCGGTAGCGTATCTTCTTCAGGAAGCGCTCGGTCTCGCGGCTCGCGGTGCCGTTGCCCAGGGCGATGGCATCGATCTTGTAGGCCTCGGTGAGCGTCTGTATCTTCTTGGTGGCACCTGCGATATCGTTGTGGGGTGCGGTGGGATAAATCACATCGTGATAGAGGAGGTTTCCCTGTTCGTCGAGGCACACCACCTTGCAGCCTGTGCGGTAACCCGGGTCAACGGCCAGCACGCGCTTGCGGCCCAATGGCGGAGCAAACAGCAACTGGCGTACGTTTTGGGCAAAGGTCTCGATGGCCTCGTCATCAGCCTTTTCCTTGGCAGCGGCGGCAAATTCCGTTTCAATTGACGGCTTGACCAGGCGCTTAAAGCTGTCCTCGGCAGCTTCCTCAACGAGTTGTGAGGCCTCGCCGTTGCCCTTGACGACGATGCGGGCGATGTTGTCGAGCGTGCGGTCGTCGTTGATCTCGATGCCCACCTTGAGGAAGCCCTCCTTCTCGCCGCGGCGGATGGCGAGCAGCTGATGGGACGAAATGCGCTTCAACGGTGCCGAGAACTCATAGTAGTTCTCGTAGTTGCGGCCCTCAATCTCCTTTCCCTTGACAAAGTGGGACACCAGCCGCGCGTCATACTTGAAGCCGCGGCGCACGGCCCCGCGCACCGCCTCGTTCTCGCTCACCCACTCGGCGATGATATCCTGTGCCCCGGCAATGGCGGCATCGGCATCAGGCACCTTGTCACCATCGACAAACTGGCGCGCCCGTTGCTCGATGTCACCGCTGCGCTGCGACATGATAATCTTGGCCAGCGGTTCCAGGCCCAGTTGGCGGGCAGCCTCGGCGCGCGTCTTGCGCTTGGGCTTGTAGGGCAGATAGATGTCCTCAAGGGTCGTGGCGTCCCAGCAGTTGTTGATGCGGTCGGCCAGTTCGGGCGTTAGCTTGTCTTGCGCCTCAATGGTCTTGAGGATGGTGGCACGGCGTTTCTCCAAGTCGCGGTAATAGCGCAGGCGCTGGTCGATGGACTGGATGGATAGCTCGTCCAGATTGCCGGTAGCCTCCTTGCGGTAACGGCTGATGAACGGGATGGTTGCGCCGTCATCCAGCAGATTGACGGTGCCTGCCACTTGATTGATGGGTATGTTGAGCTCTTGGGAAATGAGCGTTGAGAGTTGAGTTGCCATAACTGGATATTCTGGATTAACAGGATGATGTTGAGTGGGTGGATTACTTCTTTTTCTTGAGGGTGATGACGGTGATCTCGGGTGTGGCTCCGATGCGCATGGGCGGCCCCACCATGCCGGTGCCGATGTTGACATAGAGCCATCGGTCGCCCTCGCTGTAGGCCCCTCCCCACTCGGGATAGCGGATGCTTGCAGGTGACCAGCGCCAGCCTCCTAGCTTGATCATGAATTGCCATGCATGGGTGTGACCTGCGAGCATGAGGTCAATGTTGCTGTTGGTGAGGGTGTTGGCTCGCCAGGCGTAAGGGTTGTGCTGCAACTGGATCTTGAAGTTGCTGTCTTGCAGCCCGCTATAAGCCTTGACCAGGCTGCCCCGTTTCTCGCCAGGCCGGTCACCATAGTTCTCGGTGCCGATGAGTACAATCTGGTCGTCGCCGCGCTTGATCAGGGCATAGTCGTCATTGAGCAAGCGCCAGCCTGCTGCCTGCTGCAAGTCGCACAGAGCCTTGCGGTCGGCCAGTTTGGCCTGCTCGTCGTCCCAGATCACATAGTTGTCATAGTCGTGGTTGCCCAGCACCGAGTAAACACCGTCCCGCGCATGCAGCGTTGCCAGCAGGTCCCGATAGGGTAGGGCCTCGTTGGTCTCGCGGCTCACGAGGTCGCCCGTGAAGCAGATCATGTCGGCGTTCAAGGCATTGATGGTGTTGACCTGTTTCTCGACGATGGTCCTGCGGCCGTTGTAGGTGCCCAGGTGGGCATCGCTCCATTGCACGATGCGGTAGCCGTCGAAGGCGTCAGGTAGGTTGGCAAATTCCAGTTCCACCTCACGCACCTCGAGCGAGCCTGGCGTGACAATGGCTCCCCACCACATGACGCCGAACACCAGTGCCGCCACGATAAAGGCGGCGATAGCGGCCCAACGCCGCTTGAGCCAACGGCCGATGCCGTACACCAGCATACCCAGTGCTTTGGGTGCCAGGATGGCAAAGAAGGTGTAGAGCATATACTGGCAGGCGACAAAGGTGCCGTTAGACATCGTGGCACTCGACATGGGCATCACCCCGATAGCGATGACCAATGCTGCCGACAACACCGCCAGCAATGCGTTGAGCCACATTGCCATGCGGTAGCCGTTGCGACTCAATCGGCGGCAGATGTAAATATCCATGGCGATGCACAACACCGCCATGATGATGAGTCCAAGCCAGTGAATCTTCATTTTTCAGGTGTTGGTGTTAGGGACTTTAAGGACCTTAGGGTCATTAAGGGCTTTAAAGTCCTTTTTTCAAGAGCTCTTGAATCCAGCCTCACTTCGTGGCCTCAAGGTAGTTGGTGAGCGGGTTGCTGTACATCTGCAACATCTTGTTGTACATGTAGAAGCGGTCGGCCTCGCTCAACTTCAAGCCCTCGGTCTTGTCGATCTGACTCGACAAGTATTGCTCAAATGCCTCGCGCTCCTCCTGGGTATATTTGTCGGCAAAGTGCTTGTCGTCGAACAGGATATCGTGGGCAATGTAGTTGGTCTTGTAAATCTTGTAGTTCTGATGGATGGCATGGTCGATGATGGCGCACACGCGATCTACCTCCAGGAACTTGTCGAGACCCTCGGGAATGTTGTCCAGCTCCTCGTTGATGCAGGGGGTGAAGGCGTAGTGGACTTCGCCCTTGTGACCGATGATGCCCGTTTTCATGCTGATGAGGTCATCCTCGGGTGCCTTGCGCCAGTTGGGGTTCTTGCTCTTGCACAGGAACTCCTTGGCCTTGAGGTAATCGTTCGGGTCATACTCATAGCTGATCGAGATAGGAGCGATGTTCAATTCCTTCAAGCTCTCGATGAAGGACTTGTCGCGGTTACCATAGGCCAGCATCTTGATCAGGCTCTCCTGGGTGCGGTCGTTGCTGTCCTTGCAGCGACCCTCGCGCTGGGCGATCCACAACGAGGCGTGCTTCTGCTGCACGGCAAAGTGCATGTAACCCGATAGCTGCACGGCCGCCGTGAGCGTCTGGATGCGGCCCAGGTTGCGTTTCACGATAAAGCTCTTGTTCATGCGGACCAGCTTGGTGATCCAGTCATAGATGAGCAGGTTGTTGCCGATGGCGATTTCGCACGCGTCACGTCCCCCCTTGATGAGCAGGTAACTCAGCTGCGCCGAGTCTAGCACGATGTCACGGTGATTTGTCACAAAGGTGTAGGGCACCTCCTTATCCAGATTCTCGTTACCGCTGATAGTCAGCGTCGTACCCGTCTTGGCCATCAGACCCTCCAGGAAGGGCTTCATCACCTTGACCTGAAATTCGTGCTTAGAGTTGATGCTCAGCAGCACATGCTTGAACTCCGAGTACTTGTAATTGGGCAATGCCATGGACACAATCTTCTGGAAGCCGGGCTCTTGAACCAGGATGGTCATTGCGGTCTGGAAGTCCTTGTCAGGAATCGGGCAGATGTCCTGATACTCCACTGGAATGGGTATGTTCTCGTTCTCTATCATAGTGGTTTGAGTGATTTAGTGGAGACGCAACGCGCCCCGCAGGTTAGTTTCGATTTTCTTTAATGGGCAAAGATAGTAAAACTCTAAGAATACACCAATTTTCTTATTGTTTTTTCATAATAATCGCTACCTTTGCGAAGTCAATTATAATACCTCTTTAGCTTATATCCTTAAATCCGCAAGAGAATTAGTTTGGCGGTAATTTCGTGTTGATTATCATTTTCATAGCTTGAAAGTGCGGTTTCTGTGCTCCTTGGGTTCAATTTTCATCCCAGGGATGCATACCACCCCCTTTTCCCCTGCATTTCATTGGCGGGCTTTTGTGTGTTTTTCTCCCCCGAAGACGTGTCTGTTATCCGTATTGTGTGAACACTGCTTGATATTGCCTGTTGTGGGTATAGAGGTTGAGGATGCGCTGTCTGCCGCTGGTGGTCCA
>JAFTEU010000103.1 GCA_017453505.1 Muribaculaceae bacterium
TAATCTTTTAGTTGACCAGATTTTGTTTCTTTTTGGCACCTTTTGCCTTATCTTCTTGGACCATAGCTCGCTATGCTCCTGCGAAGTTAAGTCAAAATCTGCTCAAAAATAAATCAAAATCAATGTCAAGCTAATTTATAAAGCCCCCTTAAGGCAGGAAGGACAAAATCTGCCGAGATTGTCCTTCCTGCCTTAATTATTGCTTGCTCTATCCCGTCTAGAACGTGATGCTGGCACCGAGCATGAAGCCGATGCGCTGGGCACCCATGCCGTAGAGCGTGTCGTAGCGACGGTTCAGCAGGTTGTGGGCCTGGAGCCAGAGGCCGATGTTGCTGTTGAGCCGGTAGTTGGCACCGGCATGCAGGTTGATGACATCGTCCATGTTGACAAACTTGTAATTGCTCGACGTGTTGTTATCACCCTCATCATAATAAGGCATGTCGCCAAAGAGGGCCATGCGGCCGCCGCGGTACTCCAGACCGACGTTGACCGACAGGGGTCGCCACGGGTTGACCTTGACATCCAGACTGGCCACGGTCGAGGCACGATCCACACCCATCTTGTAGCCATTGTAGTGGCCATCGCTGGCAAACATCTCGTTGTCGTGGGGGGCATACTTGACGGCAGCCGTCGCCTCGATGAGGGAGCGGAACTTGTAATTGAGCTCGGCGTTAAGGTAGTAGCCACGGCTGTCGATGACGTTATAGGAGCTCATGAAGCCCGTGTACAGTCCCAGCCATGCGTCACGAGGCACATAATGGGTCGTGGGAGGTATATTGACCCCTCTGGCAGGAGCATAGCCGTCCAGCTCGGGCACGCGGTAGATGATGCCAGGCTCACCCTTGACGATGGCATAACCCAGCGAGACCTTGGCGCTCAGTCCCTGGAAGGGACCCACCTTGAGACCGACCTCGGCATCGAGCGGAGTATAGACGCTGCCGTAGAGCAGCAGCGGGTCGTCATAACGATAGTTGACGAAGTGCTTTCCCTGACGGTAACCCAGGGCCTTGCCGCCCAGTGCGTTGGCAAACACCGAGAAGCCATCGACCAGGGCCAGGTTGGCACGGATGTTGGGCGAGAGGCGGAATGCAGCCCCGTCGCTGAAGCTGATGTGACCGTTGAATCCCAACTGCAGCCTATACATGTCGCCACGGACGGTGTAGGTGGGCGAGAGCGTGATCATGCCAGCCTCGTCAAACAGGTCATACTCACTGTTGAGCTTGGACTTCGTGCCGCGGCGCAGGTATTCGCCCTTGATGCCCAGGGCAGCAGTGGTCAAGTCGGTCAGGTTATAGGAGCCACCCAGGTTGATGATGCCCCAGTTGTCGTGGACACCATGCTTGTAGAGTTCATTGAAGGGCTTGTCGTGGTTGGCGTGGCCATATTGCAGACCGATGTTGTAGTTGAGCGGTTTGTCCATCAGGGTGAACCAGCTCTTCCAGCCCGCATTCAAGTTGATGTTGAAGAAGGTCTGCTTCTCGGTGTCCCAGTCGATGGGTGAGTTGACAAGCTCAATGGTATTGGGATCCATGCCGTCGAATGCGTGATACCTGTTCCAGCCGCCGTAGTAGTTATAGATGTCAATGTGTGACAGCAAGCCCAGGGAGAGTGTGCCCTTGCCCAGGTCGCGGTTATAGTCCACGCCCAGGGTGTTGTCGTTGAACTTCTGCTTATTGCGGTTCTCGGCCACGTCGATGACCTTGGTCGGGTTTTTCCCGGCCCAAGTGCTGTTGTGGTTGATCCAGATGCTCAGGTTCTCGCTATCCTGGTCAAAGATGCGGTAGCCGAAGTCCACCCTGAAGTTAGCCTGTGTGCCGGCACCGAAGTCCAGATAGCCGCGCTTGTCGCTGAAGTTGTGGGCCGTGCGGTAGCCATAGGGCAGCAGCGTGGGAATGCCGGTGGGCACCTCGATGGGGGTGGTGAGGTCACTGTAGCCCAGCTGCGTCCTGGACGTGGACTGCACGGGTTTCTTGACCTTGGGCAGCTCGCTCTTCTTGACGGCTTTCTTCTCAAGCGGGGCGATGTCCTTCTCGAGGGTTATCTCCTTGCTCAACTGGGTGTTGTCCTGGGCATGCGCGCCGGTAAAGGCCATAGCGGCCAGCAACATGGCGATATATATCTTCTTTTTCATCTTCTCAATATATTAAATGTGTGATGATGACAGATGTGATGGTTTCTTAATTCTTGCTCTTGGTGCTCTTCTTCTTGGTGTTGTCCGAGCTGGCATTGCCAGTGGAGCCCGAGTTGCCGCCTTTCCACTTGTTGAGGCGTGTCTCGATGCCGTTGAAGATGTCCTTCTCATTGCCGGGATAGCTGCTCTTGAGGCTCTGCAAGTAGTCACGTGCCTGAGCCACGTTGCCCTGCTTGTAATAGATGTCGGCCAGCGTCAAGAAGCTCTTGCCCAACCAGTAGGTGTGGGGCGTTCTAGAATCGATGAGCGCATTGATGGTCTGCTCGGCACCCTTGAGGTTGCCCATCTCGTACTGCATGCGGGAGAGTTCGTAGGATGCTTGGGCACCATACTCGTTAGAGGGGTCACTAGCGATGGCCCGGAAGGCGGCCTCGGCATCCTTGGTGTTGCCCAGCTGTGCCAGCGAGAGTCCGCGGTCGAGGGTAACTTCCTTCTCCTCGCCGGCCGTGAGTCCGCCACGGTCGAGCAGCGTCTGGGTCAGCAGGCGCACTTCGTTCCAGTTGCCCATCTGCTTGGCGACGCGCATGGCACCGAGTTGTGCCAGCGTGCGGTTGTCGTCGCTGGTGGCGCGCTCGGCCAGTTCCTTGTAGCTCTCAAGTGACTCTTCCAACTTGCCCTGACGGGACAGGATGTCGCTGCGCATGGCCAGCGCATCCTGGGCATAGGAGGCATCGCTACCACCCTGCAGGGACTCGTCGATGGCTGTCATCGCCTCGTTATACTTGCCCTTGGTGTAATAGTAGCGGGCGATGTGATACTTGGCCTTGGCGACATAGGCACCAGCGGGATAATCCTTGATGTATTGCTGCAAGCGGTCGATACTGGGACGGTCACCGATGGCGGCCTTCTCGGCAGCATCATAGGTGAGCCTCTCGACCTCGTTCACGTCGATCTGGGGCGCATTGGGCACCGTGTTGAGGAACTTGCTGAACTCAGCGAGCTGACCACGGTCGGCATAGATGAGCTTCATGTCCTCGGCAGCGGCCTGGGCCTCATCGCTGGTGGGATACTGGCGGATGACCTTCTTGTAAGCCTCGATGGCCTGATCCTCCTTGCCCATGCTCTTGTTGACCAGCGCCGTCTGGAGCAATCCCTTGCGGGCCTCGACGCTGCGGGGATAATTCTTCAACAACGTGGCATAGGTATTGAGGGCGTCATTATTCCTGCCGAGCAACGCCTGTGCATTACCCTTCTCGAGCATCGCCTGGGGAGCGAGGTCACTCTGGGGATAGGCCTTGATGAGTGCATCCATCTGGGTGATCTCGTCGGCATACTGGTGGTTGAGACCCATCATGATGCCCTTCTGATACATGGAGTAATCGCCATTGCCATTCTTGTCGAGGCGCAATGCCTGGTCATAGGAGGCCTGCGCGCCGCCGAAGTCCCTCAGGTAGTACTGAGCCTGTCCGATTCCCTGATAGGCGCTGGCGGCCATCTCGTTGGACAGCTGCTTGCTGGCGATGGCGTTCTGGAGGGCAGCCTTGGCCTCGGCATAGCGGTTCTGGTTCAGCAGGCTATAGCCCAGGTTGTACTGTGCCAAACCGTAATTCTCATCGGTGCGGTCGATGGCCTTGACATACTCCTGCTGATGCTTGGCAGCCTCTTCATACTTGCCCTCGCGGTACTCGGCCTCGGCCAGCCACAGACGGCTCTCGTTCAAGGCCGTCTTGTCGTAGTTGCCCACTGCGATGGCCTGCTTGAAGTACTGGTCGGCCTCCTTGGTGCGGTTGTTGTTCAGTGCCTGAACGCCCAGGTTGTAGAGTATGTTCTGCTTGGCCTTGAGGACCTTGGCACCGGGGTTCTTGATGCGGTTGATGCTGGTGAGGGCGCGCTGGTAGTCGGTGGTGCCCATGTAGGCATCCACGAGGTAGCCCTCGACATTATCCTTATAGCGCGAGTTAGGATACTCGTTGAGGAAGTCCTCAAACAGGTCGACGCTCTTGTCAAACGGGGTGCGCGCACCCTTGCTCACGCCGACGGCATAGTTATAATAGGCCGTCTCCTTGACGTTGCGGTCGCAATCCATCATGGCCGCCTGCTGGAAAGCCATGTTGGCACCGTTGAGGTCGCCCAACTGTCGCTTGGCCTGTCCCATGTAGAAGTAGGCGCTCTGCGACAGGGCATCACTGCCGTCGGTCACGTGTAGCATATTGTCGACCACGGCCTGGTAGTTGCCATCGCGGTAGTCGAGCACGCCCATGGTGTAGGCGGCAGTACGGTAGGGCTCACCCTCGGGGTTATCGAGGTAGCGGCGCAGGTAGGTGCGCGCCTCGCGGTCGTTGCCCGTGTGGTAATAGCTCTCGCCGACCACGCGGTTGAGCTCGGCGTCAAAGTAGTCGTTGCCATGCTGGGCGAGCAGGTTCTTGCCCTGCTCGATGACCTCGCTATAGCGTTTCTTGTTATACAGGATCTGGATGAGGTAATACTGGGACTGGTAGCCCAGCTCGGAGCCCTGCGGGATAGCGCTGAACTTGGCCTGGGCCTCGTTGTAGTCACCCTGTGCATAGTCCAGATAGGCCTTATAGAAGTCGCTGGCCCCTGCATAGCGCTTGCTCTTCTCGAGGGCATAGTACTGGCGCTCGGCCTCACGGTAGTCACCCAGGCGCAGGTTACAGTAGGCCCTGCGGTACTCCAGGTCCTCATCGGCATCGAGGTCGAGCGAGCGGTTGCGCACATAGGAGTAGCTCACCAGAGCGCTCTCCCACTCGCCGCGGTAGAAGTAATAGTTACCCACCTTCATCTGGGCCTCCATCGCCAGCGGCGATGCCGGGTAGGTGTTGATGAAGCGCATCAGTGCATCGAGGCTGCCATCCTCGCCGCGCTCAAAGCGGCTCAGAGCGATATAGTAGTCGGCCTGCTCGCGCATCGATGCGTCGCTGGGCAATCGCTTCATGTGCTCCAGCTGGTCGATGGCGCCCACATAGTTGCGCGATTCATACATCTGCCTGCCGCGCTCGAGATAGCCGACGGCCTCACTAGACATCAAGCCAGGCTGGGCCACCGCCACCGCAGGCGCAGCCACGAGCACTGACAACAAGACTTTCTTAAAATTCGCCATATCGTGTCGTTACTTTGTTATTTTCAAGACTTGACGGGAGCCCCTGTCACGGACATCCCTGCCGTTCACATTAATATTAACTGCAAATGTAACGATAAATTGTCAAACAACAGTCACCACACATCTAAAATAATGCTAAAAAAGGGTTTTGGACTGCCTGCCCGCGGTTTCCGATAGTTACCCACCCAGGCAAGAGGCAGACAGAGGGAATTGCCTCAATTTCAAGAAAAATCAAGAAAAAAGGTCAAGTTTTTTGGTATAATATAAAAAATAACTACCTTTGCGTGTTTATTTGGCGAAAAGCCCTAAAACCGAGTGAAATAACGTAATAAAAATAA
Organism: Muribaculaceae bacterium; assembly: GCA_017453505.1. GTDB lineage: Bacteria > Bacteroidota > Bacteroidia > Bacteroidales > Muribaculaceae > Sodaliphilus. The sequence continues at coordinate 5,588 of JAFTEU010000103.1, forward strand.
TTGTAAATGGCTACATTAGAGAAAATTAGGCAACGGAAGAAGATCCTTGCCATCGTAATCGGCGCCGCATTGCTCGCATTCATTATCGAGGCAGGTGTCGAGGCCTTCGGACGTTCCGGTGGCAAGAGCGCAGCCGCAAAAGTCGGCAAAGAGAAAATTGACATCATGGCATTCCAGCGCCGTGTGGAGCAAGAAGCCGCTAAAGACCAGCAGAACCAGCAGCAGACCGACGCCGCCATGCGTCAGCAGCAGGTGCTGGACGAGATGATCAACGAGGAACTGCTCAAGCAGGAGTATGAGAAGTTGGGCATCTACGTGAGCAACGACGAGATCACCAAGCTGATGATCGGTCAGAACCCCGCTCCCGCCGTGGTACAATTCGCCCAGCAGTATGGTGCAAAGTCGCCCGCCGAGTTCTATGATTTCATCATGAACCCCGGCAAGCAGGGCGTGCAGGAGGCCCAAGTGCTGGAACTGCGCAACGAGTGGAATAAGCTCCAGGAAGACTTAACCAAGCAATACATGTTCGCCAAGCTGCAGAACCTCATGGCCGGCTGTATGCAGGCCAATGACCTGGATCGCAAGCAGATGGCTGAGGACGAGTCCCTCACCAACGTGGTAACCTACGCCAAGAAGGAATACTCCACCGTGCCCGACGACAAGTTCCCCGTTACCGACGAGGAGCTCAAGGCCGAATGGCAGAAGCTCAAACCCATGTTCAAGACCGACGAGAACGTGCGTCTGATCCACTACATCGCCGTGAACATCGAGCCCAGCCAGGAGGATATCGCAGCCGCCAACAGGATTGCCGACGCTGCCTATATCGCCCTGCAGAAGGGTCGTGGTGTTGACTCGGTACGCGTGCTGGGCACCGTGAAGATCGACACCGCCAAGACGGTACAGAAGGATATGCCCGCCAAGGTGCGTGACTTCTTTGCCGGCGCTGAGGTGGGTACCACCCGCCGCGACAGCACCAGCGGCAACAATCACGTGATGTACAAGCTCATCAACAAGGAGCTGAGCCTCGACTCGGTAGAGTTGAGCTACGTCATGGTTCAGGGTGACGCCAAGATGCAGAAGGCCGTTCTCGACCAGCTCAACAGCGGCAAGACCCTTGACGATGTCAAGAAGGCTTATCCCCAGAAGGTTGACGGCCAGCTCAAGCAGTGGCAGCGCGTTTACAACGCTCCCGACTCGCTCAAGGCCAAGATCGCCAATGGCGGTGAGAACTACTTCGTGTACATGGACGGCGAGCAGGGCGCAACCCTGATGAAGGTGGACAGCAAGAAGGCTGCCAAGACGTTCTACACTCTGGCCACCGTCAGCTATGAGGCATATGCCAGCACCAAGACCAGCGAGGACCTGCGCGACAAGTTCCAGGACTTCCTGAACAAGAACAAGACCGTTAAGGACTTTGAGGAGAATGCCGCCAAGGCCGGTTACAACGCTGTCGAGATGATGATCAGCCCCAGCACCGCACAACTCGGTACCGGCATGTATGGCCAGTCTGGCATCAAGGATAGCCGCAAGGCCATCAAGTGGGCGTTTGACAACAAGAAGGGTGACGTTTCGCCCATCTTCAGCGACAACAACGATGTCATGGTTGCCGTTGCTATCGATGACTGCTATGAGGACGGCTACTTCCCCTACAACTTCACCCAGGGTAAGGAATTCCTCACCAACCGCGTGCGCAACGCCAAGAAGGGCGAGAAGCTCATGAAGGACTACCAGGGCAAGGCCAAGGATCTGAACGGCTATGCCGCCCTGATGGGTGTACAGGTTGACACCGCCAACGTGGTATTTGCTTCGGGCGATCCCAAGATCGAGCCCAGAGTCGTTGGCCGCATGAGCACCGCTAAGCCCGGCACCCTGCAGGGTCCCTGGAAGGGCGAGGATGCCATCTATGTTTACCAGGTGGTACGTCAGGAGAAAGCCGAGCGCAAGCCCAGCAAGGAAGAGCTCGACAACCGCTATGCACAGCAGCGTGGCGCTCAGGTGTTCGCCAACCCGCGCAACATCTACCAGATCCTCACCAAGGCTACCAAGGTTGAGAAGCACCTCATCGACTTCTATTAATCCGCTCACGGATTGAACCGATAACCATTCAAGTCCCGCTGGCTCCAAGCCCGCGGGGCTTGTTTTTTTGGGGTGGAAAATCATTTTTATAGCATTGGCGACACAATAATTCAAAAAAATAGTCTATCTTTGGAGGTTAAACCAAAACATCACCTTTTTATACATGTCAACGATTAACGAGCGACAAGACGAAATCATTGAGGAGTTTGAGGGTCTGGACGACTGGATGGACCGCTACAGTGTCATCATCGACATGGGCAACGCCATGCCCTCGCTGGACGAGCAATACAAGACGGCCGACAACCTGATTGACGGCTGCCAGAGCCGCGTGTGGCTGCAGGCCGACTACATCGACGGCCGCATGCGCCTGCAGGCCGACAGCGACGCCATCATCGTGAAGGGCATCATCTCGATGCTCGTGCGCGTGCTCGACGGAGCCACGCCCCAGGAGGTGCTCGACAGCGACCTGTACTTCATCGAGCGCATCGGCCTGCGTGAGCACCTCTCCCCCACCCGCAGCAACGGTCTGCTGGCGATGATCAAACAGATCCGCGCCTATGCCATCGCCTTCCAGGCGCGCGAACACGCCGGCTGCTAACGACAAGGACTGAATACAACACAATACATTATTAATAATTAATTCATTCTAATCAAAAACCAAAAATTATGTTTGAGAACCAACCTAAAGGACTCTTCGCGTTGGCACTGGCCAACACGGGTGAGCGCTTCGGCTACTACACGATGATAGCCGTGTTCGCGCTGTTCTTGAGGTCAAACTTCGGTTTCGACCCCAAGTGGGCTGGCGAAATCTACGGTGATTTCCTCATGCTCGTTTACTTCCTCCCGATTCTGGGCGGTTATCTGGCCGATAAATTCGGTTTCGGCAAGATGGTAACCACTGGTATCATCATCATGTTCATCGGCTACCTGTTGCTCTCCATCCCATTGGGCGGGGCAACCGCCGGCATTGTTGCCATGCTCGCCGCCCTGGTGCTTATCAGCCTGGGTACCGGCCTGTTCAAGGGCAACCTGCAGGTGATGGTAGGTAACCTCTACGATGATCCGCAGTACACCAACCAGCGCGACGCTGGCTTCTCGCTGTTCTACATGGCCATCAACATCGGCGCCCTGTTTGCACCGACCGCGGCCGTGAAGATCACCGAGTATGCCCAGACCCATCTGGGTTACACCGCTCCTGGTGAGGCCTATCACTTCGCCTTCATGGTAGCCTGCGCATCACTCGTGCTGTCGATTGCCATCTACTACGCCTTCCGCGGCACCTTCAGCCACACCGAGGGCGGCAAGAAGGACGCCAGCAAGGCTGCAGCAGTCAGCAATGAGCCTGAATTGAGCAAGGAGGAGACCAAGCAGCGCATCGTGGCCCTGTGCCTCGTGTTCGCCGTGGTTATCTTCTTCTGGATGGCCTTCCACCAGAACGGTCTGTCACTGACCTACTTTGCCGACGAGTTCACCGCCAAGAGTGCATCGGGTGTACACACCATGCCCTTTGACGTGATCAACCTCGTGATGCTCATCTTCATCGTCTATGCCGGCTTCTCGTTCTTCGAGAGCAAGACGGGCAAGGGTAAAGGCATCTCGGCGCTCATTATCCTCGCCGCGCTGGCTGTGCTGGGCTACAAGTACACCCGCGCCACCGGCACCGTGGATATCTCGGCCCCGATTTTCCAACAGTTCAACCCGTTCTATGTTGTCGCGCTGACACCTGTCTCAATGGCCATCTTCACCTATCTGGCCAACAAGGGCAAGGAGCCCTCGGCACCCAGGAAGATTGCCTACGGTATGATCGTGGCCGGCGTGGCCTTCTTCATCATGATGTTTGCCTCCCAAGGGCTGCTCACACCTAACGAGCAGGCCGCTCTTGCCGACAAGGGCGTGCTCGGCCCGCTGGTATCGCCCTACTGGCTGATCTCGACCTACCTGGTGCTGACCTTCGGTGAGCTGCTGCTCTCGCCCATGGGCATCTCGTTTGTGAGCAAGGTGGCTCCTCCCAAGTACAAGGGCCTGATGATGGGCGGCTGGTTTGGCGCCACCGCTATCGGCAACAAGCTCGTGAGCGTCGGTGGCTACCTGTGGGGTGACCTGCCCCTGTGGGTTGTCTGGGCGGTATTCATCGTGCTGTGCCTGCTCTCGGCCGTCTTCATGTTCGCCATGATGAAGCGCCTGGAGAAGGTCGCCAAGTAATCAACAACGCAGCGAGCCGGAGACTCGCAATACACCGACGGGCGGCGACGACACGCGACCTGCGAGCTGCGGGGGCGTCGGAGTATTGCGAGCCTGTGGCTCGCTTTAAAAAGAACGAGCAGCAAATGGACGAGAAGCGCAACGAGGGCCGCAAGCAGTGGGCCCTGAAACATCCCGACGTTGCCGCCACCCCCTCGATGAAACGGCGGATGGTGGACCATGACTACCAGGGCAGGGCTGTTTACCTGGTCACCCTGTGCGTCGAAGGGCGCGTCCCGCGGCTGGGCACGTTGTGTGGACCCGACGAGAGCCACCCGCTGCCGTGGGTGAGCCTGTCACCGCTGGGCAAGCGCATCGAGGCCGAGTGGCTGGGGATCCCCCGCTACTACCCTCAGATCCATGTGCTGGCATTGACCGTGATGCCCGACCACCTGCACGGCATCCTGTTTGTCACCCAGCCGCTGCCTGTCCACCTGGGAAAGGTTATCAATGGCTTCAAGACGGGCTGCAACAGGGCGGCCAGGGAATTGGGGATCCCAGTGCCGCTATGGGAGCAGGGTTACACCGACGGGGTGCTGCGGGGCAAGGGACAACTCGACCGCTGGAAAGAATACCTGAACGACAACCCGCGCCGCCTGTGGGCCAAGCGGCAGCATCACGACTTCTTTACCGTCTCGCGCCACCTGACAATCGCCGGGCACACCGTGAGCGCCATGGGTAACCATGAGCTGCTGCAACACCCGTCCATCATGCAGGTGTACTGCTCGCGCAGGATGAGCGATGAGGAAATCGCCCGCGAGGGAGACCGGCTGCTGGGACAGGACGCGGTGCTCGTCTCCCCGGCCATCAGTCCTGGCGAGCGGGCCATCATGACACGGGCGCTCGAGGCGGGGGTACCGGTGATACTCATCACTGACAACGGCTTCTCGGCGCTATCCAAGCCCGGCGGGCGGCTGTTTGATGCCTGCGCTGCCGGCAAGGTGCTGATGGTGTCCCCCTATGAGCACCGCAACGACTACCAGCCGCTGACCGCCCAGTGCTGCCGCGAGATGAACGCCCTGGCACGGGCCATTGCCACGCGACAGTGACGGCCACAGGAGCGAGCCAGAGGCTCGCAATACACCGACGGGCGGCGACCAGCGACACGCGACGACACGTAGAAGCGAGCCACAGGCTCGCAATACACCGACGGGCGGCGACACGCGGGCGGCAACGCGTGACACGCGACGGGCGGGGGAGCTTTATTTTTCTTGTTTCTTGAAAAAACAGGGCGGCTGGAACTGATAAGTGAAAACTTCTTTGTACCTTTGTGCTTTAATTCTGTGAGCAAATGGAAGAAGTAACTTACCAGGGCCTGACGTTTGAGCCCTACATCAGACGTGAAGAGATTGCCAAGCAAGTGCATCGCCTTGCTCAGGAAATCAAGCGTGACTACGCAAACGAGAATCCCCTGTTCCTGTGTGTCCTTAACGGTGCGTTCATCTTTGCCGCCGACCTGTTCCGCGCCTGCAACCTGCATGACGCTGAGATCACGTTCATCCGCTTCAAGTCCTATGAGGGCATGGAGTCGAGTGGCCAGGTCAAGGAAATTATGGGCCTGACTGAGGACATTACCGACCGCAACGTGATCATTGTCGAGGACATCATCGACAGTGGCGTGACCGCGGCGCAGCTGCGCAAGGAGCTGGCTAAGCGCAACCCCAAATCGGTCAAGATGGTCTCACTGCTATTCAAGCCCGAGGCGCTGACCGTCGGCAAGGGTCCTGAGTACGTTGGATTTGAGATTCCGAGCAAGTTCATCCTGGGTTATGGCCTGGACCTTGATGGCCTGGCACGCAACTTGCCCGACATCTATGTCCTGAAGGAGAAATAACATTATATAATTCATCATCGATATATAGTTCTTAATCATTATGCTTAACATTGTTATTTTCGGTGCGCCCGGATCGGGCAAAGGCACCCAAAGCGATAAACTCATCGAACATTACAACCTGTTCCACATCTCGACCGGTGACGTGCTGCGCGACAACATCCGCCGTGGCACCGATCTGGGCAAGACCGCCAAGGGCTACATCGACCAGGGCCAACTCGTCCCCGACGAGCTGATCATCGACATCCTGGCACAAGTGCTGGACGAGAACAAGGACAACGCCAGCAAGGGCGTGATCTTTGACGGCTTCCCCCGCACGATTCCTCAGGCCGAGGCCCTGGAGCGCCTGCTGGCCGACCGTGGCACGCAGATTGACGCTGTCGTGGGTCTTGAGGTTCCCGAGGAGGAGCTGATCAAGCGCATCCTGCTGCGCGGTCAGCAGAGTGGCCGCTCGGACGACAACGAGGAGACGGCCCGCAAGCGCCTGGACACCTATCACAACCAGACGTCGCCCCTGAAGGCCTACTACGAGGAGCAGGGCAAGTACCGCGCCATCAACGGCATGGGTAGCATCGACGGCATCTTTGAGCTGATCAAGGAAGCCCTCGACAAGTAATCATCACAACACCAGGGGGACGGCTCTTCATGACCAAGAATGCCGCCCCCCTGTTTTTCCAGACTGACACATGCCAGCCATGAGCGAGAACAACGACAACCAGCCGAAGGGCAACCTGCTGAAGCGTTGCATGCAGAACATCCAGTACTGCATCAGCGGTGTGTGGGATGACACGCGCACCTTGTGGTCGGTCAAGGCCATGAAGATCCTGAACCTGAGCGTGCGTTCGTTCCTCGACCGCGACCTGCAGATCCGCGCCAGTTCGCTCACCTACAGCACTGTGCTGGCCATCGTTCCCGCGCTGGCCATGCTCTTCGCCATCGGTCGCGGCTTCGGGTTCCAGAACCTGCTGCAGTCCGAGTTGTTCCGCTACTTCCCTGCCCAGCGCCAAGCGCTCGAGACGGCATTCACCTATGTGGACAATTACCTGTCCCAGGCCTCGCAGGGCATCTTCATCGGCATAGGCCTGATCTTCCTGATGTGGACCCTCATCTCGCTGATGAGCAACGTGGAAGACACCTTCAACCACGTGTGGGGCTTGACCACCAAGCGGTCGCTGCAACGCAAGTTCACCGACTATACCGCGCTGTTCCTGCTCTTGCCCGTGCTGATGGTGTGCTCGGCAGGCATCTCCATCTTCATGAGCGATGCGGTGCAGGAAGTCTTTGAGGGCGACTTGCTCACGCCAGTGATGCAGCGCCTGCTGTCGTTGATGCCCACCGTCATCTCGTGGTTCATCTTCACTGCCGCTTATTATCTGATCCCCAACACTAAGGTCAAGTTCAGCGGCGCAGTGTTCGCCGGCATCCTGTGCGGCACGGTGTTCCAGGGGCTACAGTGGCTGTTTGTCAGCGGCCAGGTCTATGTGTCGAAGTACAATGCCATCTACGGCAGCTTCGCGTTCCTTCCCTTGCTGCTGGTGTGGCTGCAATTGTCATGGCTCATCGCCCTCTCGGGTGTGGTACTCACCTACTCCTGGCAGAACTTTGACAACTTCGCCCACCGTGAGAAGGCCCAAGACGTGTCCCCGTCCTACTCCAACCGTCTGGCCATCGCTATCCTGAGCGTCGCCGCCAACCGCTTCAAGCGCCACGAGCCCGCACTGACGCGCACCGAGGTGCTGCGTGACTGCGGCATTCCCGCCGTCATGGCCGACGATCTGCTCAACCGCCTGCAGCGAGCCCGCCTGCTCAGCGTCATCGTCACGCAGGACAAGAATGGCGGCGAAACCGCCTATCAGCCAGCCTATGATCCCGATGACCTGACCCTGAACACCGCCATCAATGCCCTGACCAACCTGGGCAACAAAGATTTCCTTCCCGCGGCCGACGAGCGCTTCTCCGACCTGGCCAAGTGCCTGGATGCCCTGCGCGGTCAACAACAGGCAGCCGTTCCCGATATCGTGCTGAGCGAACTGGCCGCCACTACACTGAATGACAAAAAATAATGGAGAAAAGTCTGGGATATCTCCAAAAAGTTGTATCTTTGCACCCGAATCCGTACCGGATGCCTGAATGGTGGAATCGGTAGACACGAGGGACTTAAAATCCCTTGGCCATTGCGGCCGTGTGGGTTCAAGTCCCACTTCAGGTACTGATAAAGGTTGATAATCGATTGATTATCAACCTTTATTATTTTGTTTCACAAGAGCAGCTCTGCCCCGTTATTTCATGACATCGGCGATGGCTTTGCCCAGGTGATCGACGATGTCGCTGGCTATCATGCCGTAGGTGCCATGCTCCTGCGCCGCCAGGTCGCCAGCGAGGCCATGCAGATAGACACCGAGCACCACCGACCAGTCGGCCGGATAATTCTGGGCAATCAGTGCCGAGATGACACCTGTCAACACATCGCCGCTGCCGGGCGTGGCCATACCAGGGTTGCCGCTGCTGTTGACGTAGATCTTGCTGTCAGGACGGACGGTCATGGTGTGGTGGCCCTTGAGGACGATGGTGATGTTGTAGAGACGGGAGACATCGATGGCCTTCTTGAGGCGCTCCTCGTCAGTATTGTGCTCGCCGAAGAGGCGGTCAAACTCGATGTTGTGCGGGGTGATGATGCTGCGGGGCGGGATGCTGCGCAGCAACATGGGACGGCGCGCGATGCAATTGAGCGCGTCGGCATCCAGCAGGCACGGGCGCTTGAAGTTCATGATGAAGTGGTGCACCGCCTCGAGTGTCTCATCGTCCACACCCATTCCCGGGCCCATGGCGACGACGCTATAGGTGTGACGCTGGTCAATCTGGCTGGTCACCAACTCGTTGCGGTCAGGCTCAAAGAGGGCTTCGGGAATCGCTGTCTGCAACACCTGGTAGCCACACCGGGGAGCATGGACGGTCACCAGGCCAGCCCCTGCACGCAGTGCACCCTTGGCAGCGAGCACTGCCGCACCCATCATGCCATAACTGCCGGCGATGAGCAAGAGCGTGCCGTTGTCATACTTGTTGATGAAGGGATTGCGGGGTCGCATCACCTCATGCACGTCGTCCCGCTCAATGAGGTAGAAGTCGGTCGGCGTGCGAGCCAGGCTCTCGCGGTCCAGTTCCAGGTCCAAGACCTTGCACTCGCCGACGAACTCGGCATTCTCGGCAAAGTAGAACGCCAGGCGCTTGCACTGGTAGGTGAGGGTGAGATCGGCATGGATGATGTTGCGACGGTCATTGCCCATGTTCCACTCACCGAACATGCCGGAAGGGATGTCGATGGAAACGACATAGGCGCCACTCGAGTTGATGTACTGCACCAGAGCGGTATAACCGCCCTTGAGCGGCATGCGCAACCCGTTACCGAACAAGCCGTCGACCACAACGTCGCCCTCGTCAAGGACAGGCGGGTCGAAGGTCTGAACCACCTCAACAAAGTTGATGTTATCTTCACCGATGGTAGCGAGCAGGCGGTCGCGGTTGGTCAAGCAGCAGGGAGACAGCTGGGAGGTCTTGATGTTAAACAGGTAGATCTCAGGACGATAACCCTGTTCATACATCATGCGTGCCACAGCCAGCGCATCGGCCCCGTTGTCACCAGGGCCGGCAAAGATGACAAAGCGCTTGGAAGTCCTCCATCGCGAGATGAGCTCATAGGACACGGCCGACGCGGCCCTCTCAATGAGATCCTGCATCATAATGTTCTCTTTCTCAAGGGTGCGGTCGCCGATGCGGCGCAATTCATCGTTGGTGAATATTTTCATATTGTGGTCGAGTGATTTTCAAGTTCTGTTATACGAGCTAGCAAAGTTACTTCTTTTTTGGCTGACACGGCACATAAAAAAGACAAAAACTGCTGAAATAAAATCTTAAATTTCGTTACAGGAAGCCGAAATCCCATCGCCATAGCACATTAACGCCACAAAAGCGCCAGTAAAATGACATATTTCAGGGAATTATTACCGAAAATGGCAGGGAGCGGCCAATAGTATAAAAACTTTTTTACTATCTTTGCGCACAGAATTAACAACTTACATCAATCACAAACATTATTATTGTTCAACTTCATGAAAAGACAATTACTACTGGCATGGGCACTCACCGTCATGAGTGCCGCCGTCTGGGCGCAACCGCTTAACATCGGCGGTCACCGCGCAGTGCTGGACACGCTCAACAACACATGGTTGTGCAGCATCCCGCAATCCATCTTCGGCACGGAATTCACCGCCACGGTGAGCTATGGCGAGGAAATCACCGACCTGAACATCGAGGGCGTTGCCATCAACAGCGGCACCGACTTCGCCTTCGGCGAGATTGAGGGTGGCAAATACTTCACCGCCAGCGCCATGATCAACGGTACCCCCTTCACCGGCACCATCACGTTCACCTGGCTGCCCGTCATTGAACTGACCGGTGAGGACATCAACACGGAGTACATCTATGGCAACGTCATCGTCAATGACCCTGATTCGGCCTACGCCGAACCGATGAAAGCCAAGCTGAAATGGCGTGGCCGCGCCACCAACACCCCTGACAAGAACAAACGCAACTACAGCATCAAGTTTGTCAACGATGACAGCACTAAGGTCAACCGCCGCCTCGTCGGCCTGCGCAAGGACAACCATTGGCACCTGGACGCCGGCCAGATGGACATGCTGCGCGTGCGTAACCGCCTGAACGCCGACCTGTGGCTGAACATGGCACGCCGTCCCTGGTATGCCGACACGCTGCCCAATGCCCGCAACGGCTCGCGCGGCAAGATTGTGGAGGTCGTTGTCAACGGTGAATACAAGGGTATCTACAACCTGAGTGAGCCTATCGACCGCAAGCAGTTGAAGCTCAAGAAATATGACAAGAACGGCAGTAACCTGACCTTCCACGGCGCGCTGTGGGATTCCTACATGTGGACCCGCACCGTCGTCATGAGTGAGCCGGCCGACCGCAAAGTGGGTGCCCGTCAGTGGGACGGCTTCGAGCTGGATTATCCCCACTGGAACGAGACGCGCCAGGTGACATGGTTCGCACTGGAGAACGCCGTGCGCTTTGCCAAGCGTGCCGACACCAATGTCACCCTGCTCGACAGCATGGGCTATTACTTTGACCTGCCCGTGATGCAGGACTACTACATCTTTATCGTCACCATCCAGGCTCAAGACAATGAGAGCAACAACATCTTCTATGCCTGCCACGACATCCGCGACAACACCCGCCTGACCATGGTGCCCTGGGATCTGGCCATCTCGCTGGGACAAAACTACGCACCCCGCATCGACATCCCTGACATGGTATCGCCCGAATGCGACCCCTCGACCTGGATCAGCCACATTCCCATGACCATCATGCTGCAGGACAAGAACTACCGCAAGCAGGTCAATGAACGCTATCGCGAGCTGCGCAAGACCGTGCTCGAGACCGAGAACCTGGTGAACCACTACCGCTCGGCAGTCGAGGATCTGATCGAGGCAGGTGCCGCCGCACGCGAGGAGAACCGCTGGAGTGGTGACTCGGACATCGCAGGCAAGCCCCTGGATCTGGGTGCCGAAATGGACTATGTTGAGGACTGGATCCGCCGCCGCATGGCCTACCTCGACGAGAACGTATTCATCGACCTGCCTGATACCGACATCCGCGGTGACGTGAATGGTGACGGTGAGGTGAACATCGCCGACATCAACACCCTGCTCGACATCATCCTGGGCGGCCAGGCCGACGACGCTACCATGCAACGCGCCGATGTCAACGAGGACAACGAGATCAACATTGCCGACGTCAATACTGTTCTCGACATCATCCTGGGCTAATCAGGACAAACCACCATAACAAGCCGATGGGCTGTGGCACGAGGTCACAGCCCATCGTTGTTTTCACGCCACAGCGCACGATTACGGGGGCACTTAAGGGGACTTCTATAAATTACCGAAATGTTTATCTTCTATGTTGACTGTATTTTGGATAAACTTGGCGGCATCTCAGCAAAGCTCAAGCGAGCTTGGCTTTGCATTCGATTTGCTCAAGTTTTGTTTCTTTTTGGCA
>JAFTEU010000104.1 GCA_017453505.1 Muribaculaceae bacterium
GATAGGGGCTTTAAGGACTTTTGGGACTTTAGGGACTTGAGGGACTTTAGGGGGGCTTTTGGGGGGCTTTGGGGGCTTTTTTTTGGGGGATTCTTGATTTTTTATGAGGGATGGTTTGGGTGAGATGAGAAAGTTGTGTATTTTTGTGAAAGAATTGCATAGAATGAATTTGACGATGAATCACGATAATGGCACAAACAATTTCTTGCCTCAGCGGGGGAATTATCGGGGACTCATCTCCTACCGGAAAGCTGAGTGCATCTATGATATCACGTTCTACTTTGCCAATAAGTTTTTTCAGAAAGGTGACCGCACGATAGACCAGATGGTGCAGGCAGCCCGCAGTGGCAAGCAGAATATCGCTGAGGGAAGTGCCGCCTCAAGCACATCGCGCGAGACTGAAATCAAATTGACTAATGTCGCCAAAGCGAGCCTGCAAGAGCTATTGACCGATTATGAGGATTACTTGCGTGTAAGAGGAATGGTGCAGTGGCCTGAGGGTGATCCCAGACTTGAGAAAACGCGTGAGATAGGCCGTCGGCACAATGACTCGGCTTATTATCGTGAAGCGATTACATCACGCAGCGATGAGACTATTGCTAATATCGCCATTGTCCTCATTAAGCAGGAAGATTATCTGCTCTATCGCCTGATTGAACGGCTTAAACACGACTTTCTGGAGCATGGCGGCATCCGTGAAGAGATGTCGCGAGCCCGCCGGGAACACCGAGACCAGGAGAAAAGAGGGCATTCAGGGCTCTAGGGGCTTTAGGGGCTTTAGGGGCTCTAGGGGCTCTAGGGGCTCTAGGGGCTCTAGGGGCTCTAGGGGCTTTAGGGGCTCTAGGGGCCTTAAGGGGATTATCAGAAGGAGTAGTCGAGGATTTGGGGGTTGAAGTGGATGGAGCGGTTCTCGAAGAGGCGGTTCATGGCGCCGTCGGCGACTAGTTGCTGGGTGGTGCCGGTGAGGACTTGACGGTCGGTGGTGATGAGCCATAGCTCGTCGGCGAGCATCAGGGACTGGGAAATGTCGTGGCTGGAGAGGAGAACGGCCTTGCCGCGCTCGTGGGCAAGGGTCTGTAGCAGGCGCATGGTCTCGATGCGGCTGGCCACGTCGAGAAAGGCGGTGGGCTCGTCGAGGATGATGATGGGAGTCTCCTGGGCGAGTGCTCGGGCAATCATCGCCTTCTGGCGCTCACCATCACTCAGGGATGACACATATTCGCTGGCCTTGCCGATGATGCCAGCATCCTCCATCGACTGGCGCACGATCTCGTGATCCTCCCTGTCAAGACGACCCAAGAATCCCGTGTGGGGCTGACGGCCCAGGCCGACGAGCTCGGTGACCGTGAGGGCACCGGCCTGGATGCGTTCGGTCGAGACGAGGCCGATGATGTGGGAGCGCTGCTTCTGGCTCATGTCGAGCAGGTTCTTGCCACCCACCTCGATTGTGCCTTCCAGGGGGCGCTCGTCACAAGTGAGGGCACGCAACAAGGTCGATTTGCCTGCACCATTCTGGCCGAGCAGGGCAACCAGTTTGCCCTTTTCAAGTGTCAAGTTCAGTCCGCTGAGCAGGGTTACAGTGTTCTTGCCGTTACGGTAGCCGACGGCGAGGTTATGGGTTGAATAGATAGCGTTATCGTGGTTCATCAGTTAAAATATTGAATGCGACGGCGGTTAATGATAATATATAGAATGATGGGCACACCGATGATGGGTGTAATGGCATTGATGGGTATGATGCCATGAGGATTGACGACGCTCACCAGGGCACACAGCAGGGCGATGACCGCACCCGAGAGGATCGTGGCAGGCAGCAGGCGGCTGTGATTGCTCGTGCCCAGCGACATGCGGGCGATGTGAGGCACGACGAGGCCAATGAAGCCGATGGGGCCGCAGAAGGCGGTCACCACAGCCGTCAACACACCCGTGATGAGCAAGAGAATGTTGCGGGTCATCGACACGTTAATGCCCAGGTTGCGGGCATAACGGGTTCCCAGCAAGAGGGCATTCAACGGCTTGACCATCAGGGCCGACCCGATGAGCGCCAGAATGATGATGCCCGCATAGACCGGCATCTGAGCGACACTGACTCCCGAGAAATTGCCAAATCCCCACGACACATAGTTGTGAACACCCTCCTCGGTCGCCACCGAGTTGAGCAGTTGCACCACGCTCGAGGTGAGGTAGCTGACCAGGATACCGATGATGAGCAGCATCGTGTTGCTGCGGACTATGGCTGAGAATGCGATGAGCACCACCAGCACCACGCCAGCACCCATCAAGGCACCGAGCAAAATCGCCATATAGCTGCCCATGCTCTCACCGAAGAGGCCGCCCAGCGAACCGCCCAGCGCGAGAATAACAATAGCCACACCCAAGCCAGCACCAGAGGACACACCGAGTATCGACGGTCCCGCCAGCGGGTTGTTGAAGGTCGTCTGCAACAGCAGACCCGATACCGATAACGCGGCACCTGCCAGGGCCGCCGTGGCAATCATGGGTAAACGGGACTGCAAGATGATGATGTCCCATGCCTTGTTACCGCTGCCCCGTCCCGACAAGATGTCAATAATCCGGTCAGCAGGGATATCCACCGAACCGAACATCAGGCAAGCCAGCGCCAAGAGCACGAGCAACACGGTCAACACGATGAGTGTAACGGCATAGCGGCGATATGTCATCGGGGTGTCAGTCAATGTGATGATACATCTGGTTAGTAAAGTCAGGGAACAACTCGGGGTGCAGGATTGCGGCAAATTCACGCAGCAGCACCTCGGGATGGAAAGGAATGCGGTCAAAGAAGCGCGTCTTGTCGGTGTCGCAGACATACACCCGCTTGTTCTTGAAGGCCGCCATCTCCTTGTTTAACTCATAAGCGCCCTGCAGATCATTGAGCGTATTGATGTTGGTCCACTTGATGAACCAGTAGTCGGCATCCTGGGCGACAGCAAGCACCTGGTCGAAATCCAGCGCCAGTGATCCCGTGTTCTCGTCCCCGGCCCAGAGGTAATCACCACCGGCATCTGCAAGGATTCGTGCCATATAGCTCTGGCCACCCGGCAGGTTCCAGATGCCGTTGATGACCATTTCGGTCACGACGGTGGGACGAGACTGTGCACCCGAGGCCTTCTGTTTCATGTCGTTGTAGGCGTTGACTACCGCCTGATACAAGCTGTCGGCCTCGGCACGCTTGCCCACAAGCTCGCCATAGAACTTCACCCACTCGGCACGTCCCAGCGGGTCATACTCCAGATAGTCGGCACACTCGATAATGGGAATGTCCATCTTGGCGATCTGGCCATAGCTGGCATCCTGGTAGGGAGAGAGCAGAATCGCATCGGGCTGCATGTCGATAACCTTCTCTACCGTGGGATTCATTGAGTTGCCGCAATCGGCAATCGTGCCGGCCTTCAGGCCCGCGGCAATGATAGAGTCGTTGAAATATTGACTATCCACAACACCACGCACGGCATCAATGGCACCCAGCTCACGCAGCAGGCTCGTGTGAACCGATGAATAGACCAGCGCTTGACGGATAGGTGTACGCACCACGGTTCCCTCGGGTAGATCCTCAGGAAGAACCGAGTCAGAAGGCACCAGCACATAGCGGTGCAGCACCCCACCCTTCCAGGGGTCACCCACGGTAACGACAGTGTAGGCTGGTGTGCGCTGCATCGTCAACAGCTTGGCAGCCGTGATCACCGAGTCCTGCACACCTAGTGCAACACTATCCGCCTTGCCCCCCTTAAAGCAAGAGCTCAGCAACAACAGCCCTGCAAGCAGGGTCATCATAATATATTTTCTATTCTTCATGATCATCGTGTCAATTCATTGGAATTATCAACAGTCCCTTCAGCCCTCATGATATCAAGAATCGAGGGATAAGCCGGATCATAGGTGGCCCTGTCAATAAACTGAAAAAAATAGTATCCGACGATTTCGGGCTTCTTAAAGTCTTTAGAGCCCTCAAAGCGCATCTTCAAGTCAAGATAGCCCCACTCCTCAAGCAGTTCAGAGAGCAATGATGCGGTTACCTTCCTCATCTTGCGATCCTTGAAATCGATATAATAAAAGTTTCTTTCAAGGTTATCAAATACCGGATGCTCATAGTCCACATAGGCCACCTTATCATTGAAGTAGAACGGCACATAACTACCAGGTTCTCCTGAATGCCAACCGAAATTCTTCACCAGGTATTTCCTGCTGATAAGCCATTTGTCTTCTAAACTTGCTGCGACGAAGCGATCCCGTATCAATCGGTTCATCCGACGATCGCTCATACTGAAATACCAGTCATAGTAATAAGGAGGTATTATAGATATATAGGGATCAACAAAAATCGCTTCAGGCTGATCTGCCATGATTCGCTCCCAGGAATCAAAGAAATAAACCGTGTCATGCGGCTCGTCAACAGCCATTGCGTGTAACGCAATCACTGTGAAAACCGCAATCATCGCATGGTGCAGGTATTTCTTCAAATCGATATCACAACATCTGGGTTCTTTCATGAGTATTATTGGATTGTTAGTTTACCAAGTCTAGTATGAACGGGCGCATAGGATCCTGTGTCGCTCGGTCGATGAACTTATCGAAATAATCATCGATGACATATTGTTGCTTGTAGTCCTTCATGCCCTCATAGCGCATCTGCAGGTCATGATAAGGCTCCAGCAAGGCGCTGAGCACCTTATGATCGACCTTGAGCACCTTATGCTGGATGAAGTCAAGATAATAATGAACCACGACGCCAGATGAGGTCATTCCATCAAAATCAACCTCACCGAAGAGATAGTCGTTGATCGAGACAGCCCAATCAGTCTGACTGACGTAATCGACAAAGGCGAGCTTGTCGTTGAAATAAACCGGGACAAAGCCATACAGCTTTTTGGCATCCCCCTTGAAGTCACGCCTCAAGTATTCTGAATTGACGAGCCAGATGCTGTCACCCAGCGATAACGCGATGTGGTCATTGACAATCTGTTCATCGAGGTTTTCGTCACCTGTTTCAATATAGAATTCAAAAGGGGAATAAATATGAACAATCGGGTTCACAATCAGCGCCGCGGGCGACTTCTCAAGCATCTGCTCCCACGTGTTGTAGAAGTACACTGTGTCCTGTGCAGTTGCACTAGCCATGCCATGGCACACAACCGTGAGAAGAAACAAGGCAATATATAATAAACGGCAATTCATCAACCCTAGCGCTATTTAATCCACAAGATCAAGAATGAAAGGACGCAAGAAGTCATCTGTAGCACGCTTGATATACTTGTCGTAATAGTCATCAATGACATATTGTTTTTTATAGTCCTTCATGCCCTCGTAGCGCATCTGCAGGTCATGATAATCCTCAAGCAGATCGCTGAGCACCTTGTGATCGACCTTGCGCACCTTCTTGTTCACAAAGTCGATATTGAAGATATTTGGAACGGGGTCATCCGTCACACTCTCGCCGAACAAGATGCTTGTCAACGTAGTGGAGCCGCTGCTCACGCTCAAGAAATAAGCCATCTTGTCATTGAAGAACAAGAGCATGAAACCCTCCAGCCTCTTCACGTCACCGGTGAAGTTCTTCTTGATATACTCGCTGCTGATCAGCCAGAGGTCATCACCCAAGCAGGCAGCAATGTGGGCCGAGAGCAACATCTCGTTCAGCTCATCATCGGCAGTATAGATTTGAATATCGTAGGGGGATGCAGCATAGATAAACGGATTCTCAAGCATCGCATCGGGGGTATCGTTGAGTATCTGTTCCCATGTGGTATAGAAGTAAACGGTGTCGTTTGGCACTGTCTCGGCCCGCGACTGCAATGCAGCTATCGAGATAACCACACACACGACGATATAACGTATCCAGCTATTCATTTTTCTCTCGTATTAAAAGGATTTCAGCACTTGGTAGAGTTTACGTGTGGGCAAGCCCATCACATTATAGAAGTCGCCATTGATGCCCGAGATGCCGATATTGCCGATCCACTCCTGTATGCCATAGGCCCCAGCCTTGTCCAGGGGGCGGTAGTGCTCGATATAATAGTCAATTTCCTCATCGGTCAACTCGGCAAAGTGGACAATGCTCGTGTCGGCAAACGACTCAACACGGTCAACAGTAGAGACACACACGCCGCTGATGACCCGATGGGCACGGCCCGACAGGGAGCGCAACATGCGATGAGCATCAGCCTCATCGACAGGTTTGCCCAGCACTGTCTCGTCTAGCACAACGACAGTGTCGGCGGTGATGAGCAGCTCACCGTCGCTCAACGGGTGCCCGTCGGCCTTGAGACGTGACAGATAGACGGGAATATCCTCAACTGGCAAGCTGGCAGGGTAAGTCTCATCGATGCCCTTGATGGCCTCGACGCGGAACTTCACGCCCATGTCGGCCAGCAATTCGCGGCGACGGGGCGAGTTGCTGCCCAGCACAACATCATATTTCTCGAGATTATTGAGCATTATCGTTTGACGGATTATGATTCATGATGGACTGTGATAACATGCGGTACAGCTCCCGCTTGTCACCATCGAGCATCGACAGATGGTCGTCAATGACCTGGAGGTCGTGACGCACGGCAGGGCCTGTCTGGGATTGGGCCGGCTTGAGATGGTCCAGCTTGTCGACGGTGGTGCGGATGAGCGGCAACATCGCTTCAAACGGGAGCCCCTGGGCGGTGAGCAGTTCATCGGCAAGGGTCCACATGTGATTGGCAAAATTGCATGAGAACACCGAGGCGATGTGCAACCAACGCCGCTGACCACTATCAGTAGCAGTGACATGGCGGGACAACAAGTGACCCAGAGCCATCATGTCATCTAATGCGGCTTCATTATTGGCCTCGACAAAGAAATGAACATCATCGAGCGGTGTAACCATCTCACGGGAGAACGACTGCATGGGCCACAACACGCCATAGCAGGAACGATGACCTTCAAACAAGTCAATCGACTTGCTTCCAGAAGTATGCAGCCACAAGGCGCCATTATCGGGTACAGCTGTGATAACATCAGCAATGGCATCATCGCGTACTGCGATGATATAGGCATCGGCATCGGTCACCAGCGCCCGCAGGTCATCGGTCACGGCAGGGCAATGGACAGCGTCGGCAAGCAGCTGGGCATGAGCAAGCGTGCGGCTGTAAATCTGAGCCACAAGGCAATGCCGGGCCAGGGCGTGAGCCAGGCTGGTCGCCACGTTACCAGAACCGATAATCACCACTCGTTTCATTTCTCTTGCAAAGTTACATTTATGACACGAAATAAACAAAAAAGTTTAAGCGTTTTCGGTCACAGTCATCGGTATATTCTTCAATGACTGGTATAGAAATCAGTAATCCTGCTGATGGCTCGCGAGCAGACGGGGCAGAAGCTGGCGACCTCGTTAATCTTCATGCGGCACTCCTGTGCCGGGCGGTAAACGCCCTTGGACTGGTATCCCCCACCCTCAAACACGCCAACGCGCTGAGTGGCAGCGTCGAGCAGACGCTGTTCCTTCTCGTTGGTGATCTTGCGGTAATTGGGTACTTTGGGATCGGCAGGCGTGGGGACGGCAGTGCCCTTGGGAACCATGTCGGCCCACTTGCTCTGGAAATCGACCAGTGTGGTGAGGTTGGGCTCCCAGGGTTCGGTGTCGCCGGGATACATCGACTCATAACCGTCATCGTAGAAATATTCGTCACCCAAGCCGGCATAGGCATGGCCGAATTCATGAACCAGCACCTGATGGAAAGTGGGATGGTCGCTGGTTGTGACGGTCAACTGGTTGTAGATGCCACCTCCGCCATAGGTGTCGCTGTTGACTAGCACGATGATGTGCTCGAAGGGTACCCCAGACAGCACATCATACAGCCTGTGGATGTCCTGGGTCATCAAGTAGCGGTCGCTGTAGAAAGTATCATAATGGGTACCGACAGGGGTATTGCTCCATCGGCCCAAGTGGGGCACGCTGGGGCCACTGGTGAGGGATTCGGCCGCAACGGCGACAACATTGAAGCGGTCCTTTAACGACGTGAACGGTTCATGGGCAAACAGGGCATCCACCACCCGCTGGCAATCAGCGTAGAATTTGCCCATCTGGGCACGCGTGTAGCCCTCGGCCACAATTGCCAGGTCGATGCATTCGGTAATATCAGGCTCACCACCTATCATGCCCTCGCTTGGGCTATAATCACGCTTGCCCGGCTGATCGGCCGATTTCTGGGCAGCAGGCAGTGTCTTGCCTTTCCAGATGTAGTGATAAGGAATGCCGTTGTCATCCAGCCCGCGGATGAGGATATCAGCAGGGTCAACAGTATGAGTCATCGAACCAACGACCTTGCCATGAAAGTCGGTAAGAGATACAGTGATATCTACAGGCTGCTTGGGCATCGGGACGTTGTAGCTGGCGTCAAATGCACGATTGACACGTGTAGCTTCCTCGGTAGCCTGCCACTCCTGAAATAGAGTAGAAAAAGTGTGGACAAACAAAGTTTGACCCGTAGCATGATCACGCACGGTCAACTGGCCATTGCCCTTCAAGGGGACATCGGCAAGACGGCTCTTGCGACCTGCCCAATGGGGCGTGGAATAGGCCTGCTCGAAGTAAATCTGCTGGTCGCGGTTATTACCTGCAAAAATGTAGTCCAGACGCAGAGTCCGATCCACAAAGAAATCATCAAACTGCTGAGCCACTGCCGTTGTGGCCACGACGGCGATCAGGAGGGAAGACAGAATTCTTTTCATCATCATTGTATTCAGTGTTTTTCTTGCAAAGGTAGCACTTTTTTAGTGAAGAGATGAAGTATTTTTTTGAATAGGTGATAGAAATGTTATATCTTTGTAGAAAGAAATGACCAGTTATCATGG
Organism: Muribaculaceae bacterium; assembly: GCA_017453505.1. Lineage (GTDB taxonomy): Bacteria > Bacteroidota > Bacteroidia > Bacteroidales > Muribaculaceae > Sodaliphilus. Next base: position 8,839 of record JAFTEU010000104.1, read on the forward strand.
TTGAATTGAATTTACCGGAATATGAGTACAAGGTGAAGAAGCGGGAGGATGGCTCATCGTGGGCCATCTGGGACCGGCTGCGCGAGCGCTGGGTTGCGCTGACTCCCGAGGAATGGGTGCGCCAGCACTTTGTCGAGATGCTCATCAATGAGAAATGCTTTCCTGCCGCTCTGATGGGCAACGAGGTATCGTTGACACAAAATGGCATCGCACGCCGTTGCGATACTGTGGTAGCCGACCGAACCGGGCAACCGCTCATCATAGTCGAATACAAAGCCCCAAGCATCAACATCACGCAGAAGACGTTTGACCAAATTGTGCGTTACAACATGGTGCTGCACGCCCGTTACCTTATCGTGAGCAACGGCCTGAACCATTATTGCTGCCAGATCGACTATGACAACAACAGTTACCGCTTCCTGGAAACCATCCCCAAGTATAACGACCTGTAGCAACAACTACTTGATAAAGCCACAACAATAAATGCCTTTTTTTAAAAACAACTTAAACAACTCAAACAACTTTGCTGACGCAATCAAAACTTCAAGGAAAACAAGAAATACAAGAATAACAAATTCATGCTTATTGTTTTCAGTTTGCTGCGTTCTTGATTTGTTTGGAGAAAAAGTAGTATTTTTGTGACCATGAATGAAGATTATCTGGAGAAACTGAATGAACAGCAGCGCGCGGCAGTGGAGTACTGTGACGGGCCACAACTGGTGATAGCAGGCGCAGGCTCAGGCAAGACACGTGTGCTGACCTATAAAATCGTGCATCTGCTACGGCGGGGCTACGAGCCGTGGCGCATCATGGCGCTCACCTTCACCAACAAGGCCGCCCGTGAGATGCGTGAGCGCATCGAGCCGCTGGCAGGCCCTGATGTCGCTGCACAACTTTGGATGGGTACATTCCACTCTATCTTTTCACGGCTACTGCGCCGCAATGCCGAGTGCATCGGCTTCAAGCCCGATTTCACTATCTATGACCAGAGTGATTCACGCTCTCTCATCAAGCTCATTGTCAAGGATATGGGTCTGGACGATAAGACCTACAAACCCGCCACGATTCAAAACCAGATCAGCAATGCCAAGAACGCCCTGATCACGCCTGACGACTATGAGCGTAATCAGAGCCTTATAACTGCCGACCGCGATGCCCAGCGCCCTGAAACGGTAAACATCTACAAGGCCTACTGGAACCGCTGCCGTATTGCCGGGGCGATGGACTTTGACGACCTGCTGCTGTACACCAATATCCTGCTGCGCGACCATGAGGATGTGTGCCGGCGCTACCAGGAGTTTTTCCGTTACATCCTTGTTGACGAGTATCAGGACACCAACTTCTCGCAGCACCTGATTGTGCACCAATTGAGCAAACTGTACAATCAGCTGTGTGTGGTGGGCGACGATGCACAGAGCATCTACAGCTTCCGCGGTGCCAATATCGACAACATACTGAGGTTGCAGCGCTTCTACCCTGATATCAAGACTTTCAAACTTGAACGTAACTACCGCTCGACCCAGACCATCACCGATGCCGCCAACAGCCTCATCGAGAAGAACAAGGGACAGATTGCCAAGCATCTGTTCAGCAAGAACCAAGTGGGTGACCGCATTCCGGTCATCCAGTGCTTCAGCGACTACGAGGAAGCCTATGTCGTAGCCAACCAGATTGCGGCTCTCAAGGCTCGACAAGGAGACAGCTATGAGGACTATGCCGTTCTCTACCGCACTAATGCACAGTCCCGACTGCTCGAGGAAGCCCTGAGCAACGGCGGCCGCCGCGACAAGCACGGGAACATGCGCAGCGCAATCCCCTACCGCATCTATGGCGGCCTGTCGTTCTACCAGCGCAAGGAGGTAAAGGATGCCATCTGCTACTTCAGACTCATCATTAATCCTGATGACGACGAGGCCTTGAGACGTGTAGTCAACTATCCGTCAAGAGGCATCGGAGACACTACCGTGGGCAAGATCAACCATTGCGCCAACGAGAATGGCGTGAGCATGTGGCAGGTTATGATCAATGCCGAGAAATATGGGCTGAATGTAAACCGCGGCACACTGGCCAAGATGCAAACATTCACTCAATTGATACAAGGTCTCATGGAGCTCAACCAGAACGGGACCATTGCGGTAACCATGGCACAGGAAACCATCCGCCGGTCCAAGCTCAAGAGTGTACTTATGGGAGACAATGCCCCTGAAAACATCAGCCGCATTGAGAACCTTGATGAGTTGCTGAATGCCGTGAGCGATTTCCAGCAAGGCAAGGAAGAAAGCGGCGACGAGCACAACAAGATCAGTGATTTCCTTGCCGAGACCTCGCTGCTCACCGACCAAGACATGAACGACCCTGACGGCGAGAAAGTCACGCTGATGACAGTCCATGCAGCCAAGGGTCTGGAATTCCGCAATGTCATCATCGTCGGTGTTGAGGAGGAATTGTTTCCCAGTGCAATGAGTATGGACTCACTGTATCAGATTGAGGAAGAACGGCGATTACTCTATGTGGCCATCACGAGGGCAGAAGTGAACTGCGTGATCACCTATGCCACATCACGATATCACAACGGGCAAACCAAAACCTGCGTGATGAGCCGCTTCCTGCGTGACATCGCTCCCGAATACCTGATGCTGGGCAGCACGAGTTCTGCACCCATACCGTCACGCAAACGCAACCGCTGGAATGATGACGATGACATCGACACGATGCGCAACAGGTGGAATGAGCCCACTAGACGCAGCAGTTCTTATTCACCAGCGCCACGTCCCATGAAGGCGGCACCTGCCCGACCGGCTCCAGCGCCATTGCCGCGTGCCAGTTCCCCCACACCGGCCGCATCAGCGCCGGCCAATGGCAATTTCACGATACATACAGCCGATGAGTTACATGAGGGCTGCGAGATACTGCATCAACGCTTCGGCCGCGGCAATGTGACCAATATAGACACCAGCGGCAATGATGCCAAGATTGATGTCATCTTCAATGACGGACAGACACGAAAACTGCTGCTGAAATTCGCTAAATTTGAAATCCTATAATAAAAATCATGGAAGAGTTCAAGACACCTTATTATATCGTGTATGAGGAAAAGTTGCGCCGCAACATCGAGTTAATCACCGGTGTCGCCCAACGCACGGGAGTCGATATCATCATGGCGTTCAAGGCCAATGCGTTGTGGCGCACGTTTGACGTGTTCAGGGAATATGGCATTGAGTCCACAGCAAGCTCTGTCAACGAGATGCTGCTGGCCAACGATGAGCTCAAGTGCCGCACCCACACCTATTGCCCAGCCTATACCGACGAGACCATTGATGCCTACATCGCCGGCAGCTCGCACATCACCTTCAACTCCATCGAGCAGTACAAGCGCTTTGCCGACAAGGTCAATCAGCACAACACCGACTGGCCCGGTGAGCAGGTGAGTTGCGGCTTGAGGGTCAACCCGATGTGCTCGGTCATCGAGACGGATATCTACAATCCCTGTTGCCCCGGTTCCCGATTTGGTGTTCTGGCAAGTGACCTCAAGGAGCTGCCCGAGGGCATTGAGGGTTTCCACTTCCATGCCTTGTGCGAGAGCACGAGTTTTGATCTGGAAAAGGTTTTATTGGCATTGAAGCAGCAATTCGGCGACTATCTGCCCCGCCTCAAGTGGCTCAACATGGGAGGCGGCCACCTGATGACCCGCAAGGGCTATAACATCGGTCATCTAGAGCAAGTACTCGGTGCCTTCCAGGGGGCATACCCCAACCTGCAGCTCATCATGGAACCCGGGAGCGCATGGTGCTGGCAGACAGGCGACCTGGAGGCTACCGTGGTCGATGTGGTGAGCAACAGCGGCATCAGCACGGCTATCGTCGATGTGTCGTTCGCCTGTCACATGCCCGATTGTCTGGAGATGCCCTATAAGCCCAAAATCACACAGGCTCTCGATGAGGTGGACACCACAAGACCGACCTACCGCATGGGCGGCAACTCATGCCTGAGCGGCGACTATGTGGGAGACTGGAGCTTTGAGCAGCCGTTGAAACGAGGAGACCGCATCACCTTTGAGGACATGAACCACTACACGACAGTCAAGACCAACATGTTCAACGGCATCCAGCACCCCTCCATCCTATTCAAGCGATTGGACGGGAGTGTAGAGGTGCTGCGGGAATTTGATTACATCGATTACAAGACACGCATGAGCTGAAGCTCCACATGAGTTGAGCTTCTTGCGCATCTAGTTGATCCAGATACATTCAGACCTCAATACAGCTATTTCCCTGAGTAGGCCACGCCATAGCCTACCAGATGGTCATACCGTTCTCCCATGGGCCGGTCATAGACCATAACCAGGTACTCGTTGATCGTTTCATAGTGATCACCCTCGATGCGCCCGGTCTGGCCGACCGACGTTCCATCGGGAACCCACAGATACATATAGTTATAGGCACCCTGCTTGAGCAGGATATCGGCTGTGTAACAGCCATTAGATGCATCATACTTCATCATCGCCTGAGTGGAGGGATAACCATTCAGGAACTCGCCATAGAGCCAGACGTTGCCTCCATTGAGCTTACCCTGGGTATCTAGCGTGAAATGGGTGATCATGTAATCGGCCTCAAGGGCATTCTCGCCGTAGGCCTCGGCGTTACGGATGGTGAAACGGCCGTGCTGCGTCTGGTCATAGAGGTATTGCAACTCGTTGCGCGGCTCATCAATCATGAGAATGGCATGATACAGAGGTTCATAGTAACGGATGGATTGCACACCCATGTTGATGTTGTGGGCATTGACCGTCTCAAAGCGGCGGAACTCGTTACCGGCAGGGAAAATCAGATCGCGGTTATGCTCATAGGTGACATTGTCCACGCCCACCATCATGGGGCGCTTGACTGTCACTGCATTATCTTCACGGGAATTCTGATAGACAATACATGTGAGCTCACTATAGGGATCCTTGATCTGACCCGGCTTGTAACGCACGTTGAATGACACCTGCTGGAAGCGGTTGTTATACTCGATATCGGTCCGCGATGTCACCTCGGGGAAGACACTTACAGCGCCCTCACACACCGAGAAACGGGTCTGGAACAGAATGTCATCCGGGTCGGATTGCTCGTAGACGGTCAACAGGTAGTTGCCGCTGACGAGAAATTCCATGTCGGCATTAGGCAAGACAAACTGGTAATTATAGTAGTGGACATAGGTCGCCTCGCTGGGAGCATAGTCATCGATGTCGGCATAGTTAAAACCGCTGACATACTCGCTTTCAACCAACTTAGACGGCTGCCAGTCAGCATCGCAGTGAGTGACACTGTACCTCAGGTAATGGATGTCATAGTCCAGATAGTCAAAGTTGACAATCAAGCGGTCATCACTGTTCATCATGAGCACTGGAGGGATGTACATGTTGTTAGCCAGGCACACCTTGAGCGAGTGCACATTGTCGTCAAAGATGTGAACCCGCGTGTCCACCCTACCCTGTGCCATCGCCACAGTGGCAATGACAATGCTGCACAAGAGCATTATTGTTCTATTCCTGTTATTCATAGCGGTCTTGTCGAGTTTTTTCTTTAAGACAAAAAAGTACTGATGAGGTTTAAAGCGCACATGGCGACATCAGGCATCCGTGTTATCGCATGAGCAGATAAACCGTATAGGCAATATAAACCAGCAGGAAGATGAAGCCCTCGATGCGGTCAAACTTGTCCTTCTTGAACGTGTAAATGACCATAAAGAGCATCAAAGCGGCCACCAGCATCACGGCATAGTCCCAGATGTTGATATCCATTAACACGAGAGGCTTGACTGTAGATGCTGTTCCCAGGATAAACATCAAGTTGAAAAGATTGCTGCCGATGACATTGCCGAGGGCCAGTTGGGGATTCTTCTTGGACGCAGCGATAACAGCAGTCACCAGCTCGGGCAATGAAGTGCCCACTGCCACAATAGTAATGGCGATGACAGCCTTGCTCATGCCCCACGACTCGGCCAGACGCTGGGCGCTGTCCAGAAAGAGGTTGCCGCCGTAGATGAGCGCCACCAGTGAGACAATCGCTATAATCGACAACAGCCACGGATTCTTGCCTGTGAGTGAGGATGTTGCCTCTTCATCGGCCTCCTCGAGCGCCTTCTTGGGATTCTTGCCCTTCTGCACAATCACCCATGCCATGTATCCAACAAAGCATAACAACAGGACAATGCCGTCCAGCCTGTTGAGGGTATTGAATTTGATTCCGGGCACAATTGAGTCGTTGGCAATGACTGCCACGAAGATTGTGGCAAAAATCAGGAACGGTATGTCGCGCACGCGCTGCAATCGATCGATGGCAAACGGACAGATAGCCGCTGTAATTCCCAGGATAAGTAAAATATTAGCGATATTGGAGCCAATGACATTACCCATCGCTATGTCACCAGTATTGTGCAGCGCCGATGATACCGACACGAACAATTCAGGCGCACTGGTACCGATGCCCACAATAGTGAGTCCGATGATGAAGTTAGAGATCTTGGCCCGCTGTGCTATCGCCACCGACGAGTCGACAAGATAATTGGCCGCCAGCAACAATAATCCCAGGCCGACAATTAATAAAATGTAATCCATATTCTAATGAAAAGACAACGCTACCGCACCTCTAGCACAAGTGGTGCGGTAGCAATGACTATAGAGTTTACTGTTTCAGGGCCTCACGCATGGCGACCATGGCATCCTCCAGTCCTTGGGGATTGCGTCCGCCAGCCTGAGCGAAGTGCGGCTGTCCACCGCCACCGCCCTGGATGCACTTGGCCGCGCCACGGACGATGTCGCCAGCCTTCTTGCCGCTCTTGACAATATCCTCACTGAGCATGACGGTCAACATGGGCTTGCCCTCATACTGGGTAGCTGCCAGGAATGCCGTTGCATCATGGCACTCAGCCTTGATGGCTAGAGCGACGCCCTTGACGATGTCGGGCAGGCGCTCACCGGTGAGGGTGATGATATTAATGCCGTTCTCGGGTTTGGCTTCGGCAACAAGCTGCTTGGCCAGGATGGCGATGCGCTGTTTCATGAAGTCATCAACCTGCTTCTTGAGGTCGGCATTCTCGGCCAGCGACTTGTGCAGTGCGGCGATGGCATCAGGAGCGTTATTGAGCATTTCTTTGATCTGGCCCAGGGTGTCCTGCACGGTGTCGAGCATTTCCTCGACACGGGCACCTGTCACAGCCTCGATGCGACGGATGCCTGCTGCGATACTGCTCTCGCTGACGATGCGCACCATGCCGATGTTGCCCGTGTTGCAAACGTGGGTACCGCCACACAGCTCAACCGAGTCGCCATACTTGATGACACGCACGCGGTCGCCATACTTCTCGCCGAAGAGTGCCATCGCACCCATCTGACGAGCCTCGTCGATAGGCATCTCGCGGTGCTCCTCGCGTGGAATGGCGTTGCGGATCATCTGGTTGGCCAGATGCTCGACTTGACGAATCTCCTCGGGAGTGACTTTGCGGAAGTGGGAGAAGTCGAAGCGCAGCGAGTGCGGGTCAACATAAGAACCTTTCTGCTCGACATGGGTTCCCAGCACATGACGCAGGGCGGCATGCAGCAAGTGGGTCGCGGTGTGGTTGCACTCGGTAGCATGACGTGCCTCAAGGTCAATGACAGCATGCAAGGTGGCATTAACGTCGCTAGGCAGCTTGGCAGTGATGTGCACGGGCAGGTTGTTCTCGCGCTTGGTGTCGGTCACCTCGATGACCTCGTCGCCCAGGGCGAGGCAACCGCGGTCACCCACCTGGCCACCCATCTCGGCATAGAACGGGGTGCGGTCGAGCACTATCTGATAGAATGATTTATTCTTCTGGGTCACCTTGCGGTAGCGCAGGATATTCACGTCACACTCGGTCAGGTCGTAGCCCACAAACTCGGTAACACCGTCCTTGAGTTCAACCCAGTCGGTGGCCTCGACAGCGGCGGCATTGCGGGCACGCTGTTTCTGCTTCTGCATCTCGACATTGAATTCCTCCTCGTTGACGGTCATGCCGTTCTCACGCAGGATGAGTTCGGTCAAGTCAAGCGGGAAACCGAAGGTGTCATAGAGCGTAAAGGCTTCCTTGCCATCGACAATGGTCTTGCCGGCGGCCTTGGTGTCGGCGATGACTTTCTCGATAAGTTTCATACCGGTTTCAAGGGTGCGCAGGAAGGCATCTTCCTCTTCCTTGGTCACATGCTTGATGAGGTCGGCCTGTGCCTTGATCTCGGGATAGGCCTCGCCCATGTTATCGATCAGGGTGTCAATGAGTCGGTACATGAACGCCTCCTTGAAGCCCAGGAAGGTGTAGCCATAGCGCACGGCACGGCGCAGGATGCGGCGGATGACGTAGCCAGCTTTGGCATTGCTGGGCAGCTGGCCGTCGGCCACCGAGAATGCGATAGTGCGCACGTGGTCGGCAACAACGCGCATGGCAATATCCACGTCCTTGTTGTCACCATACTTCTTGCCACACATCTCGCCCAGCTTGCCGATGAGGGGCTGGAAAACGTCGGTGTCGTAGTTGGATTTCTTGCCCTGCAGTGCCATGCACAGGCGCTCCAGGCCCATACCCGTATCAATCACCTTGTTGGGCAGCGGCTCAAGCGTGCCGTCCACCTTGCGGTTGTACTGCATGAACACGAGGTTCCAGATCTCGATGACCAGCGGGTTGTCCTTATTGACGAGCTCGGCACCGGGCACAGCGGCTTTCTCCTCCTCGCTGCGCAGGTCGATGTGAATCTCGCTGCACGGGCCGCAAGGACCGGTATCGCCCATCTCCCAGAAGTTGTCGTGGGCATTGCCGTTGAGGATATGATCCTTGGGCAGATGAGACTCCCAGAAGCTCGCAGCCTCATCATCACGGCTCACACCGATGGAGGTATCACCCTCGAACACGGTGGCATACAGGTTCTTGGGATCCAGCCCATAGACATTGACCAGCAGGTCCCAAGCCCAGTCGATGGCCTCGTGCTTGAAGTAGTCGCCGAACGACCAGTTGCCCAGCATCTCAAACATCGTGTGGTGGTAAGTGTCATGTCCCACCTCTTCAAGGTCATTGTGCTTGCCACTGACGCGCAGGCACTTCTGTGAGTCGGCCACTCGGCGCCACTGGGCATCCTTATTACCCAGAATGATGTCCTTGAACTGATTCATGCCGGCGTTAGTAAACATGAGAGTAGGATCGTCCTTGATTACCATGGGGGCCGAGGGGACAATGTGATGCCCGTGCTCCTCGAAGTAACGCTTGAACGTCTCGCGGATTTCTTTTGCAGTAAGCATAGTAGTTTATCTTAATTTATTATAAATGTTCTCGTTTTGTTGCAAAGTTTAAACCAAATGTTTACCTTTGCAGGGTTGTAATCAACTTGCAAAGTTAATTAATTCTATCAATCTGTGCAAGACCATGCGAGAACTGGACAAAAAATTTTACAAAATCGGCGACGTTTCTGACATCCTGGGCATTCCCGAGTCCACCCTGCGCTACTGGGAGACGCAGTTCACCATCATCCGTCCCAAGCGCAACAAGAAGAACATCCGCTACTACACGCCCAATGACATAGAGATCATCAGCAAGGTGTATTATCTGGTCAAGGAGAAAGGGTTGAAGCTCGATGCAGCCCAGGCCCAGATCCGCCACAACCGCGAGGGTGTGGACAAGCGCTTTGACGCCATTGAGCAGCTCAAGCGCATCAAGGAGGAACTCCAGGCCTTTCAGCGCAGTCTCGACGAGGTCTTCCCCGACATTCCACCAGCACGTTAATTCATCGCATCTGATACACTGTTAACAGGCGGTCACCCTAAGTCGGTAACCGCCTGATTTTATTCATCGGGGGTCCTGGGGGAAATGCCCGTCGTACCCCCCAAAAAACTGGCAACATGCGATCACCGCACATTGCCAGCATTTTGATAATGAATTTTATAAACGTAATTTCCAGGTTGAATGATATTCAGTTAGGTCAGAACCTCATGCCCAGGGTGAGCGAGATGCGGTGGTTGTTGTCCTTCACGTCGGCGCTGACGTTGGGCTCATAACCATACTCGTCGTTGATGGGCGAGAAGGCGTTATAAACGCTTTTGCGCATCTTGTAAACATAGGCCAGGTCGGTATAGAATGACTTGTAATGGTAACCGGCACCACAAGTGATGTACTGTACCGAGTTGTCATACTGATAGGTGGGGTTGCTGCCAACGGTAGAGATATTGTAATCGTACTCATCCACACCCTTCTCGACCTGAGTGGTCTTGTAGCTGTAACCTGCACGCAGGCTCCAGTTGGGATCCACACGGTACTCTGCGCCCAGACGGATGATGTGAGAGGGCTTGAAGTAATCCTTGACATTATAGGTCACGTCAGGGTAGTTGTGGCGGCTGTCGTTGCCGACGCGCATCGTCTGGTTAGCGACATACTCATAGTCAAGGCTAATGATACCCTTGGTGCCAATCACACCGGCCACGCTGCCCAGGAAGTGCCAGGGAGTGGAGATGGTGTAGGTGCTGCTGTAGTCGTAGCCGTAGTTAGTGCCCTTGCTGGAACGATAGAGCTCGTTGCCATTCTGATAGGCATTGAGGTTGGCCTGTGCAAAGTAGGTGTCACGCATGTCATAGTAGGTGGGCGTGTGCACGGCTGCACCGAGGCGCAACGACTGCGTGGGACGCCAGATCAAGCCCAGCTTGAAGTTCACGCCCGTACCTTCGCTATGCAGATAGTTGGTCAGGCTCCAGTCTGCACGGGTGTTCTCGTTGTCGATGGGGCTCTCAAACAGGTCATGGTCATCGGTCATGATGAAGGCATTGTTCAAGTCCTCCTCATAGATCTGATAGCTCCTGTAATCCAAGTCCATGATGCCGACATCCAGTCCCCAGTAAACCTTGTTGGCGATATTGCCGCCCAGGGCAATGTTGTACTCGTCGGCATGGCCACGCTCGTCAACCTCGTAATAGGCGTCACCGTAGGTTCCATAACCGTAAAGGCCCCTCATGAAACCATCAACCGAATTGATGATTCCGACCGATCCGCCATTCCGGGTCGGCATGTCATAGGTGACGATGGCGGCCCAGGGAGCGCTTCCATCGATATAGGGATCGAAGTTGTCGGTCTCCAAGAGGTCATCCGGGGTGTAAGGTCCATAAGGATTGAGGTTGACAAACTCGTCGGCGATGAAATTGCTCATCGAATAGGGGATATTGCCCACGCCGCCGATGTAATGGCGGTTATAGGAGTGCAGGCGGTTGTAGGTGAAACCGAAGTTCAGGTTGGGCATGACCTCGCTGTCCAGACGGATAGCGCCCACATATCCCACATTGTTGACATTAAACTTGGTCTCGCTCATCTTGTCCACGCCCGACTTGGAGCTATTGCAGTCCAGGCTTAAGGTGATGCCCAGGTCAGAATTGCGATAGACACCGATGCCGCCAGGGTTCTGGGTCAGCGTTGAGAGATCGCCTCCGAGGGCTCCGAAGGCCCCCGCCATCGACTGGAAGCGCGAGGTACCCCGGAGTTCGGTTTGAGACATTTGCAGGACATCAAAGGCATCCTGTGCGTTTATCATAAGAGGAAGTCCGCACAACAGGAAGGCAAAAACTTTCTTCTTCATTTCTTTCAGAATTAAAGGTTTAGTTACGTTCAACTAATACGATGTGATTTTTATATGCGTGTGTGGTCGGCATGACCCGGGGATCAGCGACGACGTCCGCCACCACCTGCCGAGCCACCATGGCTACCGCCGCCTGAGCTGTGCGAGCCGCCATAGGAGCCGCTGCTGGAACGGCTGCCGCCATAGGACGAGCTGCTACTGCTGCTGGAACGGCTGCCGCTGTTATATGAGCCACGGCTACCTCCATAGGACAAACCGCTGCTGGAACGGCTGCTGCCGTAAGATGAACGGCTGCCGCCATAGGACGAGCTGCCACCGCTATAGGAGCGGGTTGTTGATGAAGACCTTACTCCTGACGTTCCGCTGCCACTACGCGTTGACGGCGAGCCCTGGCGTGTACCCATGTTGCCATTGTTGCGCGTTGTTCCGGTGCCGGGACGGGTTCCAATGCCCGAACCACGGTTGGTGCCGGTGCCACGGGATGTCATACCGCTGCGTGAGCCCAGATTCACACCCGAGGGAGTGCGGCCATTGCGGTTGGTGCCCAGTCCTGCACGGTGGGCCGACGTGCCAGTGGTCCAGTTGTAGTTGGTGCCGTGATGACGTCCACCAGCAGGACGAGTGTTCCAGTAGGTGTTGCCATGCCAGCCGTGCCAAGCATAGTCCCAACCCCATCCCGTGCGGTACCAGGGGCTGTAATGCCATCCCCAGTGCCAGTAAGGCGAACGGTATCCATAATAGAAGGGGCTGTACCAGGGATCATACCAGCGGTTCCAATACCAGCCGCTATACCATGAATTGTACCACCAGGGATCATGCCATGACGACCAACCATAGCTAGCGTAGCTCCAATCACTGCCGACGATCAGATTAATCGTGGGTGACTCGTCATAGTAGAGTTCCACCAGCTGGTCGTCGGTGCTGAGCAGCACGATGTCGGGGTTGTAGAAACGCTCGATGCGGCGCGTGTTGGCAAACGCGTCGTCGTCATAGATGCTGTCATTGTCAAAGTAGATGGTGTCACCATTGATGTCCACCTCAAACGAGGGCTGCACCGCCACGGTGCCACGACGGTTGTACTCATCCTCGTCGCGCTCCAGGCGATAGTTGCTACGGGCAGCTGTTGCATACCTGTCAGGAACTTCACCATATACGGCAACGGTCTTGGCCGGCTTGGCCTTGCTGGTCGTTGCCTGGGTTGTCGTGGACTTGGAGGCATCGTAGTAGATGTCATCATAGTCCTGGGCCTGCAAGATCGCTCCGGCCCCAAGGGCTAATGCGCCCAATAATGCAAATACACGGTACTTCATAATCTTTACGTTTTAAAAATTCATTAATATTTATGTTTCTTTGTCTATTAGACAAGGTAATTTTAAAAAAGTTTAAGATGTATATTAAATCTTTGTAAAAAGCGGTGCAAGTTATAAAGTTATAAGGAATGGGAGGCACTGTTTTTGGTGAAAAAATGCTAAACACATTCATTTTTAACTTTATATACCGCACCTCATAATTACAAGAACCGTGCCATTTCATCTACTCCCCACCAACTGACAACCGAAAAACTGAAAACTGACAACCGAAAACTGAAAACTAATCACTACCTTTGCACATTCACTACAACCACATGGCACGAGAAAAAGTTTTCCGTTTCAAGCAATTCGCCGTGTTGAACGACCGCACGGCAATGAAGGTGGGCACCGACGGGGTCCTCCTTGGGGCATGGTGTCCGGTCACTGGCATGCGGCGCGTGCTCGACGTGGGCACGGGCTGCGGTGTCATTGCACTGATGATAGCCCAGCGCAACCCTGATGCCCTGATTGAGGGCATCGACATCGACCAGGCGGCCATCGAGGAGGCCAGCATCAACTTTGAGCGCTCTCCATGGAGCGACCGGCTCACGGCCAGCCTGCAGGACTTCAACGGCATGACGAGCGAGGCACCCTATGACCTGATGGTGTCTAACCCACCCTACTTCACCAACGGCGTGCTGCCCACGGGCGACGCACGGACAGCCGCCCGACACACTGGCGCGCTCACCTATGCCCAACTCATCGATGGTGCCGCACGACGGCTTACCCATGACGGCACGCTGGCCATGATCACCCCCACCGATGTCGAGGGGACCATCATCGAGGCCGCGGCCTTTGCCTCGCTGCCCGTGCGTCGGCTCACGCGAGTCATCCCTGTCGAGGGAGCCGCCCCCAAGCGCACCCTGTGGCAACTGTCTCGCCACGACCAGCCCTACCACGAGGACTCCCTCACCATCGCCCACAGCGACGGCACCTTCACCCCCGAGTACATCGCCCTCACCCGCGACTTCTACCTCTATTTAAGTTACTAAAGTGGCTTCGCCGCGTTTATCAACTTGAGGTGTAGAGTGTAGGGTGTAGAGAGGGGTCGCCGCAAGTCCATGTGTCGAAGCCCCAAAAAATTCAGAGAATTGTTTTTAATGGTGTCCAGGGAAAATTCGCTAAGCAAGGTCCGCCTCCTTGCTTAGCGCCTTTGCGTGGGGCATTATTCGCTGAAAAGACACGATTGAGGACCCATAAAGTTAACAGATGTTAAACTTAGACATGTGATTAAACTTTTCCTTACTACGTTAGTCAATATATCGACTTAGATGAAGAACAAATGCTTCAAACGAACAAAACTGACTTTTTCTTAATAATAAAACACTTCAACAACCTTGTGTCAAACTGCTGACGAAGCATGATGCGACACAGAACATATAGGTCCCGACAGACTAACAACAGTCTCGGGACTTTTGTTTTGCACCATGGGTATTAGGAATTGGCATCCGCCAACTGAAACCCACATCCCGATGTCTTGGACGGTTTTTATCCCCATTTATGGGGATAAAAAAAAGAATAAAAGGCAAGAATTAGTGATTGCAGTAGTGATTGCGACATACTAATTTTGCAGATTGGAATAAAATACAGACACGAAATGAAATCAGAACAAGATAAAGCAAAAATCGTGACACGGTTGCTCGACGACGAGCCTGTGGGCCAGACGGTGCAGGTGGTGCGCGTGATGGGTGACGGAGCCTTCCGCCAGCGCCTGCTGGAGATGGGATTTGTGCGCGGTGCCAAGGTCACCGTGCTCAAGAACGCCCCTCTGCAGGATCCCGTGGAATACATGATACTGGGAGCCCACATCTCGCTGCGCCACAGCGAGGCCGCCCAGGTCGAGGTCACCGACAAGGAGGCCCTCTTCTGTGACCTGGAGGACAATTTCAACGGCATCGTCGAGACCGAGGTCGCCGGTGTGGACCCCATGGCCGACAACGTGCTGCGCGTAGTGCTCATCGGCAACCCCAATTGCGGCAAGACCTCCCTGTTCAACAACGTGACGGGAGCCAAGGAAAAAGTCGGCAACTATGGCGGTGTGACCGTTGACAGCAAGGAAGGCTGGTTCAATATCGACGGGCGACGGGTGCAACTCGTTGACCTGCCCGGCACCTACTCGCTCACCGAGTACTCCCCCGAGGAGATGTATGTGCGCACCTACATCCGCGACAACCACCCTGATGCCATCCTCAACATCGTCGATGCCGGCAACCTGGAGCGCAACCTGTACCTGACGACCCAGGTCATGGACATGAACATCCCGATGGTGATCGCCCTGAACATGTGGGACGAACTGGAGAAGAGCGGCGACCATCTCGACATCGAGATGATGAGCCGCCTGCTGGGTGCCCGCATGGTCCCGCTGACGGCCTATAACGGCCGCGGTGTCAAGGAGGTGCTCCAAGCCACGATGCAGACCATCGACGAGAGCGAGAAGGAGACGATGCATCACAACGTGAACTACGGCACGCTCATCGAGGATTGCCTGAAGGAGCTGGGCGGGATGTGCCCCACCCTGGACCGCTACACCGTGCTCAAGGTCATCGAGAATGACCAGCATGCCATCGAGCTGCTGAACAGCCAGCCCAACGCCGGGCAGGTCAAGAAGACCGCAGCCGACATGCGCCAGCGCATCGAGCGTGACTATAACGAGGACATCGTGAGCATCATCACCGACCTGAAATACGGATTTGTTCGCGGCGCGCTGGCCGAGGCTCTCACGCCTAACCCCGACCGCGCCACAGGAGAGACCAAGCCCGGCTACTCGATGGACCGCCTGCTGACCAACCGCTGGCTGGCACTGCCCATCCTGCTGGTGCTGATGTGGCTGATGTTTGAAGCGACCTTCACGCTGGGAGCCTATCCGCAGGAGTGGATCGAGAGCGGCATCGGCTGGCTGGGCGAGTGGATCGGCAGCGTGATGCCCGACGGCATCCTCAAGGACCTGATTGTCGATGGCATCATCGGCGGCGTGGGCGGTGTGCTTGTGTTCCTGCCACAGATCCTGATACTGTTCTTCTTCATCTCGCTGCTCGAGGATAGCGGCTACATGGCACGTGCGGCCTTCATCGTGGACCGCATCATGCACCGCGTCGGCCTGCACGGCAAGTCGTTTATCCCCTACTTGATCGGCTTTGGCTGCGGCGTGCCCGCCATCATGGCCACGCGCACGCTCGAGAACCGGCGTGACCGCCTGGTGACCATCCTGACCGTGCCGTTCATGTCGTGCTCGGCACGACTGCCGGCCTACCTGCTGCTGGTGGCCGCCTTCTTCACCGCCAATCAGGGGCTCATCCTGATGAGCATCTACCTCATCGGCATCCTGGTGGCTGCGATCACCGCCATCATCATGAGCAAGACGTTCCTCAAGCACGACAAGACACAGTTTGTGATGGAATTGCCGCCCTACCGCAAACCCACTGCCCGTAACGCGACCATCCACATGTGGAGCAAGGGCAAGCAGTACTTGCAGAAGATGGCCACCATCATCCTGGCGGCCTCGATCATCGTGTGGGCGCTGGGGTACTTCCCCCGCCATGAGGGGCAGACACCTCAAGAACAGATCGAGAACTCCTACATGGGCCAGATGGGCAAGGCCATCGAGCCTGTCGTGGAGCCGCTGGGCTTCAACTGGCAGATGGGCGTGAGCGTGCTCACCGGAGCCGCAGCCAAGGAGATTGTCGTCTCGACGATGGGCGTGCTCTATACCGGCGAGGCCGATGCCACCGAGGAGAGTGCCTCGCTCAAGGAGAAGCTGCAGACGGCCACCAAGCCCGACGGCACGCATGTGTTTGACCCGATAGTGGCCTACTCGTTCATGCTCTTCATCCTGCTCTACTTCCCGTGTATCGCCGCTCTTGCCGCCATCAAGCGCGAGGCGGGCACCAAGTGGATGATATTCGAGATATTCTACACCACAGGCGTGGCCTGGCTGATATCTTTCCTGTTCTACCAGGTAGCAAGGATGTTCTAGGTAAGGAGGTTATTGATTTCTAAGGAAAAATGTCGACGATTATACAGACGATTGTAGTGCTCGGCATCGTCGCCGTGGCGCTGGTGTATGTGCTGCGGCGCGTGGTCAAGACGATGCGCAGCAAGGGTGGTGACTGTGGCTGCGGCTGTGGCAAGGACTGCCAGTGCAAGAATAAGCCAGGCAAAGAATTCTAGCCGAAGAGGTGACGGAAGGCATCCTCGACGCGGGCGACCTCGACGACGCGGATGGTCCATGCGTCCCGCTTGACACCCTTGAGGTTGTTCCTAGGGATAATGATGGTGTCGAAGCCCAGTTTCTGGGCCTCGGTCACGCGCTGCTCACAGCGGGTGACTTGACGGATTTCGCCCGAGAGGCCCACCTCGCCGGCAAAGCACACATTATTATTAATAGCCATGTCCACATTGGACGACAGAATGGCGCTGATGACAGCTAGGTCCAGGGCCGGGTCGTTGACCTTGATGCCGCCCACGATGTTGAGGAAGACATCCTTCTGGGCCAACTTGAAGCCCAAGCGCTTCTCCAACACGGCAAGCAGCATGTTCATGCGCCGCTGGTCAAAGCCGGTGACCGACCGCTGAGCGGTGCCATAGGCAGCGGTGCTCACCAGGGCCTGCACCTCGATGAGGAAAGGCCGCATGCCGTCGATGGTCACGCCGATGGCCGTGCCGGACAAGTCGCCGTCACGGTCGCTGAGCAACAATTCGCTGGGATTGGTCACCTCACGCAGGCCGTCCTCCTTCATCTCATAGATGCCTATCTCGCTCGTGTTGCCAAAGCGGTTCTTGATCGGGCGCAGGATGCGGTACAGATAGTTGCGGTCGCCCTCGAACTGGATGACGGCATCGACGATGTGCTCCAGCACCTTGGGGCCGGCAATGCTGCCTTCTTTATTAATGTGGCCGATGAGGATGACAGGGGTGTAGGTCTCCTTAGCATAACGCTGGAAGGCGGCGGCACACTCGCGCACTTGGGTCACACTGCCGGGAGCGCTCTCGAGCTGCTCGCTGGCGATGGTCTGGATGGAATCGACGATAATCAGGCCCGGCTGGAAGGCACGGATGCTGTTAAAGATATTGTCGAGCGAAGTCTCGCACAGCAGGTAACACTCGCAATCCATGCGCCCGCCGGCAATGCGGTCGGCACGCATGCGCAGCTGCTGCGGGCTCTCCTCGCCCGAGACATAGAGCACACGGCGGGATCGGATGCGCAGCACGTTCTGCAGGACCAAGGTCGATTTGCCGATGCCCGGCTCTCCACCCAGCAGGACGATGCTGCCAGGCACGAGACCACCGCCCAGCACACGGTTCAACTCACCACTGGGCAGATTGATGCGAGGCTGGTCTTCGGCCCGTATTTCTGATATTTTGACAGGCTCAAGCGTCTTGTGGGCACTATCCCCCACCCCGCCATAGCGCGCAGGGGCCGACTTGGGCAACTTGGGTTCCTCGATATAGGTGTTCCACTCGCCGCAGGCAGGGCACTTGCCGAGCCACTTGGGCGACTCGTTGCCGCAATTCTTGCAGAAGTAGGTTGTCTTGACGGTTTGCTTGGCCATGATTAACTGAATTGACGGATGAATACGGAATTGACGGATTAACGGCGGAAGAACTCGCTGATGGTGATGGCAGCGGCAACGCCCACGTTGAGCGACTCGCTGCCGGCCGTGCCAGCCTTGGGGATGAGCAGGCGGCTATCCACATGCTTGGCGACCTTGGCACCGATGCCCTGGCCCTCATTGCCAAACACGACGAAGCCCGTCTTGCCCAGCTCGCTCGTGTAGATGTCCTTGCCGTCGAGGAAGGTACCATAGACGGTCAAGTCGGGATATTGCTCAAACAGCTGTTCCAGGTCACCGTAGTGAACCTTGACCCTGGCGATGGCCCCCATTGTGGCCTGCACCACCTTGTGGTTATAGACATCTACCGTGGTCTTGCTGGCAAAGATGTCGCGCACACCGAACCAGTCGGCGAGCCTGATGATGGTGCCCAGGTTACCCGGGTCTTGAATATTGTCGAGGACAATGTTCAGGCTCTGGGCTACACGGGCGGTGTCGATCGTGTCAACTGGTTTCTCATAGACGGCAATGACGTCGCTCGGCGTGTCAAACTGCGAGATGCGGGCCATCTGCTGGCCGTTGGCAAACACGATCTTGTCGTAGTGCTCGGCCGTGCCACACTGCTCATACCACGACCGCTTGGCAATGAGCCAGCGGCAATTGTAGTGCTGCCACGTGTCGCGCACACACTTGGTACCCTCGGCGACAAACAGGCCCTCGTCATCCCTATATTTCTTGGCAGCCAGGCTCTTTACGACCTTGAGGATGCCATTGTTCATGTCCATCATAACAGTTTCATCTCATTTTCGCGTTTGGCCACCAGCTCGTTGAAGCGCAGCAGCGTCGTGCAGAATTCCTCGCTCAAGAGCGCAATGACAGGTTGGGAAATCTCGTTGGGCACCTCCCACACGGCCGACGCGACAGGGCCGGCGATGGCAGCCAGCGTGTCGGCATCGGCGGCCAGGCTCACCGCCAGGCGGATGACGTCCTCATATCCGAAGCCCTCCAGATAGCAACTGAGCGCCTCGGGAACCGTGGTCTGGCACAGTTCGTTGAAAGTATAATCGGGACGTATCTGCTCCAGGGTGCGGCTCAGGTCATAGCCGATTTCATTCTCAATATATTCTTTAATCTCATCTTTCTTCTTGCCCTTACGAGCCAGGAAGATAGCCGCGGCAGTAGCCTGGGCTCCCTTGATGCCCTCGGGGTGGTTGTGTGTCACCTCGGCCGATACCTGGGCCAATTGCAGAGCCTCTTCAAGCGACTTGGCATAATAGCCCACAGGGCTCACGCGCATGGCCGAGCCGTTGCCGTAGGAGTTGTAGGGCTGGGGGTTGCGTGATCCTATCCATCCGGCAAACCGGCCACCGTAGCCCCGATCAGGATAACGGTTGCACAGGTCCTGCATGATGGCGACCAGACGCTCGTGGGAATGCTGCTCGTCCTCGAGCAGCCACTGGGCATTAGCCATGGTGAGCACCGTGTCGTCGGTAAAGGTGCTCTTGGGGGTGAACAACTCGAAGTTGTAATCCCGTGTTGGGTTAAACTCATAAGCCGACCCGATAACATCGCCGGCAATAGCTCCAATAATTCCTTTCATAGTATATCATGTCTATTTGAGATGACAAATTTACAACTTATTCGCCAATCATGCGCCATTTGGCGGCACTTTATTTTTTCAAGAAGCCCATGGAATGAGGTACTGTGCGCCCACCCGTGGCACGGCAGCCGCGGCAGCCTGCGGCACTACGGCCGGACGACGCATGGTAGCCAACACTGTCACGTCACGCCAGCCCTGTGTACAATTCCTCACGGTAATGATGGCCATGCCCGTGTAACGGCCCGCAAGATCAAGCAAAGCGCGCTTGACAGCCTCCAGACTCGAAAAATGGGTGGCATTCACACTGGCAAGACGGCGGCCGTTGCACTCGATGGTGGCAAGAATCTTGTCACCCAGGTTCACGATGTTAGCGATGTTCTTGTTCATAGTCGTTCCTCCTCTTATTTTGATTTTACACTGCAAAGGTAGAACGACCGAGTGCCAAAACTAGGCACTCCTATCACAACAAAATAAAAAATAGGTACAGATTGTGACTATCCCTAGAATTGCTCTTTATGGTAACAGGCGCTATTAGATAGAAAAAGTATTATTAGGGTGTCCGGGAAAGACTTCGAAGATGTCAGCGGTTCGAAGAACCGATTTCAATGAGAAAGACCATGCAAGACCGTCGATGACGGTCGCAGCTTGGTCATAGAGCTGAATGCTGCAAGTGCCTCGAAGAGGAACTTTGTGGTTGACCGTCGTTTGAACGACGTGGAAGTTCGTCTTCGACGCACCCCATAGTCATCAGTTGTGCACCAAGCTTCGGCCTTCAACCCACTCGCATGGTGTTTTCCATTGAAATCGGGTCATCGACCCGATCAGCCTCTTTCGAGGCAAAACCAAGCCCCACTTTGGAGAGCAACAGCTAATCACTTAATTTTCAATACATTGATGGGGAGCGCACAAATTTTACCGGACAGTAATGAAAAAGCATTGATTATCAAGAGTTACCCCCTTAATAACCAACACTTTAAAATCCAGAGCGGTAAACGGGACTCGAACCCGCGGCCCTCAGCTTGGGAAGTTACTCTTTTTCAACAGCAATAGCCTGATTAATAATTATATATCTAACACGTTTGTTTTTGAGCACAGGTGTGTACACAAAAAATGTGCACACATTATATATAATAGTTATTTCTCTACACCTTTTAATATGATGTCCTGAAGTCGCCTTAAATCGGTTTCCAGTTCACGAATTCGTTCATCACGGCGGTCAATAATATCGAGCAGTCTAGCAATGGTGGACTGCTGATCTTTTAGGCCGTCGGGACGAATAGTGTCCTTCTCTTCACCTGGTGTCGGCAAAAAGTATGGTTCCAGACTGGATATATTAAGAACTTCCATTAAAACCTTTTGGAATGCAACAGGAGCACTGACCCGGCGGTTTTCTATCTGGGAAATGAAACTCTGAGGATATTTGGTCAACGCGGCAAGGCGCTGCTGCGTAACTTTGTGATCCTTCCTAATACGCTGTAAATCAATATCTCTGCTGACCATATTCATGATTCAATAAAAAATTATCGTAATTTTATCGTATTTATCACGATAAATATATTAAATTTGCAGCCGAATAGCCCATAAACTTTATGTAACTTTTCTGCTATTTGTTTGACGATGCAAAGTTAATATAAAGTTTTGGATTATCA
>JAFTEU010000105.1 GCA_017453505.1 Muribaculaceae bacterium
AAAGAACCGTCCCCGTGTCCCACAGTGTTTCCTCTATGATGTAAAAGACAGGATTACCATGGACTTTTCTTCTTCACTTTTGACTCCAACTATCAAGAAAAAAGTGTCATTATTTGTACCCCAAAAATCCGAATTACCCCCAAATGACCTTTTTGTTTTATAATGAGCAGATAATCAGTGTGTTAACATTTAAAATATGACCATCAAATGCTCGCCATATCTCTAGGAACGGTTGTAATTTTGCAAGCGAGAGTTAGCCTGTTTTATTTGCCTGTTTAATGTTTTGATTAATGACGGTTACAGCAGGTGAAATCGATTTTAAAACAGATTGGCGTGAATAATACGGCTGAATAAATACTACTGGTTAATGAACATTTGTTGAACATTTAAAATCAAAGTATTATGGCAAAGGAAATTAATTTATCATCGCGCGAATGGTGCGATCTCGTTTTTGAAGGGAAGAATAAGGACTTTGGTGCTTATGTCATCCGTACTGAATCTACCAAGCGTCACAACCAAGCCGTCCTGTGGACACTGATTGGTGCCATCATCTTCGGCCTATTGGCAGTAGGTTTCATGAAAGCTAACCAGTACCTTGAGGAGAGAAGACTTGCCCAACTAGTCGAACAGGAAACAGTGCTTCTCGACTTGTCACAGGAAACTGAGGAACCTGAACCCGAGCAGCAACGTCTCGAACAGGATAAACCCGAATTGCTGGACGAAGTCCTTAACTCTGTTAAGGTGACCGAACTCCAGATTGTCGAGGACGATGAGGTGAGTCGTGAAGATGAAATTCTGTCTCAGGATGAGATTCAGGAAACGAACAGGGCCTTTGGACAAACCAATGTAGACAATGGCCAAGATGACCGAGTCAGGTTTCAAACTGCCGTTGATGAAGTTGTCGTTGAGACCAAGAAAGAAGAACCCAAGGTGGTGCGGGAGGAAGTATTCACCTCTGTAGAACAGATGCCTCAGTTCCCTGGTGGCGATGCTGCATTGATGAAATTCCTCCAGTCTCACATCAACTACCCGCCCATGGCTGCCGAGTACGGTGTTCAGGGTCGCGTGGTAGTACAGTTCGTTGTTGACAAGACTGGTAGAGTGGGAGAAGTGAAGATTGTCCGTTCGGTGGATAAGGATCTCGACAAGGAGGCCGCTCGCGTCTGCGCGTCGCTGCCCAAGTTCACCCCGGGTCGTCAGAATGGTCAGGCCGTATCGGTATGGTACACCCTGCCTGTTACCTTCAAGCTCCAGGGCACCAACTAATCAACACACAATTAAAAAGTGGGACAAAGGGACGGTTCTTTTGTCCCACTTTTAATCAAAATGGGACAAAAGAACCGTCCCTTTGTCCCAAATTCCCTCGTCCCTCCCTCGGTTGTGGCCAGTGGTCAACTGGTGGTAATGCTCAGTGCTCGATGCTGCGTGCCCCGTGCCGGTGTGCTGGACTTGCACCGTGATTGCCACTATGTGGGCAATAACCGCTGTCCCGTGCGGCGCCAATGAGGGGTTTTCCCAGTTCGCCCCGCTAGCTCACAACCTACAATTCCTAAAAATTTGTATTTACATCAACTCTGTCGCAAAGTTGATGGACTGTATCTCGACGTCGAGTGTGCGCAACTGCGAGGAGAGTTTGTCTAGCTGCTTGCCCAGCGCCTTGACATCGATTGTGGTGACATACTTGATCTCGCTGCGTGAGTAGCGTTCGCTCGACGACGAGGCCTGGTTGAACACTTCACGCAACACCTGCACACGCTTGGTGAGCACATCACGCTCGGCCATCAGTTGTGTCAAAGTCTTCTTGCCGCTCATGGCGTGCATGTTGGTCACGTTGATGCGGTAAATCAATTCTTCCAGTTGCTTGAGGCAGCTGTCCAGCTCCTTCATGAGTTCCTTGGGATCCTCGGCAGGCTGCTCTCCCTCTTGCACCTTTACATTGTTCACGATGCGCACCTTTAATTGTTCGATGCGCGTCTGTAAATCCTTGCGGATGCTTAATGCTTCGGCTAGTTTCATGATTTCTCTGTTTATTGGTTCTTTGTGACACAAAGGTAACCAAATATTATCTATGATCACCCATTTACGCCCCAAAAAAAATCCTGTGACCCGCACATTTGGGGCCACAGGATTGTTCAATAAGGGAATTTGTTCCTTACTTGTTAACCTGGAAGCGGTTCCAGCCGTCCTTGAGGTGAGCAACCACCTGGTTGGCGGCGGCCAGGCCGGCGTTGATGTTGGCCTCGGCGGTTTGGGCACCCATCTTCTTGGGGGTGAACAGCACGCGCTCGGGATACTTGGCCTCGAGCTCGTCGGCGTTGGCGGGCTTCACGTCAGCCACATAGCGGAAGTCGGGACGTGCCTCCATAGCCTCGGCCAGACCAGCCTCGTCGATGACCTCCTTGCGGGCGGCATTGATCAGGACACCGTTCTTGGGCAGCATCTCGATGAGACGCTTGCCAACTGAACCGCGGGTCTCGTCAGTTGCGGGGATGTGAAGGCTCACGTACTGGTTCTGGCTGTACAGTTCCTCGACATTGTGAACGGGGTGGATGCCGTCGGCTTCCATCACCTCGTCCTTTACCCAGGGATCGAGGGCGCTGATCTTCATGCCGAAGCCCTTGGCGATGCGGGCTACGCAGCGGCCAACGGCGCCATAGGCATGGATACCCAGGGTCTTGCCCAGCAGCTCGGTGCCGCTGGTTCCGTTATAGCGGTTGCGGATCAAGGTGACGAGCATACCCATTACCAGCTCGGCAACTGCATTGCTGTTCTGGCCAGGAGTGTTCATCACACACACGCCGTGGGCGGTAGCCTCGGCCAGGTCGATGTTGTCATAACCTGCACCGGCGCGAACAACCACCTTCAACTGGGGAGCGGCATCAAACACTTCCTTGTCCACCTTGTCGCTGCGTACGATCAGGCCGGCGCAGTCGGCGATGGCCTTTATCATGTCCTCACGAGTGCCTTTCTCAACGAGCACCAGCTCGTGACCTGCACCTTCAATTACCTCACGGATGCCCTGAACTGCTACAGGAGCAAAGGGCTTCTCGGTTGCAACTAAAATCTTCATGATTCTGTGTGTTACTCCTTTTTATTGATTAATGCTTGTTCTCAAACTCCTTCATGGCGTCAACGAGCACCTTCACGCTCTCCAGGGGAAGTGCGTTGTACAGAGATGCACGGTAGCCACCCACAGAGCGGTGACCCTTGATGCCGACGATACCCTTGGTGCCAGCGAAGTCCAGGAAGTCCTTCTCCAGCTCCTTGTACTCGGGCTTCATCACGAAGCAGACGTTCATGATCGAGCGGTCCTCGGGCTTAACGGTGCCGACAAACATCTTGCTTGAGTCGATGGCATCATAAAGGTAGGCGGCCTTCTCCTCGTCGATGCGCTGCAGCTCCTTCACGCCACCCAGCTCCTTGTACCACTTCAGGGTCTGCAGGGCTGCGTAGATGGGGAATACGGGAGGAGTGTTGAACATCGAACCCTTGTCAACGTGGGTCTTGTAGTTTACCATCGTGGGCAGCACGCGGTCAACCTGTCCAAGCACGTCTTCCTTAACGATAACGAAGGTAACGCCGGCGGGAGCGATGTTCTTCTGAGCGCCACCGTAGATGAGGTCATACTTTGACACGTCAACGGGACGTGAGAAGATATCGGATGACATGTCGGCTACCATGCGCACGGGCACGTCATAGTCCTCGCGAATCTCGGTACCGTAGATAGTGTTGTTGGTCGTGATGTGGAAGTAGTCAACATCGGTGGGAATCTCGTAGCCCTTGGGGATGTAGGTATAGTTGTCCTCCTTGGAAGAGCCGACCACGTTCACCTCGCCAAACAGCTTGGCTTCCTTGATGGCCTTGTTAGCCCACGTGCCCGTGTCGAGGTAAGCGGCCTTGGTCTTCAACAAGTTTGCGGGAACCATGTAGAACTGGGTGCTGGCACCACCGCCCAGGAACAGTACCTTGTAGCCCTCGGGGATGTCGAGCAGCTCCTTGAACAGAGCCTCGGCCTCGTCAACGACAGCCTGGAACTCCTTGCTGCGGTGTGAAATCTCAAGAATCGACAGGCCGGTGCCTGCAAAGTCACGAATAGCGTCAACGCACTTGTCCAGAGTGTACTGGCTCAGGATTGACGGTCCAGCATAAAAATTATGTTTCTTCATAACGGTGTTAATTGAAATTAGAAGTTATTAATAATATAATGTGATTTAGTTTTTTTACTGTGACAAAGTTACGTCTTTTTTTTTATTGGCGCAATACCTGACCAAAATTACACTTTTCTGGCAATTTGTCAATTTGTTGCATTTCTGTGGTATTTGGTGACGAAATCTGCGACGAAAATCGTGGTTTTGGTAACAAAATGATTATATCGCGCTTGTTTCGTGGCAAAAGTTTTTTCGCTCTTTTTTTGCTTTTTTCACAGTCGATGAAAAAAAACTGAAAAACCTCTCAAAAATTCTTTGCGTTTGGAAAAATCACTGTATATTTGTGACGCATTTAGAAGATGATTTTGGAGAGACAAAAACATCATCCAAATGACAGATAAGTAGAATTAACTTTATTGTTTTATCTAATTAACAACTTTTTTATATTATTATCATGAACGTTGAGAAAATTATGGCCGACCTGGAGGCTAAACACCCAGGCGAATCTGAGTATTTGCAGGCTGTACGTGAAGTCCTTGAGTCAATCGAGGAGGTTTATAACCAGCATCCCGAGTTTGAGAAGGCTAAGATCGTAGAGCGCATGGTTGAACCCGAGCGCATCTTCACTTTCCGTGTAACTTGGATTGACGATAAGGGTGAGGTTCAGACCAACCTCGGTTATCGCGTGCAGTTCAACAGCGCTATTGGCCCGTACAAGGGTGGTCTGCGCTTCCACAAGGCTGTTACTCCCTCAATGCTGAAGTTCCTCGGTTTTGAGCAGACTTTCAAGAATGCTCTGACCACGCTCCCCATGGGCGGTGGCAAGGGTGGCTCTGACTTCGATCCCGTTGGCAAGAGCGATGCCGAGATCATGCGTTTCTGCCAGGCTTTCATGCTTGAGCTCCGTCACAACATTGGTCCCGACCAGGACGTTCCCGCTGGTGACGTTGGTGTTGGTGGCCGTGAGATTGGCTTCCTCAATGGTATGTATCAGAAGCTCGCTCGTCAGTATCACACTGGTGTCCTCACTGGTAAGGGCATGACTTGGGGTGGTTCTATCCTCCGTCCCGAGGCAACCGGTTTCGGTGCTCTCTACTTTGTTGAGCACGTGCTCCGCACTGCTGGCAAGGACATCAATGGCAAGAAGGTCGCTCTCTCTGGCTTCGGTAACGTAGCTTGGGGTGCTGCCACCAAGGCTGTTGAGCTCGGCGCTAAGGTCGTTGCCATCTCTGGCCCCGACGGCGTTTGCGAGATCCCCGAGGGTATCACCAAGGAGATGATCGACTACATGCTCGACATGCGTGCTTCTAACCGTAATAAGGTTCAGGACATGGCCGACAAGTTCCCCGGACAGGCCAAGTTCACCGCCGGCAAGAAGGCTTGGAGCATTCCTTGCGACATCGCTCTCCCCTGCGCATTCCAGAATGAGCTGAGCGAGGACGACGCTAAGGAGCTGAAGGCTAACGGCTGCTGGTGCTGCTGCGAGGTTTCCAACATGGGTTGCCAGCCCGGCGCTATCCACTTCTTCCAGAAGAACGGCGTTCTGTTCGCTCCTGGTAAGGCTGTCAACGCTGGTGGCGTAGCTACCTCTGGTCTCGAGATGACCCAGAATGCTGCTCACCTCAGCTGGTCAGCTAAGGAAGTTGACGAGAAGCTCCACTGGATCATGGAGAACATCCACGAGCAGTGCGTGAAGTTCGGTACTCAGGCCGACGGCACCATCGACTACGTGAAGGGCGCTAACATCGCTGGCTTCATGAAGGTCGCTCAGGCTATGCTCGAGCAGGGCGTTATCTAATCCATCGCCGATTGCTTAACTAACAACAACCTTATTATTGGGCAGGTTACCGTCAGGGTGACCTGCCCAATCTGTCAATACTCCGGTCTCTTTTAAGGGGGCTTCTATAAATTAGCTTGACATTGATTTTGATTTATTTTTGAACAGATTTTGACTTACTTCGCAGGAGCATAGCGAGCTATGGTCCAAGAAGATAAGGCAAAAGGTGCCAAAAAGAAACAAAATCTGGTCAACTAAAAGATTAACATTTCGGTAATTTATAGAAGCCCCCTTAAATTAAATTACCACTTTTCCACATTGATTTATTAAAACTTTGCTTACCTTTGCAAATTGGAATAATGACTTTATATATGAACGAAAACGAAAAACTGATCAAATCTATCATCGAAGCCATTCAGGAAAAGAAGGGACGTAACATTGTCCATGTTGATCTCTCGGGGATTGAGACCGCTGCAGCCCAGGGGTTCGTCATCGCCACCGGCAACACCCCCATGCAGGTCGAGGCCGTGGCCGACAGCGTCCGCGAGTATGTCGAGAAGAATGCCGGGCAGCGTCCGTTCAACTACGACGGCTACCAGAATGCCCAGTGGATCATCATTGACTATGGCAACATCTTCGTCCATGTCTTCGTGCCCGACTTCCGTGAGCGCTACAACCTGGAGCAGCTCTGGGCCGACGCGCGCATCAACATGATACCCGACTTGGATTGATCACAGTCGATTAACTGGTTTATAACATGGCTAATAACAATAATCAACGCAAAACACCCAAGTTCAACTTCTACTGGATGTATGGACTCATCATCGTCTTCTTGTTGTCCATGCTCTGGATGAATCAGGATGGTTCGCCGGCTCAGGAGGTGAACTGGACCCAGTTCGAGAACATCGTCGGTAAGGGCGGTGTCCAGTCGATTACTGTGTATCGAAGCAAGAACAAGGCCGAGGCCCTGCTCAGCGACTCGTTGGCACGCGTGGTCTTCAAGGACCAGCCCGCTCCGCAGTCCAGCCCTCTTGGCATGTCGTCCTCGGGGGCGGCCAACAAGATTTCCGCTCAGATCCCCAGTGCCGACAAGTTTGACGAGTATGTCAAGACTTGGAGGGAGCAAGGTGTCTTCATGGGCGACGTGAAGTATGTCGAGGGCAGTAATGACCTCACGATGATTCTCTACACCTTCGGCCCCATTGTGCTGCTCGTGGCATTGTGGTTCTTCCTGCTGCGCCGCATGGGTGGTGCTGGAGGCGGGGGCGGCGGCATTTTCAGCGTCGGCAAGTCCAAGGCGCGCCTCTTTGACAAGGATAACGACAAGAAGGTGACTTTCCAGGACGTGGCAGGTCTCGCCGAGGCCAAGGTCGAGATAGCCGAGATTGTGGACTTTCTCAAGAATCCCAAGCATTATACCGAGTTGGGTGGTAAGATACCCAAGGGGGCGCTGCTTGTCGGTCCTCCGGGTACGGGCAAGACCTTGCTCGCCAAGGCTGTCGCCGGTGAGGCCGATGTGCCTTTCTTCTCCATGTCGGGTTCCGACTTCGTCGAGATGTTCGTCGGCGTTGGCGCCTCTCGTGTGCGTGACCTCTTCCGTCAAGCTAAGGAGAAGGCTCCTTGCATCGTCTTTATCGATGAAATCGATGCCGTGGGACGTGCCCGTGGCAATAAGGCCAGCATGGGTGGCAACGACGAGCGAGAGAGCACCCTCAACCAGCTATTGACAGAGATGGACGGCTTCGGCAGCAACAGCGGTGTGATCATCCTGGCAGCCACCAACCGTGCCGATATCCTTGATAAGGCCCTCTTGCGTGCAGGCCGTTTCGATCGTCAGATCTATGTTGAGCTTCCCGAGCTCAGTGACCGCAAAGAGATTTTCCAGGTTCACCTGCGCGATGTCAAGACCGACGGTTCTGTCGATCTGGATCTGCTTTCACGTCAGACCCCTGGTTTCTCTGGCGCTGACATCGCTAACGTCTGCAATGAGGCCGCACTCATCGCTGCGCGTCACAAGAAACGCGCCGTGCAGCGACAGGACTTCATGGATGCCATCGACCGCATCGTCGGTGGACTGGAGAAGCGTTCCAAGGTCATCACCGATGAGGAGCGCCGTTCTATCGCCGTTCATGAGGCCGGTCATGCCACCGTGAGTTGGCACCTGCGCTACGGCGATCCCCTCATCAAGGTTACCATCGTGCCGCGTGGCAAGGCCCTCGGTGCCGCGTGGTACCTGCCAGAGGAACGCCAGATTGAACCCAAACAGGCCCTCCTCGACAAGATTTGTTCTCTAATGGCTGGTCGTGTTGCCGAGGACATGTTCCTGGGCTTCATCGATACTGGCGCGCTCAACGATCTTGAACGTGCCACCAAGATTGCCTATGCAATGGTCACCTACTACGGCATGAGCGACCGTTTGCCCAATATATCCTATTATGATACCTCTGGCGAGTCCTATGGCTTCACCAAGCCCTATAGCGAGGACCGTGCTCAGGTCATCGACAGCGAGGTGCAGGCCATTATCGATGCCCAGTACGAGCGTGCCCGTCAGATCCTCACTCAGTATCAGGAGGGACATCATGCTCTGGCCGATCTGTTGCAGCAGCGCGAGGTCATCTACACCGAGGATGCCGAGCGCATCTTCGGGCCGCGCCAGTGGAAATCAAGAACCGAGGAGATTATCAAGGATGAGGCTGCGGCTCCAGCAAGTACTGTCGACACGGCTACACCTCCTCCCTTTGATGTTAGCGAATAATAGACACATACAAGCATCATGCCCACTAAAGTAGAATTCAATGAGAGCCAGAAGGCGGCAATAGTCAGCCTGCTCATCGAGATGATCAATGCCGATCACGTTGTTGATCCCAGCGAGTGCGCTGTCTTCGACATGATTTGTGTCGAGTATGGCATTTCAGATGACATCTTCAACCTGGGTCGCTCGCTCAACAGCATGGTTGCCGTCGACATCATGAAGCGCATGAGCGATATGCAGAAGATTGTCACTGCCCACCTGCTCACCCGTGTCATTGATGCTGATGCCTGTGATGATGACAAGGAAATCCAGCTCTTTAATATAATATGTAGAGCAGTCGGGGTTGATGTCCTCATCGACGCGAAGGGTGGGGTAGAGTAGGAGTACATTCTATTATATATAAGCCTCCATTCAGTTCTGAGCATAGATATCAGTGCATGGCAAGTCGAGAATTGCGGCTTGCCATGCACTGTTTTGCTCACCATTATTTGTACTGGTCACGATATGCTGTTTTTACCCTTCTTGGTGAGGCTTTTTGCCGGGATTGGCAATTTTTTTATTCTAACCGAAATTTTTTTTGAAAATAATTTTTATATGATAACATTGCTATTTTACAGTATTTTAAGTGCGTTATTAACAACAAAAATGTTGAAATGTTCATAACAATAGGTGAAAAAAGTTGCTAAAAAATTTGGTCAGTATCAAAATCGGCTGTAATTTTGCACCGCTTTTCGCCTCAAACGGGGTGTGAAAGTAACTCAAGAAAGAGTTCTTTGACATGTTTGCAACAATATGACGTAGTACAAGAGAACAGGGACAGAAATTGTCCCCGTTGATTCTAAAACATAGTAC
>JAFTEU010000008.1 GCA_017453505.1 Muribaculaceae bacterium
ATGCCCCTGTAATGCCTGACGGGGTAAGGGGATGCTGTGTGAGAACCATACATTACCACAGCCATGACGGCAAGAAAACCGTCAAATCGGACACCTGACAGCTAAATCAGGCCGCATGACTATGAGTTGCGGATTTTAGGACCAAATAGGGGGAATGACTCGTCGTGATGACCTTGGTATCACCTGCAAGTTCGGTAACGACCTGCAACAGATTTTGCAACAGTCGGGGATGTACAGAGTTTTCCAGTTCCTCGAACATGAGCAGGTCAACATGATTGAGGCTGGCTGCCAACGACATGGTCAAGACGAACAAGATTTTCTTGCTGCCGGTTGACACATTGTTGATGCTGGTGTACTGGTTATTGAAGCGTTCCTTCACGCGGATATCAAAGTATGTATTTGAGAGTTGGAATGGCACATCTGTCTTCGGTGACAAGTCCACCTGGACTGGCTCAAAATCCTCAATGTTGGGCAACAGGTCAACGATGGTGTTCTTCAGCAACTCATATTTGTCCACATCAAGTTGACGGAGGCTGTTGATGAAGAAGCCGATTTCACCAGGCATGGGAAATGAAACACTGTACCCTCCAGAGCCCGAGGCGGGATACGGTGAACTGAATATACCATCCGGATTGTCCAAGGTATTCACTCGCTTGACGTTCATCGACCTTATGGCCTTCACCACATCCAGATAGAACAGCCCATCCATGTTCAACAGTTTGTCCATGACAAGGGTGCCGCGATCAACCAATACTTCCTTGTTGCAGCGTCCCTTGGGTGTGGCAATGATATACGCGAGTTCGGTGGTCTCGCGCTTGATGTAGGACTTGTACTTGAGTTCGGTGGCCGGTTTCAATTTTAAGGTCTCGCTCACCACCCTACTCCCTTGATCTTTACCGTTTGTCCTGGCCCACTCAAACGAAAAGCCATAAACAAACTCCGTGTCGCCCGTGCAGCCCTCCATCTCAAACGAGAAGGGAGCATCTTCCATTGACTTATTGATGGGAATCACGTTGCGCGTTGACATCATCTTGAGCCTGGTGTCGCTCTGAGCCGCCATAAACCGTACGGCGAACTCGATGGCGACAAGAAAGTTGCTCTTACCATAATTGTTGGGAGCGACAAGTGCCGTCAACTTCTCCATGGGAATCTCAACATCCTTGATATTGGTAATTCCGCCAACCTTGATTTTCTTAATCGATATCTCCATAATGTCGAAATATTTGCGTTTTGACCGCAAAAATAGCCTATTTTTGGCAATTTTCAAAAGAAAACGCAACAAATCGTTGCATATCAGCAAAAGACGATGTACATTAATCGCGAGATTGCGCAGGAACGCAATGTCAATTTTTTTGGGGGTACATTGATTCACCCATTTACGAGATAACAGGGTTTTTATAGATATGTTAAGAATCGATAACTTATTCTAAGCAACTGGCAATCCAAACATTAACGGCTCTATCTGTATGGGACCATATTGCTCCAGTAAGCGCTATGGTCCACAACTGATTTTATAAGTGACTGATTTTTAGTCACTTATTTTTGTTTATATCCTACATGCTGATATATAAAATGATGTGATTGTTGGCCATCCATGGTTTCAAACAGTTTCGGGACAGCGGAAAATTAGTGGAGGCAAGCACAAGGTCTTCGACCACGCTCATCCCCCAGTTTTATTGGGTGATCGCTGTTTTCGTTTGATAAATTGCTGTATGTCAATTGCGGATCCGTCGCCTTCGACGTGTTGCGCAATTCGTTGCGCAAGTCCTTCAACCTTTTCCCTAAGTCCGCTGCTGAACGCTGATTCAGATCTAGTCGCTTGTCCAGCTCCTTCAGCTTCTCGTTGTTCGCATTGATTTGGTCACGATATTCTTTGACCGACTTGCTCAGGTTCTGCCACTCCTTCGAGCCCTTCTTCCCTTCTGCCGCCAGCTTCGTCATCGCCTGGCGAGCAGCGTTCTGCTGCCGAGATAACTCCTTGTTCTCTTCGTTCAGCTTGTGCATCTCACGGGAAGCCTGGTCAGCATTCAGCTTCAGCACCCACTCGATATAATCCGGTGTCAATCTAGATTTTGCCATATAATCACGTTTTTATGGCAAAATTATGGGATGCAACCCGATACAGAAAGGACTAAAAAAGTCACCCTTACTAGGTGACTTATATCAATCGCTTAAACCATTTCCTCAATCTGTCTTTGTAGTAACGGGTCGTCAAACAACGTCGGCATCGTGTCAAACACATCACAGCCCTCCACCGTCTCCCTGATGAACTCACGTAACCTGGCAAGACGATACCTGTCGATATGCTCCGATGAAAGGTAGCACTCCTTCTCTTCCTCATACTCGGCTAAATCGAGAATCTGATCATTAACAGTGATGTCAAAATCCACATCATCGTCAATGCTGATATCCAAATCCATCTCACTCGGGGAATCCTCCTCCTCGTCATCAATAGCCCCCATATATTCAAATGTCTCGCGTAAGTTCTCGCGCTCTCGACGGATCCTCTCACGCTCATGGCGGCTTACTTCGGGAAATATGTAGATGCAGCACCCCAGCAGATAAACACCCATGCAACCGGCCAGCACCAGGAAACCATGCCACACAGCCGCCAGCACGCCGTTCCCGCCGTGCAGCCCGCTCCACAGCGAGCCGCCCAGCCAGATGCTCATCCACATCAGCATCATCAGCCGGCCGCGCCTGTCAAGACCCTTATTTCTCTTCCGTGACATCGTTCCTTCTCCTTTCTATCCATTAGACTCCCAAAACCCCGTTTCGTTTACTTCAACTCCACCGTCACCGGCTTCCCGCAATGCGGACACACCACCGTCGCGCTACCGTCACCCTCATCCCTGAAAAAGTCGCCCACCTCGCAACCGATGATTTCAGCAATATCCTTCAATGTGTTTACTGTTGGATTTCCCGTGATAGCAAGATACAAGCTCTGGCGGCTAATGCCAGGCTGTCCCGTTCTCGAATTAGGCATCAATGCCGCCACTTGTTCCAGGGTGAAGCCACGGCCCTTTATGATCTCACATCATATTGTAGCTACAATAATTCAAAGCCGTACTCTAAATTGAACAAGGTGACATTTGTCATAGCGGTCTAATCGAACTAGATAAAAGATTACTCAATAATGTCGAGATATTTGCGTTTTGACTGAAAAAACAGTCCATTTTTGGCAATTTTCACGAGAATACGCAATGATTAGTTGCGTATTCACGAACAACATATGGCATGTGCGATATTCTGACGATTTCAAATCAATTCTTTTTTGGGAAGTAATTTGAGGTGATTGTTTGATTGGGGTTCACGGGCACTCATGATTATACTTCATTTTCTTCAGCATACAATGCGTGCGGGGGGATGGTGTGGTTTACATTGTGGGTGATTCAAGTTCATTTTGACTAATTTTTAGGTTTATGTGTTGCCATTTACGTAGAATCCCATCTTTGACAGTTTGTCTTGTATATTGCTGTTATACATAGAGTTACGATAAACTCAATGTAGCTATATTTTTTGTGGTTGTAGATTTAACATTAGATTAACGTTTTCGTGCGATTCGGTAGTTGGCCCTGATTTTTGCCGGCGTGATTATCTGTGTGTCAATGTGTATATTGGCGTTGCTCTGGATTTCCCGAGCCAGCGAGTCGTTGTTAAAAGCCGGCACGTACCCGAAGCCTTCTATCTGGATCAGGTTCATTTGTGCCAACGTTTTTCTGATTTGCGCAACGGGGGAAGCCTCATTCAGCTGCTTGTGCAGGATTTTAAGGGTGAGCAGTGCGATGAAGCAGATGAGCAGGTGCGCCTTGATGCGGTTCTCATTGCGCACGAACACCGGCCGCATCTGCAGGTCGGACTTGCCGATACGGAAGCAGTCCTCGATTTCCCATCGCCAGGAGTTGACTTTGATGATCTCGCAGGGGTCGTCGTCGAGTCCTGTTGCCAAGGCTCCGAAGCCGTCGAACCGTGCCTCGCGGGCTATCAGCTCGTGGTTGAGCACTGCAGCCGTGATGACCTCCAGCGGGTTGCCCTTGTCGTCAAAGTACGTGTCCTTCATGAACCGGCGGCAGTCGTTGGGCGACTTAGGGCGGTTGATCTCCCCGCGGTTGATTTTCTTGATTGCCCGCTCGATTTGCTGCTGGCGTATCTTCTTTTGGTACAGGTCGTACTTGCGGCTGTATGTGACGATCAGGTGCTCCTCGAAGGCCTCCTCATCGGTCAGACATTCCTTGTAAAAAGTGTCGTCCACGTACTCGTCGAGGTCTATTTCTCCCAGGTTGTATGTTTGCGTGCAGCGGGTGTGGGCGTCATCACGCAGCCGCGGCCGCAAGCGCCACCCCTCGGGGCTGAGTGCCCATTGCTGGTAGTGCACGCTGAGTTTCTTGACGGACTGCACCGTGATGAAGTTGCGGTCTTCTGTGACGTTGTACCGCCTGTTGTCGTGCGAGCCCAGCCCGCCGTCGGTGCACACCACGAACTTGCTCAGCCCGAACTTGTCGGCAAGGACCTCCTCCAGGGGCTGCAGCGTCTGCTGCTCCGACCTGTTGCCCGGGTGGACGCACAGGGCCAGCGGCAGGCCGTCCCTGTCCATGAACAGCCCTATCTGCACAATGGGATTGGGGCGGTTCTCCTTCGAATGGCCGTACTTGCGGAAATCGTCATCACTCTCGGTCTCGAAGAAGACGTTCGTGCAGTCATAGTATATCACACCCGTACGGCGGCCGATGCTTGAGATGGTGCTGCGGTAAATCGCGCTTTGGATGTCGTCAAAGTTCTCAGCCAGCACGTCAAGGCTGCGATAGAAATTCTCCAACCTCAGCTTGTCCCGCTCAATGAAGCGGGAACCGTTGGCGTAGTCCGACAGCTTGGAGCCCGGATGGAGAATGCGGCAGCATATCATGCGCATCAGGTGCCGCCACAAGTCGAACCTGAAATCGCGAGACGCACTGATGCCGGCGCAGATCTCCTTAAGTCCCAGCGACGAGCACACTTTCTCAATAAACACATCGCCGCCGTTGAAGACGCGCTCCGATGCGCCCACTACCTTGTCCGTGAACAGCTCCAGCACCACGCCCTGCCTGCCCGAACGGTCGGCCTCGCGCATCTGCGCCAGCTGCGCGCGCGCCCACGCCTCGGCGTCATCCACTCCATGCAGCTCCCTGATGGCCTTCTCGCTGCCCAAACGTCTCACTGTCTTCGTCGACATCCTGCCGTCGCTCTTGCGGTAGGATGTCTGGATGTAAAAACAACGCGCATTGCGCGACTTCGTGATGGTCAATTTGTAGTTCATATCGTTATATAGCAAAA
>JAFTEU010000106.1 GCA_017453505.1 Muribaculaceae bacterium
AAATATGCCAAAAAGAAACAAAACTTGAGCAAATCGAATGCAAAGCCAAGCTCGCTTGAGCTTTGCTGAGATGCCGCCAAGTTTATCCAAAATACAGTCAACATAGAAGATAAACATTTCGGTAATTTATAGAAGTCCCCTCAAGAGGTTTCTATCCTGCAAATATACAACTATTTCCGCTATCCTGCTCAACCATCTCACAATAAAACGACGGTGGACGGCTTCCATTCACCAGAAGTCGTCCACAGTATGGCATGAATCGCTGTGACCGCGTTTTTACTCGCTGGTGACAGCGAGTTTCTTGGCCTTGGTGGCCTCAACCACGCCGTCGGTAGTGAGGGTGGCGCGATAGACATAGATGCCTCGCGGCACACGGCGGCCGCCAGTGTCGCGGAGGTCCCAGGTGACGGGGGTCGAGGTGTACATGTCGCTACGGCCTGACTGAGAGTTCTTCCACACGAGGCGACCCATCAGGTCATAGACCTCGATGGTCACGTTAACCACTGCGTCGGGACGGTTGTGCTTCACATAGAAGGAAGTCTCCACACTCGCCGGGTTGGAGGCGCAATAGATATCGGCAATCTCGGGCTTGAGGCCGCTCTTGACATTGAAGTTGATGGTCTTCTCGCTCACGTTGCTGTACACATCCCACACGCGCAGGCGCAGTGTGTGCAGACCGGGAGCCAGGTCACTGAGCTGGTAGCTGATGCTTCCCATCGTTCCCTCGTCGGCAAACATGGGTGTATAGTTACCCACCAGGTCATTATAGCTCTCGGTACCGTCCAGCGTGAGGGTCATCGAGTGGCCGATGCCAGCCGACGAGAAGTTCACACCACTTTCATCGGCCACAGTGGCCAGCAGCAGGGGCGACTCGTTGACATCGGCACCGTTCACAAAGCTATTGTCATTGAGCACCATCTGGATGATGTCAGGACCGATAGTGTCGGCCACAAACTCGTCATCGTAGCCGTAGATCAGGAAGTCGCTGTTACCTCCCTTGGCCTCGAGCGTGTCGCGGCTGTCATAGGCATACAGGTTGATCATCGAGGGCCGGTAGTTGTCATACTCGTTGTTGACCTCGCTGGGGATGATGAAGCTCACCTTGAACTGGCCGCCGATGACGGTGTCCACGTTGATGGCCAGACGGTCTGAACGGTCCTCAAAAGTGTACTTGCGTCCCTCTTCGCCATAACCGTGGGTGGTCACCGAATTTTCCGGGCCGAAGAGTGTCGAGACGATCGCACCATTGAAGTTGGTCGCCATCTCACCGTTCCAGTCCAGGATCTTGCCGCCAAATTCCACACGCTGGCGGGCTTTGAACACGGGCAGCTCCTCACTGTCGATGGGCTTGCCGTTGATGGTCTCGATCTGCGCGGTGTAGGGGGCATAGGCCAGTCTCATCGCAGGGTCACCGAAGACAAAGAAACGTCGGTTATTATTATTGTTGTTGTCAGACACGCGGATCGCGTTTTTAGACAAGCGCAAGATGTCACCGATGCGGCGCGGGCGGCCCTTCTCGTCGGGAGAGAAGACATATCGGCCGACGACAGCGCTTAACGTGCCATTCTCGGCCACATAGGCCAGTCGCGCAGGGCACATCAGCGCGATGACACCACCGTTGGCATTATTGAACATGTGCTCACCGCTGGAGAGAATCGTGTTGTCAAAGCGGCAATACTCGCACGTCGCGGCATACAGTACAGGCAACCGCTTGTAGAAGAGTTCCGTCTCGACATCCGAGCGCATCAGCAGGCCCTCGCCCGTCCAGTTCTGCGTGCTGGCGTGACCGATGTAGTTCCACCACACGACACCCTCGCGCAGGGCAGCGAACATCTTGGCGCGAGCATCAGGATAGGCTCGGGAGCCACCATTGCTCACGGCAGTGAAGGCATCGATAAAGACGCGGTTGAACATAATATCACGTCCACCATAATTCCTGATGGTTTTATACATGGTATCACACTGTTCCATGTGGACACCATGGTTCTCGTCATCGGCGACCATGAGGAACTGGTTCTTCCATGAGCCGTAGATGGGCTTGTTCACATATTTCACCAGCTTGTTGACGGCAGTGCGCGCCTCGCTGACGCTCTTGACAATCATGCGGCCGACAGCAATGCTCATTTTATCGTTGGCTCCGATGCCGCTGTCATCATCGAGGATAGTAAAGTAGTCGTCGGTGGTGATCGAGTTACTGTCATCGTCGCTGACGGAGGTCTGCCACGTCAACAGATGCGGATAGTCGAGCGAGCTGGCACTGGTGCCGATCAGGCGGTTGTCATAGGAGCCGTTACCCATCAGCAGCAGATAGCCCAGGCGGTGACCATCGTCGGCCCCGCGGTCATAGAACATCTTGCACAATCGGCGATAGGCCATCGCATCATGCGTGCCGCTGGAGAACTCATTGAAGACCTTCTCGTGATCCAGCACCAGGACACGGAAGCCGTCGTTCTTGCGGTGCAGCTCGGCAACGCGCTCGGCCTGCTCCAGATAGGCGCTGGGAGCCAGGATAATCATGTCGGGGGTTGCCTCGCCGTGGATGTCCTGATTGGGAACGTCGCCATCCAGATCGGGATGAGGATAGCTGGCCGACTCATCAAATGCCACAAACTCGCGGCGGCCTGTGGTCTCGGGGCTGAAGGTTACCGTTCCGTCACCGTGCGCGACATTGAGCTGCAACGGGGCGAAGGGGCGCGTCACGTCCCACACGCGGGTGTTGCTGCTGCAGCCGCTCAGGCGGTAACTCGTGCCGCTGGAGGCATCGTTGTAGCCGAACACCAGGCTGCCGTTCTTCATCGACAACTGGCGCTCATAGTTGATGGTGATATAGTCCAGACGGGCCAGCTTGACGGTACCGACGGGATTAAAGGTGACATTGAAATCGAGCCCGGTCACACCTGGGTCAAGCGTGAAACGCTTCTCGGACTCCGACAGGTTATAGTGGTCATGGTCCCCACCCACGATGATTGCATCGGCGGTAGCGGTGGGCAACAAGACACCGTTATAGCTATGGGAAACTGAGCTCCTATCAGTCTTGCTGCCTGAATTCAATGCGGCAAACACGGTATAGGCCATCACCTCACTGCCACTCACCAGGCCGTCAAGGTCAAAGTGGAACGACTGTGACTTGGTTCCCATGAAATTCTCACCCAGGAAGTTGCGGCCCGTCTCACCGGGGTTGATGAGGTCTTGCTCGTGATAGAGGCGCTCGATGTAGGTCGTGCGCACCTCACCTGTGGGGCTATTGGCAGCCACGGGTATTTCGATGTCACTGAAGCGGCTGTCGTTGGTCACGAAGTAGGCCCCATCCACAGCATAGGGATGCTGTACCTGCAATTGCGCGATGGTCCTGCCATAGCGGCGCCACGTCAACGGACCTTGCGCATAGAACAAGATGCGGTCACCGGTACGCACCACGGGCATCTGGGGCAGGTCGTCGGCATAGTTGTCGCTGCCCATCGTCTCGCTCAAGGGCGCGCCACCGTAGCCGAACACGTGAATCTGGGACAAATCACTTCCCAGGCCCCAACTGCGGGCATCGTCGGCAGTAATCTGGTAGATGCCGCTCTCCACGACCGAAATCTTAACCCATTTGCCACTTGCCAGCTTGCTGGACGGAGCATAATAGTCCGACTCAAAGGCATGCACACTTGCCGAGCACACTGCCGTCAGCAACATGCATACAGCCAAGCGGGTAATGTATTTCATCATTCTGTTCATTGTATTGTGTCGATATGCTGTCAAGGTGCGCATTGCACGGGATATCCATCATTTCCCGACCATGCACACATCACTTTTTATCCTTATAACGGCAATTTGGCCGCTTTATTGCCCTGACAGTGGCGTTTACTCGCTTGCAGCCACCGCAACGGTGACGTAGTGCCCCTCCATCGCGCGGCAAGTCAAGCGGTAGGCACGCCCTGCGCAACGGGCTGTCAGCACGGTTTCATCGGCCCCGATGGCAAACGGTTCCAGCCTGATGCCCTCGGTCCAGTCAATGGCACTGTTGCGCTCGGCCTTGATAACGGCCTCCTTGGCCGTCCAGGCGACGACATGGGCTATCTGGTCTCCATCGGCAATAAACGCTTGTTCTTCGGCATTAAGAAACTTGTCACGCACCCTGAGCACTTGCTTGCGGTCCTCGAGTTCGGCATCCAGGCCGATAGTCTGCCGCTCATTCACGGCCAGGGCCACAAGTCTCGTCGTGTGGGTGATGCTGATGTTTACATCAAGACCCTCGACAAATGGTGCTCCCTGCCCGTCGTGGCACAACACCACAGGCTGCCCGAAGGCACGGGACAGCAACAACCGCTCGGCTGCCTTCTCCCGCTGCCGCTTGACAGGCAGATCAAGAACATCATCCACAGGGATACCCTTCTCACGGCACAGCGCCATCAACTGCGGCACCTCCTCCTCAAGTCGCCACACCAGCACCCTCGTGCCCATGGGATATGTCATCTCATGCATCAACATTTATTGATAAAGGGAATATCGGAAGCGGATGCCAACTATTAACTGTTAACAAAAATCACCCCACCCCGTTCTTGGCAAGATCAATGCGGGTGAGGGCCCTAGGGTTGGCCTCGCTGGCTGCGATCCAGGAACGGTAACGGCGGCGGTTGACAAAGCGCTCCACCAGATAGGCCAGCAGGAACATCACGGGCACTTGCAGCCACATCATCCAGTAGTGGTGCTGCACCTGGTAGAGGGTGGCACCGTCGGCCTGCATGAGCACATAGCCGTTGCTCATCCACGTGGCGGGGACGCAGTCACCCACGACATACCACAGCGGCGACATCAGGTATCGCGGCCATGAAGCGCCCGTCAGGAACACAAACACCACCGACGAGAAGACAAACAGCAGGAACACGCTCTCGCGCTCGTTGACAAAGGCCTGCAGCGTCTGCCCCATCAGCGAGACACCGATGATGAATGGCACAGCCAGACAGATGATGTGCAGGATGTCGCCGTGCTGCGGGAAACCGAACATTAACGGCACGTAGTGCAGCACATAGATGACAGGGATGACATAGATGATCTGGTGGCACATCATCTTGCCGATGACGGTCGCGCTCGCACAGGCCTCCACGGCCATCGGGTCGCGCCCGCCATTGTGGCGGCGACGCTCGATGCTGCCGCCATGCAGCATGGCGATACCCAGAATCATACTCTGCTGCAGCACCAGCGGCAGGATGAACAGCAGCACGGCGCTGGCGATACCCATCGCAGTGTTGCCCACGGGCACCTGGCGGCTCTCGATGAGGCTGCCGCTCATGTTGATAACGGGCTCGACGGTGGCGGCCAGACGCTCGCCTCCCATGGCCTGAGTGACATTGGTCAGGGCGGTGAACATCGCCTTGTAGCGCATCATCACGCTCATGTCGCAATAGAGCGACACATGGCCCTGATCGCCCCGGCCGACGCTCTGCCCGAAATCACGGGGCACATACAGGATGCCATAGCATGCCTTGCGGTGCATCGCGTCCTGCGCCTCCTGCATGTTGGCGGCATAGCCCACGATGGCGACCTCCTGGGTGGCATCCATGCGACGCACGAGTTCGCGGCTCATGGCGGTGCGGTTATCATCGACCACCACAACTGCCTCGTTATGCACCACCTCGGGGTTGTAGATGAGGGAATACAACACGGGATAGACCGCATTGAGCACCAGGAAGAAGATAACCACACCCGGGTCGCGGAACACCAGCAGCAGCTCGCGTCCGCACGCCTTCAACACCTGGATAAACCACAAGAATAGGCGACTATGTTTAATCTTTTCGGTCATTGTATCATCAAGGCACGTACACGGGGTTGAGACACTCTTTCTTCAAGTGCCACGAGAGCAACATGGGCAGGATCGTGAACCCGATGAGTGCAGCGTAATAGTATCGTGAATAGTACAGGTCGATGCCGTTCAGGGCCTGGTCGACCATGATGAGGAAGTAGTACTTGATGGGCACCGCAAAGCCCAGCGCCTCGACCCAGGGATACATGGCCTCCTGGGGCAACGAGAAACCAGCAAACGAGAACGACACCATGCCCAGCAGGGTACACAACATCGTGCCGTAGCGGAAGTTGGGCACAAAGCAGTACATCAGCACGGCAAAGCTCTGGTTGGCCACCACGAGCAGGAACATCGCGCTGAGCATGTTCCACGGGTTGCAGTTGAGCGGGAAGTCATAGCAGCGGAACATCATCCACTGGATGAACCAGCCCACGGCGGTGAACAGCACCGTCTGGGGCACCAGCTTGCCCAGCAGGGCCAGGAACATGCTGTTGCCAGAGGTCTTGAGCCACTGCCGGCTCAGTCCCGACTTCAGCTCCATGCCCAGGGAGAAGGCCGTCACCAGCAGGATAAACAGCGACAGGAAACAGGGCACAAACGTGGCGTTCAGGTAGAAGTTATAGTTGGTGAACGGGTTGCCTGGCATGTGGACGTGGGTCTGGTAGGGTTGCAGGGTAGCCGCGATCTTTTCGCTTGGGATGCCCACGGTGCGCAGGGCCGTCTGCACGATGGCACCGTTGGCGAGCAGCGACATGGTCTTGAAACCCTTGTACTGCATCGACGCGGGGGCATAGTAGGCATAGTTCACATAGTAGCTCACCACCGGCTGGCGACCGCCCAGGGCTTCCTCTTCCAGATACTCGGGAATGAGGAAGAAGCCCAGCACCTCGCCGCGCTGCACGGCATCACGCGCCTCGGCAAAGTTGCTGTAGCGGTGGCAGATGTTCACCTGCTGGAAGCCGTTCAGTGTGCGCGACACCTGA
The DNA here is from genome assembly GCA_017453505.1 of Muribaculaceae bacterium. Classification (GTDB taxonomy): domain Bacteria; phylum Bacteroidota; class Bacteroidia; order Bacteroidales; family Muribaculaceae; genus Sodaliphilus. The sequence continues at coordinate 6,769 of JAFTEU010000106.1, forward strand.
CGCGACATGATGCTGTTGTCCAGGTCAACGATACCCACGGGCACGCGCTGCACGCTACCGCCCTTGATCAGGTCCATCAAGAACCAGCTGCACAGCAGCGGCATGATGACAATCAACAGGAAATACATCGGTCGCCGCACGAGCTGGATGCACCCGCGCTTGAACGACCGTCCTATGTATTTCAAAACCATCACTCCTGACTCCTAACTTCTCACTTAGTATCAAGCAGTACCGACATGCCAGGACGCAGGTTAGGCACCTTGCTCACGGGGCGCATCTTGACCTCAAAGGTCTTGCTGTCATACTGGCCCTGGGCCTTGGCGGCCTGCCAAGTGGCATAGCTGCCCATGTCGTGGATGTAATAGACCGACATCTTGGTCGCCATGTTGTTCAGCGCGGGGATGCGCACATTCACTTCCTTGCCCATCGGCAGGTCGTTCAACATCTCCTCACGCACGCTGAAGCTCACCCACATGTCGTCCAGCTTGGCAATCGACATGATGGGAGTCCCCATGGCCACGAGTTCTCCCTCCTGGGGATAAATCTCGCTCACCTCGCCGTCACAGGGGGCAAGCAGCACCTGATCCTCGAGCAGGCTCTCGACCTCCATGACACTGCCACGGGCGGCGTTGGCGATGCTCTTGGAGGCGTTCTTGTCCTCCTGCTGCGCGCCCCTCACGGCCATGTCATACTGGGCCTTGGCGGCCTTGACCTGGGCGGTGGCTGCATCATAGGCGGCCTTGGCCTCATCGCGCTTCTGCTGGGTGGCGACACCCTGCTGGAAGAGGTTCTCGACACGCTGATAAGTCTTCTCAGCAATCGTCTGGGCGGCGATGGCCTGCTGCCACATGTTGTAAGCGCCCTGCTTCAACTCCTCGCGGGTGCCCCGCTCGGCCTTCTGGTTCTGGGAAGCGGCGGCGGCAGCGGCCTGCTGGGCCTGGTAATACTTGGCATCGACGGTGCTGGAGTAGATGCTCACCAGCTTGTCACCCTTGTGCACGGTGTCGCCCTCGTGGACATAGAAGCGCACGATGCGGCCCGGTAGCTTACCGCTCACGCGGACGGCGTCACAGTCGGCCTGACCTTGGGTAATCGTGTCGGCGGGATGGATGAGCAGGATACCCACGATGGCGATGCTGGCCATCACCAGGGCAAACACTGCCAGCGCTGCCAGCAGCGCCTTGTCCTTCTTGCGGACCACTGTTCTCTGTTCGTCTTTTTCCATATCTTGTTTTCAGTTTTCAGTTGTCAGTTGTCAGTATTAATAGTTCATCGTGCCCATGACCTTGTTGAGGTACTCGTGGGTCATCTGCACGTCGATCTCGGCATCGATTTTCTCACTGTTGGCCTTGAGCCAGGCGGTCTGGGCAGCGAGCAGCTCGTCGAGAGTGCCCATGCCCTCCTTGAAGGCGATGCCGGCGATGCGCAGGTTCTCATCGGCTTGTGCCAGGTTGGCCTTGGTGGCCTCGTAGGTCTTGAAGGCTTCCTGATAGCGGAAAGATGCCTGATTGACCTGCAGCTCGATCTTCTCCTTGGCATCGTCGAGTTCCAGACGCTTGACGTTGGCATCGACCTGGGCGGCCTTGACCTTGTTGCTCAGCCCTCCCCAGTGCCACAAGGGCACCCTGAGGGTGGCTCCGATGCTGAATGCTGCACCGAAGCGGTTCTCAAAGCCGTCATAGCTGTTGGGATTGGTAGCATGCAAGGCGGCCACAGCGGCCAGCTTGGGCATCATCTCACTGCGGGCGACCTTCACCTGCTGGTCATAGATCCTGGTGGCCAGTTCCAGCGACTTGATGTCGTGGCGCTTGCCATAGACGTCATCCATGTTGATGGTGGTGGGTGACAGCTGCGCTCCCAGCTCGTCACGGCCCTCATCGGCCAGCGCCATCATCGTGTTGACGGGCAGTCCGCACAGCTGAGCCAGCAGCATGCGTGACAGCGTCACACCGTTATCGACCTTGGTCAGATCTACATTGGCCTCGTTGAGCTTCACATCCACGGCAAGCTGGTTGGCACGGGTGGCTACACCCTCCTTGACCATGGCCTTGACATCCTTGTCCAGCGTCTCGACCAGGTTGACATAGCTGCGGGCAAGCTTCTGCTTGGCACACAGCGACACGACCTGCCAGTAGGCGGCATCGACGTTGTAGATGACATCCTCGACCTTGCTCTCACGCATCTCGCGGGCAAGCTGCTGGGCCAGGTCGGTGATCTGGTTCATCGCGGTGATCTTGCCGCCCATGTAGATGGGCTGGGTCACCGTCAGGGCACCGCCCATCAGGTTGTGGATGTTATAGGTGAGGCCGCTCTTGGGCAGCAATGCCACGGTCGTGGGCACATACTGGCCGTTGACCTGCATGGGATAGCCCGTCGAGGGGTCGATGAGCAGGTTGTAGTCATATTGGCCGGTCTGGGGATTGAACGACTTGGTGGGCAGCATCTGGTCCTCCTTGACGAGCGACACCTTGCGTGAGTTATAGATGTACCCTGCCGTGAGGTCAAACTGGGGGAGATAGGCAGCAGCAGCCTCCTTGCGCTGATACCCGGCCTTGTCGATGGCCAACGCGGCTTGTTGGATTTCCTTGTTGTTGCGCAGTGCCATGTGCCGGCATGAATCCAGCGTGACTACTTGACCCGATGCCAGCATCGTGATGGCGCTAAACACAATAAACACTATGTTACGCATATTCTTACTATATAATCTCTTGACTATGTCTGATTTGCGGTGCAAAAATAATGAAAAAATCACACATAAAAACAAACCGTCCCAAATTATCCTACAATTGATGAAATTTGGAACAGTTTGTTATGGGGACTTCTATAAATTACCTAAATGTTGATATTTTTAATTGACTGCCTTTTGTCTCTTTTTGGCATCTTTTGCCTTATCTTCTTGGACCATAGCTTGCTATGCTCCTGCGAAGCTGAGTCAAAACCTGCTCAAAAATAGATCAAAATC
>JAFTEU010000107.1 GCA_017453505.1 Muribaculaceae bacterium
AAATGCAGGGGGAAAGGGGGTGGTATGCATCCCTGGGATGAAAATTGAACCCAAGGAGCACAGAAACCGCACTTTCAAGCTATGAAAATGATAATCAACACGAAATTACCGCCAAACTAATTCTCTTGCGGATTTAAGGTATATAGCAGAGGACTCAGTTATGGAAATCAAGTTGAGGATTCATGACAATGGATCAAGACGTGATTTTTACCGTCTTAACGTCACTGGAATTGCCGAAAGAGATGCGGCATATTATCACTATTATTCAATAAGTGATATTTTCACTTCAAATGATGTCATATTCTCGGATTATCAGCTGACTAAACCCTACGGCGAATGGCCTGCAAAATTCAGCAATGTATTTGATGACCATATTTTTAATGGCGAAGATTACGATGTAACAGTCCAGACGCGCAAAAGGTTGGGAGATAACCCTCGCGTTATCATAAGCATGCAGTCGATAAGTCAAGATCTGTACTTTTTTCTTAAATCCCATATGATTTTCAGAATATCCACCGATGATGTCTATACCACACCAATAGGGCTACATAGCAATATTAATAACGGTTTTGGTATTTTCGGCACAGTCAGCTACGACCGCCACATCATCTATTACTGAGAAAAAGAATCCGTAAAATAATTTGAGCCTCGGCGATGCCGAGTGTAGTCCCTGTGGCATTTAAGATCAACCTTTCAAACTCCACGGGGACAGCAGTATGCCCTGACCTTAAAAGTAAAGCCCCTTCATCCGAAAACACCATAACGGCATTTATATTGCACAAATTTCCTGATTGAAGGAAAAATAAAGAGCGAAAACGGTCTTGTAAACAAAAATAATGAGTACTTTTGCAGGATGTTTTGGAATATAACTTATTAACCGACTAGATAAAACATAACACATGGGTAAAAAATTAACTGACCGAGTGACTTGGGTTGGAAAGGTGGATTGGGAACTGAAGCGTTTCCATGGCGATGAACTGTCAACTAACCGCGGATCGAGCTACAACAGCTACCTGATTCGTGACCAGAAGACGGTGCTCATCGACACCGCGTGGCTGCCCTATAGCCGCGAGTTTATCACCAACCTGAAGAAGGAGATTGACCTCAGCAAGATTGACTATATAGTGATGTGCCACAACGAGATAGACCACAGTGGCGCACTCGTTGACTTGATGCGTGAGATTCCCGATACTCCCATCTACTGCACCGCCAAGGGCGAGGCTATCATTCGCGGTCACTATCACCAGGATTGGAACTTTGTGAACGTCAAGACGGGTGACAAGCTGGAATTGGGTGAAACCACGTTGACCTTTATCGAGGCCACTATGCTGCACTGGCCCGACACGATGTTCTGCTACCTGAGCGGTGAGGAAATCCTGTTCAGTAACGACGGTTTTGGCCAGCACTACGCTACCGAGTCGCTCTATGACGACCAGGTGTGTATGGACGAGGTGCTGCAAGAGGCCGAGAAATACTATGCCAATATTCTTGCACCGTTCAGCCCGCTCGTTGCCCGCAAGGTAAAGGAAATCCTGGGCATGAACCTGCCCGTGAAGATGATTTGCCCTAGCCACGGCATCATCTGGCGCAACAATCCCAGCCTGATCATTGAGAGATACCAGCAGTGGAGCGATGCCTACCAGCAGGACCAGGTAACCATCGTCTATGACACGATGTGGCAAAGCACCCGCTTGATGGCCCAGGCCATTGCTGACGGCATACGCGAGCAGTCGCCCACAACGACCGTCAAGATCTACAATGCTGCCCACACCGACAAGAACGACATCCTGACCGAGGTCTTCCACTCGCGTGCCGTGCTCGTGGGCTCCCCCACCATCAACAACGGTTACAGCTATGCCATCGCCGGCATCCTTGAGATGATCAAGGGCCTGAAGCTGAAGAAGAAAAAAGGCGCTGCATTTGGCAGCTACGGCTGGAGTGGCGAGGGTATCAAGCTCATCACCGAGCACTTGAAAGCCGCAGGCATCGAGCCCGTGAACGACGGCATCCGCACGATGTGGGTACCCGAGCAGGATGCCCTGGAGCAGTGCCGCCAGTTCGGTAAAGACTTTGCCGCAGCCCTATAGTAACTATAGTATCTATAGTATCTATAGCCACTATAACTAATAATGAACCTTATACTTAAATAATATCAACTAATAGCTAAAACAAATGAACAAAGTCGTTAGTAAAGAGCAGTTTTCTGCTAACGTGACGAAGCTTGTCGTTGAGGCTCCCCTCATCGCCAAGTCGCGCCGCGCAGGTCACTTTGTGATCGTTCGCGCTGGCGAAAAAGGCGAACGCATCCCCTTGACCATCGCCGACAGCGACCCCAAGGCTGGCACCATCACGCTGGTTATCCAGAGTGTGGGCGACAGCACGCGCAAGATCTGCGCCCTGGAGCCGGGTGAATGTCTGCATGACGTGGTAGGTCCTCTGGGCCAAGCCACTCACATCGAGAAGTATGGCACCGTGCTGTGTGCCGGTGGCGGTGTGGGTACCGCTCCCCTGTTGCCCATCATCCGCGCGATGAAGGAGGCTGGCAACCGCGTGATCAGCGTGCTGGCAGGCCGTACCAAGGACTTGATCATCCTTGAGGATGAGGTGCGTGCATCGAGCGACGAGACCATCATCATGACCGATGACGGCAGCTATGGCAACAAGGGTGTTGTCACCGTGGGTATGGAAGAAGTGCTCAAGCGTGAGCACGTGGACTATTGCGTGACCATCGGTCCCGCTATCATGATGAAGTTCTGTGCACTGTTGACCAAGAAGTATGAGGTGCCCACCGAGGCCTCGCTCAACGCTATCATGGTTGACGGTACGGGCATGTGCGGCGCTTGCCGTGTGACCGTGGGTGGCAAGACGCGCTTCGTTTGCGTCGAGGGTCCCGAGTTCAATGCCCATGAGATTGATTTTGACGAGTTGATGATGCGCCTGAAAGGGGCTCAATAATTAGGAATCAGGAGTTAGGAATTAGGAATAACTAGATGTTCTAGATTCTCTAGACCATCTAGAAGCTAAGGACTAATGTGAAAAAATAGAATAAAAATGGAACAGAACAATATGGATCCGCGTAACGAACAATGGCGCATCGACTTGCGCAACTCTAAGACTCCCAAGGAGCGCACCGCAATCCCCCGCGTGGAGATGCCGCAACTCGATCCCAAGTACCGCATCACCTGCAACGAGGAGGTTAACCAGGGCATCAGTGCCGAGCAGGCCGTTATTGAGGCCAGCCGCTGCCTGGACTGCGCTAACCCCCAGTGTGTGACCGGTTGCCCCGTTAACATCAATATCCCCACCTTTATCAAGAACATCGAGCGTGGCGAGTTTGGCCAAGCAGCCGCTACCTTGAAGATGACCAGCTCACTGCCCGCCGTGTGTGGCCGCGTGTGCCCGCAGGAGAAGCAGTGCGAGTCGCGTTGCATCCACACCAAGATGAAACACCCCGCTGTGGCTATCGGTTATCTGGAGCGCTTTGCTGCCGACTGGCAGCGCGACAACCTGCCCCAGGAGGTGCCTGCCATGGCTCCCGCCAACGGCATCAAGGTCGCTGTTATCGGTAGCGGTCCCTCAGGACTGTCATTTGCTGGTGATATGGCCAAGAAGGGCTTCAGCGTTACCGTATTTGAGGCTCTGCACGAGATCGGTGGCGTGTTGAAGTATGGTATTCCCGAGTTCCGTCTGCCCAACCACATCGTGGACTACGAGATTGAGGGCTTGAGGAAGATGGGTGTTGAGTTCGTCAAGGACTGCCTGGTGGGTAAGACCATCAGCTATGAGGACTTGCACGAGATGGGCTTTAAGGGCGTGTTCGTCGGCAGTGGTGCCGGCTTCCCGCGCTTCATGAACATCCCCGGTGAGAACCTCAACGGCATCATGTCGAGCAACGAGTACCTGACCCGCATCAACCTGATGGAAGCCGGTCGTGGTGGTGATACCCCCGTGCTGCGTGGCAAGACCATCGCCGTGATTGGTGGCGGTAACACCGCTATGGACTCGACCCGTACCGCCTTGCGCATGGGCACCGAGCGCGTCATCCTCATTTATCGCCGCAGCGAGGAGGAGATGCCTGCCCGTCGTGAGGAGATCGGCCACGCCAAGGAAGAGGGCGTAGAGTTCATGACCCTGCACAACCCCATCGAATACATCGGTGACGACAAGGGCCGTGTGGTAGCCATGCGCGTGCAGAAGATGGAACTGGGCGAGCCCGATGCTTCGGGTCGTCGCAGCCCTGTGCCCGTCGAGGGTGCCATCGAGGAGATCCCCGTTGACCTGGTGATCGTGGCCGTGGGTGTGTCGCCCAACCAGCTCGTTCCCCGTTCGATTCCCGGACTGGACATCAGCAAGCGCAACACCATCGTTGTCAATGAGGAGACCATGCAGTCGTCGGTGGGCGACCTCTATGCCGGTGGTGACATCGTGCGTGGCGGTGCAACCGTGATCCTCGCCATGGGTGATGGCCGCCGTGCCGCCCTCAATATGGCCAATGAACTGCTGGGTAACAACTGATAATACATTGTAAAGGCTCCTAAGCCAAATAACCAGAGTATTTAATTACTGTGGGTAACCATCCAAGTGTGGCACCCACAGTTTTTATTTACTAAAAGTAGCAATTTATGTAGGTTCTTCGGAATTTTGTATTATCTTTGTTGGTGGAATGAGACAAATGAGGGCGCAGAGCATTGCAGTGATGCTCGCGGCAATTGCCGTGAGCGTGTTTTTGTGTGCATGTGGCGGCCGCAAGGAAATGAGCAATCAGGTCATTGTCCAGAACGAGGTATTCACGTTGACAGGCGACAGTGTCATTGAGGATTCGGTTTACGCCTGTGTTCAGGGTGATCACATCAAGACCAATATTGCCCCGTCTCGTCTTGACAGCTTGTATAGCCATGTGGATCCCGAGAAGGTACACTTTATCCAGGGCAAGACCTGGCGGATGCGCGAGGGGCATTCTGCATTAATGCCCGAGTATTCCAGCGACCAGCCTCTTCTTGACGCTTTGTACCAAATGTCGGCCGATCATATTACCGATGCCGTTGACAAGACAGGGCGCTTCACCTCAACCAACAACAATTACAGCCGCCTGTATTGCTCCATCTTCCTGTCGCTGGCCGCACTCAAGCCTCAGCAGTCGATGGCGACGCTGCGGTCGATTGTCGATAAGGACAGTATCATCATGCAGCGCGAGGGCCAGTGGCCTGTGGTCAGTGACCACATCGGCTGGGCTACCGCTGCCTGGGAAGTCTATAATGCGACTGGCGACCGCAAGTGGCTCGTCTATTGCTATCACGTCATTGAGAAGACCCTCAACATCAACCGTCAAGTGCTCCTTGACCATGAGACTGGCTTGGTGCATGGTGCTGGTTACACATCGTCCAGACCCCTAGGCGTGCGACGGATGACTTGGATGGGCTACAACGACTTGTTTGCTTGCATGTCCCTGGGCAACAATATCCTGACAGGCAACGCCTATGCCATTCTTGCCGACATGGGTGATGAACTAGGCATCGAGAATGACTACAGGAAGTATGCGCAGCGCATGAAGGATGCCATCAATCAGCACCTGTGGAACGAGAGCAAGGGCTTCTACAGTTCTTTTCTCTATGGAATGGCCTACCACAGGCAATCGCCGCTGACCGACAACACCTCTCAGGCCATGTGTGTCCTGTGGGGCATCGCCGACGATAACCGTGCTGAAGAGCTTATCGCCAGCACACCGGTGTCTGACTTGGGCGTGAATGTTTCTTATCCTCCAGGAAATCCCGTCGAACCTTACCTCGCCAACTCGTCTTGGGCAACAACACAGGCGATGTGGAATCTGGCTGCCGCCTATGTGGGAAACGAGAATGCCCTGCGGCGCGGCATGGGTGCCTTGTATCGTGCCCAGGCTCTGTACCAGTCCCGTGGCATCCACATGAAGGATGTCGCTACCGACAACCTGGGTACCAGCGCCTCTAATGCCGCCATGATCCTGCGGGTGCTGATGGGCATGAACTTCACTCCTGAGGGCATCGAGTTTTCTCCGATAGTTCCTGCTTGCATGCCTGGCAAGAAAACCTTTAAGGGATTGAAATACCGCAAGGCTGTCATCAATCTGACCATCCGTGGAACGGGCAACGATGTGACAACCATCACCGATAACGGCAAAACCCTCGAGAGCCCCTTCATTCCCAATAACATCGAGGATGACCATGACATCGTCATCACCCTCAAGCAAGCGGTACGTCCTAGCCAGCACGTCACTGTCCACCATGGCGAGGCAGTGCTGCCCCCTACTCCACTGGTCACATGGGCCGGCGACAGCGGTTACATCGAGGACTACGTGCCCGGCACTCCCTACCGATTGTCGATCAACGGCCAGTTGCAGGCTCTCAATGACTCGGTATTTGTCCTGCCGCAGACCCAAAATTTCTCTGAATTCTCGGTCGAGATTGCGGGTAAATACTGCAACGGGTTCATGTCCAGACCCTTATTCCACTTCGGCCTCACACCGCAGATTGCCTTTTTCCCTGACAGCCCCGACGGACACACCGTCATCACGGTGAGTGTGGCAGCTGGTGGTGATTACCTGCTTGACGTGGGGTACCACCCGACAGGAACACTTGACGTGCGGCGTGTGGGTGCCAACGGTCACCCGATGGGCACCCTCGTCATGGCTAGTGCCCAGAACGCCGACGATGATGGGCTCGCTTACAGCAATATGGTGAACATCAAGCTCCTCAAGGGAGAGAATCATATTGAATTTGACCAAATCAGGCTCCCCAAGGCCTTCACGCCATGCGAGCCTGTGCACGTGAGGGTGATTACCCGTTAAGAACCCGATAACCATAACATCAACCAGTAATATAACCAATAAATTTCAGGAACTATGAAGTCTAAATTCATCTTGATGGCAGCACTTGCTGCCACGGCAATGACAAGCCAGGCCGATGAGGGACGACTGTTGCGTTTCCCTGGCACCAACGGCTGTGAGGTGGCATTCAGCTATGCCGGTGACATCTACACCGTGCCCATCACTGGCGGCACAGCCCGTAAACTCACTTCACACAAGGGCTATGAGGCGTTTGCCCGCTTCTCCCCTGACGGCAGAACCATCGCCTTCACGGGCCAGTATGACGGCAACACCGAGGTATATGTAATGCCCGCCGAGGGTGGCGAGCCCAAACGCATCACCTATACCGCGACCAATCCCCGCGATGACTGGGGTGACCGCATGGGTCCCAACAACATCACCATGACCTGGACTCCCGACGGGCGAGGCGTGATCTACCGCAACCGCATCAGCGACAGCTTTGACGGCAAACTGTGGTGCGCTCCCATCGACGGCGGCATGCCACGGCAGTTGCCGTTGCCCGAGGGCGGTTTCTGCTCCTACAACGCCGATGGCAGCAAGCTGGCCTACAACCGCGTCTTCCGCGAGTTCCGCACGTGGAAGTACTACAAGGGCGGCATGGCCGATGACATCTGGATCTATGACACCCAGGCCAAGAGCGTGACCAACATCACCAACAATATAGCCCAGGACATCGACCCGATGTGGATCGGCGACGAGATCTACTTCATGAGTGATCGCGACAACCGCATGAACATCTTTGTCTATAACACGGCAACCCGCACGACCCAGAAGGTGACCGACTTCAGTGAATATGACGTGAAGTTTGCCAGCTGTGGCGGCGGCAAGATCGTGTTTGAGAACGGCGGTTACCTCTATGTGCTCGACCCAGCTACCAAGCAGAGCGAGAAAATCACCGTCTATCTCAACAGCGAGAACAACTTTGCCCGCGAGGAGCAGCGCAAGGTCAAGGACGACCTGACGGCAGGCAGCCTGGCTCCTGACGGCAGCCGGCTGGCCCTCAGTGCCCGTGGCGAGGTGTTTGACGTGCCCGCCAAGCATGGCGTGACCCGCAACCTGACCCACACCCCCGGTGTCCACGAGCGTGACGCCGCGTGGAGCCCCGACGGCAAGAACATCGCCTACATCAGCGACCAGACCGGCGAGACCGAGATCTGGATGCGCCCCATCGACAGCGACAAGGCCATCCAGCTGACCCGTGACAACGACACCTACATCCGCGACCTGGTGTGGAGCCCCGATGGCAGCCAGATCGTCTATACCGACCGCAAGAACCGCATGATCCTGCTCGATGTCAAGACGCAGGCCCGACAGACCCTGCTGACCGACGAGATGGGCGAGATACCCGTTCCCAGCTTCTCGCCCGACGGCAAGTGGCTCACCTATTACCGCCAGGCCCCCAACGAGTATGGCGTGGTTTACCTTTATAACATCGCTGAACGCAAGGAGTACCCGGTCACCGACCGCTGGTATGACAGCAACTCGCCTGAATTCAGCAGCGACGGCAAGTACCTGATATTTGCATCGGCCCGCGATTTCAACCCCATCTACAGTAGCATCGAGTGGAACTTTGCCTACCGTGATATGGAAGGTATCTATCTGGTGATGTTGTCCAAGGACACCCCCTCCCCTTTCCTGCCCAAGGACGACCAGGTGAATGCCGGTGACGATAGCAACCAGAATGCCCCTAAGGAAGCTCCCAAGGGCAAGAAGGGCGGCAAAGGTAAGGCTCAGGCCGACGCTAACGCCATCCGCATCGACATCGACGGCATCGGTGACCGCATCGTTAAGGTTCCCGTCGGCACCGGCAGCTATGGCGGATTCCTGTGTGACGGCAGCCACTTGTGGTACAGTGGTCGCGGCAGCGTGCGCGTGTTTGACTTTGAGGAACAGAAGGACGAGCTCGTGGCCGACCGCACCTACATGCTTAACTGCACTCCCGACATGAAGAACGCTTTGTTCTATAAGGACGACGAGCTCTATGTCGCTCCGTTGGCTCCGCGCAAGGCCGAACTCAGCGAAGCCCTCAACATGGATGACATGATGGCCACGGTCAACTATGACCAGGAGTGGAATCAGATCTTCAACGAGGCATGGCGGGCCTATCGCGACGGGTTCTATCTGGAAAACATGCATGGTGTCGATTGGCAGGCGATGCATGACAAGTATGCCGCCCTGCTGCCCTACGTCAAGAACCGCCTGGACTTGACCTATGTCATCGGTGGCATGATCGGCGAGCTGGCAGTGGGCCACGCCTATGTTGACGGTGGCGACCACATCCAGGCCGACCAGCACAACATCGGCATGCTTGGTGCCGAACTGGAGCCTGTCGCCAGTGGTTACAAGATCAAGAAAATCCTGCGTGGAGCTCCTGACCGCGAGTCGTTGCGCTCCCCGCTGCTGGAGCCGGGCATGAATGTCAAGGAGGGTGACGTGATCACTGCTATCGATGGCATTTCCACCCAGGGCGTTGCCAACATCTACACCCTGTTGCGTGACAAGGCCGGCGTGATGACCGAGCTGACCCTGAACGGTGACCGCAAGATAGCCCTCAAGCCCATCCAGGACGAGTACCCCCTGTACCACCACGAGTGGGTGCAGCACAACATTGACTACGTCAGTGAGAAGACCGGTGGCCGCGTGGGCTACGTCTATATCCCCGACATGGGTCCCGAGGGTCTGCGTGAGTTCTCGCGTTACTTCTTTGCCCAGACCGACAAGGAAGCCCTCATTATCGATGACCGCGGCAACGGCGGCGGTAACATCTCGCCCATGGTGATCGAGCGCCTGCTGCGCCAGCCCTACCGCCTGACCATGTACCGTGGCAGCAACCACAACGGTACTACCCCCGAGCGCACGCTCGTCGGTCCCAAGGTGCTGCTCGTGAACAAGTACAGCGCCAGTGACGGCGACCTGTTCCCCTGGTCGTTCAAGGAGAACAAGATCGGTTCCGTCATCGGCACCCGCTCCTGGGGAGGCATCGTTGGCATCAGCGGCTCGCTGCCCTACATGGACGGTACCGACATCCGTGTGCCCTTCTTCACCAACTATGACACCCGAGGCAACTGGATTGTCGAGAACCACGGCGTTGACCCCGATATCGTCATCGACAACGACCCCGTGATGGAGTTCAACGGCATCGACCAGCAGCTCGACAAGGCCATTGAGGTCATCCTCGAGCAGCTCAAGGATCGCCAGCCCCTGCCCAAGACTCCCGCACCGCGCACCCTCCACGACTTGGGAGTGCATTAATGCTCCATTAGGCCTGAGGCCGTAATGGATAAAGAAGAATGATGGCGTCCGCATTCCTGTCGAGGGGATGCGGATGCTGTCGTTAGCAGCCAAGCCTGGGCAACAGGGCTGTTTTCCGCTTTTCCGCGCCGTTCACGCGTGCGCGGTTTTTCGCCACGACTGCCATGCGGATAGAAATCGAGTCAAACCTCACGCACATGCCCTATTCATCTGATCATCTGCCGAAGAACCTCACGCTAAGTCGCCAAGCCGCTAAATATCTGACTTTAATTGATTTCAGGACACCAATGAATTTAATAACTTAGCGTCTTTGTGCCTTTGCGTGGGGCATTATTCGACGAATGATACTGTAAAGAGTGGAAAAGTGAAAAATGGTGGAAAAACAACCGATTTAGTGATAGAAACGTGGAATGTTGGTGCTTCGCTAACTTTTTCAAGTAAAAATTTGGATTATTGGTGAATTGTGTTGTAATTTTGCCGCGTTGATGAGCTGATTCAGTGTGCAACTGGATAACGGCAATCAACCAATATCAATTTTATTATTAAATTTAATTACCATGATGAACACCGAAATTCTTTATGATGAGATTATCCGAGAGACATCTCTCAGCCGAGACGAGAGATTAAACGCGGAGTACAACAAGTTCATGAAGCCCTATTTCATCGACCGCAACATTGTTTATCCCGAGCCCGACTACCTGCTAGAGATTGGCGGAGTGCCCACGATGCCCAAGGGCAACCTGGTGGCCGTGACCGCCAAGTGGAAGAATGGCAAGACGTTCTTCTGCGACATCTTGACTGCCATCTTCATGGGCAGCGACTACTTTGTCAATTGCCGCAGCTTGAAGGAGAGAGGTCGGGCACTGTTCTTTGACACCGAACAGTGTTACACCGACACCCAGCGAGTGCAGAAGACCATCGATGCCATGACACCCGAGAGCCGTCACGAGGACTATAAGGTGGCATGCCTGCAGGCAGCGCCCATCGATAGCGAGGTCGGGCGCACCGCGTCACCGTCCCGCTATGACATCATCTGCCGTTGTATTGCTCACGAGCAGCCCGATCTGGTCATCATCGACGGCATCGCCGACCTGGTTTACAACTACAACGACGTGATCGAGAGTCAGGACATCGTGAGCAAGCTGGCAGCGATGGCCAACGAGTACAAGTGCTGCATTGTCGTGGTCATGCACCAGAACAAGAGCCTGCTGGACACTAACATGAAGGGCCACCTGGGCACCCTGCTTTATCAGAAGTGCAGCGACGTGTTCACCGTCGAGAAACACGACAACGTGTTTGAAGTGAAGCACGGCCCGACGCGCCACCGCACCTGCGGGGACATCTGCTTCAAGCTTGATGCCGATGGCATCCCCTTGAGCGCTGTGGCCGATCGCCAACAGCAACTGGAGGAGAAAAAACAGGAAGACAAGGCCAAGCTGCATGCTAAGCTGGCCAAGTGCTTTGAGGGCTTCACGGTGCCCCTGCGAAGCACCGACGTGATCAACCTGATACAGACAAAGCTGGGTGTCGGCTCTACAAGAGCCTATCAATTGCTCAACAAAGCGAAGGATGAGGGCATACTGCTGACTAACGACAGTAAGTATTATTCCCTGCTGGAGATATAAACTATTCTTTCCACCTTTTTCACTTTATATATATAAAAAGTGTAAAAAGTGGAAAGAATAGTCTGTATTGAAGTATTCAATTAGCATCGGCGACCATAGTCATTCAAACCATTCCGCTTTTCCGCGCCTTTCACGCGTGCGTGTGTTCTCCACCATTTCCGTTCATTCCACATGTTCGTGGGCTGTCGAGATGAAAAACACGCGTGCATGTGTAAAGAGTGAAAAAATGAAAAAAGTGGGACAAAAGAACCGTCCTAGGCTGTTAAGTTAATGATAAGTTTTGTGCTGCCATTCGGCAGCCTATTTTTGCATTTTCTCTTCTAATTGCGGATATT
>JAFTEU010000108.1 GCA_017453505.1 Muribaculaceae bacterium
GCAAATCCACCAAGAGCAGAAAAAGACAAAAACAACATATATTCCAGAGATTCATTAATATGTTCAACAAATAAAATCAAAACGAAAATGAAAAAAATTCTGACTTTAATGATTTTGGCCCTGCTGGGCATGACCCAGCTGAAGGCGCAGGACTACGTCCCGCATTGAAGGCGAGATAATCTTCTTATAGAGACTGTCGCCGAGAAATGATAGTTCTTGTGGCAGTTTCGGTTAAACTTGAAGTGGAAAATAGAGTCATTATAATAAATGAGTTCAACTTAAAGAATGATTCAAGATGTTTAATTTCAAGCATTGAAGAAGATTTATATCCAAAAGATTAGAGAAACGTAAAATTATTATTCACCTGAAATTTTGATTATTATGAAAAGAAGCATGAAATTGTTGTGTATGCTGGCTATTGTGATGGTTGGCTTCACGAGCTGCTCAAGCGATGATGAGCCAAAAGGCAATCCACCTCACAGGGTGGCGATACCTGAACAGATTCCAGTGTTCTCTCTGGAACAGCCCGAGAGTGTCGAGGCCGTTGACCTGGGGCTATCGGTGTTATGGTCAAGCTGCAATCTGGGAGCCTCCTCACCTAAGGAGTACGGCGGCTATTTTGGTTGGGGAGATCCGACAGGAGAATTGTGGTCGGCTGACGGTATCGGCTGGGACGAGAACGGTTATACCTGGAACAGTGACAACTATGGGGGAATCACACCAGCCAATAAAGAAATTGGAGGCACCGATCAGGATGTGGTGACCGTACACTGGGGAGAAGGCTGGCGCACCCCCAGCATTGAAGAAGCCCGAGAGCTGAATCGTCTATGCACCTGGGTGGTTCGCGAGGAGGACGGAGTCAAGTGGTATGAGGTGATTGGCCCGAATGGCAACAGCATTATCCTGCCGTTGGCTGGTATCTATGGCGATAGTGTGGAGTATGACGACAGTGAAGCTGAGGACGGACATTTCAAGGAAGGACCATTCAGTGTGAACTACGCTGGTTTCTATTGGACCTCATCCATCTGTGACCGCACCGATAACTTCGGCCCCCGTGGTTATGACATCAACCCTGATGTCATCCAGGCTTGGGCATTCAGGTTTCATACCAATGTTGAAACGCCCATCAAGGCCCCTGGCGGCATGTTCGTGAATCATTTGCGGGCATTCCACATGTCGATACGTCCAGTGCATAGCAAGTAGCCTGGTGTCTACCGACATCCTCCAGGGCAAGAAGATCCTCGTGAGATAGCGCACTCACGAATCCGATTCCATGCCCGCCGCGGAGGAATCAGTTAGGAATTAGGAATGAGGAATTGGCATCCGCCTGCTAAGAAGGTCGCGGATGCCAATTGTTTAAGTTGAATGAGTTGTTTTTAAAAAGCGTTCCCCACCGGATGGCAAATAGGAATTAGGAATTAGAAATTAGGAATTAGGAATTGGCATCCGCCTGCTGACAATTGACGACTGACAACTGAAAAAACTTTGCGCCTTCGCGCCTTCGCGTGAGGCCCACCCGCTGAATACTGAAAACTGACACCTGAAAACTGAAAAACACTTTTTAGCCATATTTCTTTGCTATGTCATGGAAAATGAGTAATATTGCTACCTGAAACGATCACCTCTCAATTCAATTAATATGGAGAACGAATACAATCCCAAAGCAATCGCCCAAAATCTTGATGTCGAGGAGCTCTACGACCTCGACGTGACAATCGCCCGGTTCATCCTTCCTCGCTTGATGGCCTACAAGCAGCACTGCGAGCGCACCCCTCGCCTGAATATGCCCCGTGAGGAGTGGGACGAGATTCTGGACAAGATAATCTATGCCTTTGAGCGCATCGCCTGCCAGACCGAGGAGGATACGCCCGAATACAAGGCCTATATCAAGGCCATCTGGAACAATGAGGAAGACCTGGCCGACCTCAAGCGCGCCGCCAAGGCGTCGCTCAAGCCCATCAGCGAGGGCCTCTCGCTCTACCACAAGTATTACCGCAGCCTGTGGTGGTAAAACCATGGGAGATAAGAGATAAAAGATAAGAGATACTCTAACTGTGGCATGACAGGGAATTGGCTACTTGTGGTGCTCACGGGACTTGCTTGACAATTTTAACGGCAGTTGTCCGTTAATTATATGACTAAAAGAAGATAATGCGATGAAACGGACGATATTGATAATTCTAGCGATACTCACGCTGATACCTGCCGCCCTTCGCGCCCAGGGCAGTGAGTCGTTATACAATGGCTGGGGATTGGGCTTCGAGGTGGGCCTGGGCGGAATGGCACCGACAAGCTCGCTGGGCGACAACATCAAGGCGTGCGCGCTGTTCACGGGTGGCCTCAACGCCGAGGTCAACCGCTTCAGGTTCAAGGCCGATGTGGCCTATGGCCAGCCGTCGTTCAAGAACAAGAACCCCTATGCCATCATTGACGATCAGGGCCGCGACGCGCAGCTCAACGCTACGGCCAACCCCACCCTGGTGGGTCTGACTTTCCAGCTCGGCTACACCGCGTGGCGACGGGGCAAGGTGTCGGTGACACCCATGCTGGGCTTGAGCTGGAACCACCTGTCCTGGGAGCTCAACGACATCAAGTACCAGAAAGACGACGAGGGCATCGAGCGCCCCGTGATCGATAATGTGACCGCAACTGGCAAGAGCAGCGTGGGCTGGATGGCCAGTGTGGATATTGACATCAGGTTGCACGGCAAGCTGGTGGACAGCCCCCTCGGTGGCGATGACCAGCAGGGCCATTACACGTCATCGGTGCGCATCTCACCCTTTGTCACCCATGCCCGGTGCAGCGGCTTCATCCCCGAGGCTCGTGGTGTCTGCATCGGTGCCACAGTGACCTATGCGGGATTTCTGCGCCTCATCAAGTGAGTTGTGCACATGCATTCCCAGCCCATAAAGCTACAATAAAGACAATTTAACATCCATTTCTTGCTTGGATTCATTTCTTTATTCTACTTTTGCCGTCAAGAGATGAAACGGTTATTCTTCATACTGGCTATTGCCGTGACCCTCACGGCCTTGACGGGTGCCCAGGCGCATGCCGCCCCTGCTGTCAACGACCCGCTCGACAACATCGAGCTGCCCTCGGTGTTGCAGAAGACCTTTGCCGGCTACTACCACTTCATCGAGCCATCGACGGGCGACACGCTGGCGATGATCGTCTTCAACCCCATCATCATCTACCCGCACGAGCGCTTCCGCAACAAGGCCGAGGAGAAACAGTACTGGAAGACGGTGCGCGACATCAAGAAGACGCTCCCCTATGCCAAGCTCATCAGCACCACACTGCTCGAGACCTATGAGTACATCGACACCTACCAGACCGAGAAGCAGAAGCAGGCTTACCTCAAGCGGTTTGAGAAGGAGCTCTTCGAGCAATACAAGCCGCAGATGAAGAAGCTCACCAAGAATCAGGGCAAACTGCTCATCAAGCTCATCAACCGCGAGACCAACCAGAGCAGCTACAGCATTTTGAAGGCCTTCCTGGGAACCTTCAGGGCCGGCTTCTGGCAGACCTTCAGCAAGTTCTTCGGTGCGAGCCTCAAGGCAGGGTACCACCCGAACAAGAACAAGCAGGATGCCATGATCGAGCGCATCTGCGTGCGCATCGAGCAGGGAGCGCTTTAGCGGATAATAGTGAACCGATAATCCACCGCTTGTATTATCCGCCCTGCGTGCGGGAAAAAGCCAGCAACGTAATGAAAATAATCATTAGGGTGTCCGGAGAAAGTCCCTTCATGCGTAACCGCCAAAAAGGCATTGATATCGAAGAGTTTATGGAACCACGGCGATTTTTCTCCAGACAATTATGGAAAAAATGAAGCATTGCTACGGACACACCGTAGCAATGCTTCATCAGTATTTCTATTGTTTCAAGTTTTTAAAGTGGTAATCACTTTATCTTTTTGAGGATTAGAGGCCACATAACAGGAATTAGTGTCGAAGTCTCCTTCAATTGCTGGAAGTGTTGGCATCCTGAACGGTTGGCATAGCACTCTCCTCACTCCTCACTCCTCTTCAAGTTTTTAAAGTGACGAAGCTACTTTAAAAACTTGAATATCCTAGAAGTTCCACTTCACGCCCAGGGTGGGGTTGATGAAGAACGTCTTGTCGTTGTAGGTGTTGTAGATGAAATTGTTGCTGATCTCAATCTCAGAGCCGACGCTGAAGTGCGAGGTAGCGTTGTACCACAGCTGAGGCTCGGTCAGGATCACGAGCTTGCCGTGGCGGTTGGCCTTCTCGCCGCGCCAGAAGTCGATGAAGCCCGAGAATGTGCCCTTGCCCTTGGCAAAGTTCAATCCCCACACGCCAGTGAGCTGGAAACTGGGATAATTGCTGGTGTACTCATCGCTCTTGAAGTAGTGCTTGTACATGAGCTGGATGGAGTAGGTCTTGGAGAAATCTGCCGAGTGTCCATTCCATGCGGCACCCACCAGGGCTGCCTGCTGGAAGCTGCCGAAGCGGTTAAGACCGCCGTTGTACTCAACGTGGGCGGCGATGGGCACCTTCTTGCTGAGGTTGAACTCGCGCGAGATCTCGGCATAGGCTCCCTCGGTGAACTTGCGGCTGAAGTCGAGATCCACAAAGTAGAACCACGAGCCCCACTTGTCGGCCTTGAACTGCTCCAGGGTCATGGTGACCTTCTGGCGGCCAGCCTCCTCGTTGGGATAGATGTTGCGACCGAAGTCATAGTGCAGCTGCACGTCCTGTGCCTGCACAGCCATGCCCATGAGCATCAGCATGGCAAAGAGAATCTGCTTTTTCATTTTGTTGGTTTGGTTTTTAAAGAGTGACATTTATCGGTTATTCAAGTTTATAAAGTGATTATTGCTTGATCATTAGAGGATTAGAGGTTGAAGAACGGGAATTGGTCAAGAAAGCCCCTTCAAGCTCTATGGTTTTGGCCACCTGAACGGTTGGCAAGGCACTCTACTCCCTCCTCACTCCTCTCTCCTCCTCAAGTTTCTAAAGTAGCTTCGCCACTTTAGATTAAAACAGGGGTGCTATATACTTGAGCACAAAGAACACTGCCAGGATATACATGGCCACCGACACCTGGCGATGACGTCCGGTACACAGTTTTACCAGCACATAGCTGAGCATACCCAGCACGATACCCTCGGCAATGCTGGCCGTGAAGGGCATCATCAGGATGGTGACAAAGCAGGGGAATGCCTCGGTGATGTCACTGAAGTCAATCTTGGTGATGGTGCGGATCATCAGCACACCCACCAGTACCAGGGCGCTTGTCGTGGCTGCGGCAGGAATCATCAGGAAGAAGGGCGAGAAGAACAGTGCCACGAGGAACAGTATGGCTACCGTGAACGAGGTGAGGCCCGTGCGGCCACCAGCGGCGATACCCGTGGTGCTCTCCACATAGGTGGTAACGGTCGATGTGCCGGCGAGGGCTCCGAAGGTGGTACCGATGGCATCGGCCATCAGCGCGCGGTTCAGTCCCTGGATGCGGCCGTTCTTGTCAACCATGCCGGCACTCGTCGATGCGCCGATGAGTGTGCCCAGCGTGTCAAAGAGATCCATGAACACCAGGGTGAACACAATAATGTAGTACTCGATGTCCAGGCTCAGGAACCGCGAGAAGTCCAGCTTGAAGGCTACGGGCTCGATCGAGGCGGGCAAACTGAGAATAGAAAACCCCTCGGGAATCTGCGTTACTCCGAGGGGGATGCCTATCAGCGTCATGGCGATGATGGTGTAGAACAGGGCACCGCGCACTTTGAGCGCCATCAGCACGCAGCCCAGTATGACGCCTGCGATGGCTAGGACTGATTTGGCCGTCCAGGGCGCGAGTGTCGTTACCGTGGCATCACTCTGGACGATGATACCACCGTTCCTCAAGCCGATAAACGCGATGAACAAGCCGATGCCCACCGAGATCGCGTAGCGCAGGTTCAGCGGGATGGCGTTCACGATGGCCTCACGCACCTTGAAGACCGTTAGCAAGATGAACACGACACCTTCGATAAACACAGCAGCCAGTGCCTGTTGCCAGGTGAAGCCCATGACGAGCACCAGCGTGTAAGCAAAGAATGCATTCAGTCCCATGCCCGAGGACAGGGCAAAAGGAAGGCGAGCATAGAATGCCATGACCAGTGTGGCAATGGCACCAGCCACAACGGTTGCCGAGAAGACGGCTCCCTTGTCCATACCAGCATCACCCAGGATGAGCGGGTTGACGGCGAGGATGTAGCTCATGGTTAGGAACGTCGTGAGGCCAGCTAACAGCTCAGTCCTCACGTTGTGTTTTGCTTCGTCGAAGCCTAAGAAACGCAAGATAGTTTTCATGAATGTGTTGGGTTAGTAATGAAAAAAAATGCAAAATAAGCACAATCCGCCGACATGAAAAAATGTTTTCCCCATTATTTTTGGTAAAGAAAGGAAAAAAAACACTCCCCACTCCTCACTCCCCACTTCTCACTCCTCACTTCTAACTTCTAACTCCTAACTCCTAACTCCTAACTCCTAACTCCTAACTCCTAACTCCTAACTCCTCACTTCTAACTAAAAAAAAAGTATTACCTTTGCCATCACTATGACAATACAAGAGGCGCAAGCGCGTGTTGACGCTTGGATTAAACAGTATGGCGTGCGCTACTTCAGTGAGCTGACCAATATGGCCGTCCTCACCGAGGAGGTGGGCGAGGTGGCCCGTGTCATCGCCCGGCGCTATGGCGACCAGTCGAGCAAGCCAGGCGACGACCTGGATCTGGCCGACGAGTTGGCCGACGTGATGTGGGTGGTGATGTGCCTGGCCAACCAGACGGGTATAGACCTGGATGCCGCCCTGGAGCGCAACTTTGCCAAGAAGACCAGCCGCGACAGCCACCGCCACCTGGATAACGAGAAACTTACTAACCAATAAATATCAATCAACTATGAGTAATCACGAACATGAACACTGCGGCTGTGGCTGCGAACATCATCACGACCACGAGCACAAGCCCATGGACAAGTACATGACCGCCATCAGCCAGTCGGGCGTCACCACCGACGATGCCGCCGTTAGCGCCGCCGTGCAGGAAATCATCGACAAGCACGCTGCCGAGAACAACACCCCCGAGGTGCAGCAGTTCCTGCTGAACTGCGTTGACCTGACCACCCTCGCCACCGACGACAGCGAGCGTAGCGTGGCTCGGTTTGTGCAACGGGTCAACGACTTTGACAACAACTATCCCCAGTACAAGAATGTGGCCGCCATCTGCGTATATAGCAACTTTGCCGCAGTGGTGCGTGGCACGCTTGAGGTGAGCGGTGTTGACGTGGCCGTGTGCAGCGCCAGCTTCCCCGCCAGCCAGGCCCACATCGAGACCAAGATTGCCGAGACCGCCCTGGCCATCGCCGACGGTGCCGACGAGGTGGACATCGTCCTCAACGTGGGCTACTTCAAGGATGAGGCCTACGAGGAACTGAGCGACGAGATCGCCGAGATCAAGCAAGTCGTGGGCGAACGTCCCTTGAAGGTCATCCTCGAGACCGGCCTGTTGAAGAGTGCCGAGGCCATCCGCCGTGCCAGCATCCTGTCGATGTACTCGGGTTGCGACTTCATCAAGACCTCGACGGGCAAGATCTATCCCGGCGCTTCGCTCGAAGCCGCCTACGTGATGTGCCAGTGCATCAAGGAATACTTTGTGCAGCACGGCCGCATGGTCGGCTTCAAGGCATCGGGTGGCATCCGCACCACCGAGGATGCCGTGAAGTACTACACCATCGTCAAGGAAGTCCTGGGCGAGAAGTGGCTTGACAACCGCTACTTCCGCATCGGTGCGTCCAGCCTGGCCAACTCCCTGTTCCAGTCCTTCACCGGCACCGACGAGAAACCCTTCTAAAACGACAACTTTTGCTCTGTTTTAACGACAACTCAAACAACATAGAAGGAAGACAATAAATACAATAAGTACAATCGATTGAATCCCAGTGATCTGCATCGATTGTACTTATTATTTTCTTTTCTTTTTACTCAGGATCAAACTCGTGAGCCCACAAGTGAGAAAAGAACCTTAAACTAGAGCTTTCTATCAAAATTTCCTTTAATTTATTGTCAAACAGACATATATTCATCCATAATATCAAGTTATACTTGCGATTTTAAAGGAAAATCGAGCACAAAAACTCGTGCAACTTGGACCACTTTCACTCACCCAAGTGAGCTATAACTCGATTTTTTTTGGACTTATAGCTCTATATCTTCTCGGCGAAAAGGTGCTTGAGTGTTACTACTTGATCTGCCATATAAGCATTTGCATTGCGCTTAATTCCGTAAGGCGAGACCATAGTTTGGTGTAATGCATGACGAGTACCTGTGACACTGCGGAATGTGGCTTTTCTGTCTCGGAGCTCTTTTGCGTATTTGCTGGTGATCTCATATTCTCCATCAGCATATTTCATCTCGCATAGGTTGATGGTCTTGTCCCTCCTCACGATCAGCAGGTCTATCTGGGCACCACTCGTGTATTCATCGCCTGCATAACGCCATGAGCACACTTCGGTCTGAACCCCGGCAATTCCCAATGCTTGCTTGATTTGAGGAATATGAAGCAGACACACCTGTTCAAATGCAATGCCGGTCCAAGTCCGACGTGACGGATGGTCTATCGTATTTGACCAATGGTGTTCATCCATTCCGTTATATCTCTCTACAAAACGCTTGTGGAAAAGTATCGAGAGATCGGTCAACTGGTACAAGCTGTCACGTTCCCGTTTCCCAAAGCCGTTGTATTTGCGGATGAAGTCACAACTGATCAGGTTCTTCAATGCTTTGGTCAAGATCCCATTCTCGCTAACCTTTGCCGCCTTGGCGATATCCTGACGGCTGATGCCCATGTTCTTTTTACTGATGGCATCAATGACACGTTTATAAAAGTCAGAATCCTTGAAAAGCGAGCGAAACAGGAAATCATATTCATCCTTGAGAGGTGCGCCCTCATGGAAAAACAGATTGTCAATGTTTGCGTCAAGACTCAGATCTTTCTTCAGCATAGTCAGGTACAACGGCACGCCACCAAACACCATATATGCATCCAGCACC